>JAYUBK010000114.1:0-19629 GCA_043740835.1 Chloroflexota bacterium
GCCGGGTCCTCCAGCCATCGGATCAGGACCGCCGGGACCAGCTCGAGGTGCGTCACGCCTTCCCTTGCGACGAGCGCGAGATTGGCGCCCGCGCCCGAGCCCTCTCCCAGCACGACGCGGGCGCCCGCCAGCAGAAACGCCTGCAGGCCCGGGCACGCAAGTGGGAAGTTGTGGCCGAGCGGCAGCACGACGAGCAACGAATCGTCGGGCCTGATGTCATTGACGGCGCCCGCGCAGAGCGAGTTGTGGAGGTAATCCTCGTGCGTGCGCGGGATCAGCTTTGGCAGGCCCGTGGTCCCGCCACTGAGAAGAAGGACGGCAGGGTCGGCGGGATCGATGAACCGCCGCTCGAAGGTCCCCGGAGTAGCGGCCATTGCCGTCACCTCGGCCTGCGTAAGAGCCACCTCGAGGGATGGATGCGTCTGCTGGAGATCGGCGGCCAGCGCCGCGGTGTCAAGATCGCCCAGCCGCCCCGCGTGCAGGTAGGCCCGCGCTCCTCCAAGGTTAACAAAGTGCTCGATCTCACTGCGCCGGTGCGCGGGCAGGGCCATCACGGGGATGGCGCCGATGAGCTGGAGTCCGATGTAGGCGTAGGCAAACTCGAGTGAGTTGGGCAGATGGACGACGACGCGGTCGAGTGGTCGCAGACCACGCCTCTGGAGGCCCGCCGCGACATTGCGCGAACGTTCGGCCAGCTCCGAATAGGTGACCCTCTCGCTCCCGCCGACGAGCGCCTCCCGGTCGCCGTGGCTCTTGAAGGCCTCCATAAAAACGTCTCCCAGCGTGCGCCCCTCCCACCATCCGGCCGCGCGATAGCGGGCGGCGAAGTCTTTCGGGACTCTGACATGCCCCGGGAGCACGTTCCAGAGGCCTGCTAGAGGTCGGCGCGGACGAAGTCGGAGACGCGCTCACCGATCATCAGCGTCGGCAGGTTGGTATTGGCGCGCGGCACCTGCGGCATCACCGACGCGTCGGCTATCCATAGACCCTCGGCTCCGATCAGCCGGCAGGTCTGGTCGACGACCTGCCCGATGCGGGCCGTCCCCGACGGGTGGTAGCCCGTGGATTGGAAGGTGCGGATGTGCTCCATGAGCAGCTCCGGGTCGTTGATCGTGTCGTGGTCGGGCAGCAGCAGTTCGATGGGGACGCTCCCGCTCATCGCCCGGAAGATCTCCAGCGCGTGCTTGACGCCGCGCACCATCCGCGCCATGTCGTTCTCGTGGCTCAAGAGTCGGTGCTCGATATATGGGGCCGCGTGCGGGTCGCGCGAGACAAGTTCCACGACGCCCGTTGACTCGGTGTGGTCGATCTCGAGGTGGAGACCGGAGAGGCCGGGCAGAGTGAGGATCTCGCCGTCGGGAAAGAGCGTGACCTTCATGTCGTCGATGGGGAGGCCGGGCTCGCTGCGGAACTTCACGGTCGGGCCGACCCTCACCATGTCGCGCTCCGAGCCACCCTGGACCTCGAAGACGAGGACGGTGAGCGGGTGATCGGTGAGGTGGCGGCCGACCTCGGGCAGCGCCAGGCGCACCTCGATGCCGTGCCGCGCGAGCTGTGCAGGGTCGCCCACGCCCGAGCGGAGGAGAACCTGGGGGGTGTTGTACGCACCGGCTGCAAGGACGGTGCGCGGCGCCCTGACCTCCTCTCCACCGGCCAGCCTGACACCCACGACTCGCTCGCCCTCGAACAGCAGCGCATCGACCGTCGAATCCGGTCGGATCGTCAAGTTGGACCGAGATCGCGCCTGGGCAAGGTAGGTGACCAGTGTCGATTGGCGGACGCCGTCCTTCATGTTCCGAGGTAGTGGCCCGACGCCCACCGCGCCGGGTGAGTTGAGATCGGGAAGGGACTCGTGGCCGAGCTCGTGGCAGGAAGCGACGAACGTCTCCTCGAGCGTCGTCTGAGCCTGCATCCTGTAGATGGCGATGGGACCGCCGCGACCGTGGAAGGGCGAGTCACCGAAGTCCTGGTCGTCTTCGAGCCGGTTGAAGTAGGGCAGCACCTCGTTCCAGGACCAGCCGGCACCCCAGCCGTCGTAGTCGTGAGGCTGGCCGCGCAGCGCATAGCTGGCGTTGACAGCGCTCGACCCTCCCACGAGGCGCCCGCGGGGCAGAGCGCTCTTCATCTTGGGATCGAGGTAGTTCCAGTCGAACTCGCCAACCCCGCTGCCCCCGCGAAGGTGGAGAACGGCGTCCGGGGGGTTGGGCCACAGGTCGGGGCCGGCTTCCAGAAGCAGCACCCGGACCTTGGGATCTTCTGACAGCCGGCTGGCAACGACGGCGCCGCCGGACCCGGAGCCGACAATCACGACGTCCCAGTCCATCAGCGCGGAGTATCGCACCGCCGCTCGCGGTCGGCCCGCGAGTGGCCGTCAGTCGGCCAGCAAGAGGTGGTCGCCTTCTGCGTTATTCGTGGCATGGACCCCCTCATCCGCAACATCGGCAAGATGGCCAGCGTCCGTCACACGGTCAATCGCTGGCTTGAATACGCCATCCTGATGGGCTTCCTGGCCGTCGCCGCGCTCGGGCTCGGCAAATGGCAGAGCTGGCCCCTCATCCCGCTCGTGACCCTCCTCGCCGTGCTCGCCGTCCTTTGCATGGGCGTTGCGGGGCACTTCGCAATCCAGCTCCTCGCCCTGGAGGCGTACGCCAGGCGAATCGAGCGCTCGCGAGCACGCCGCCGGACGTAACGCCTACGCGCGCCAGCGACTAGGCAGGCGCCGCCGCAGAGGACGCGTCCTCAACTCCTCAGGATCCTCATCGCCTCGCCGATGAGGTCGATGCGGTCCTCGTCGATGTGGCGGCCAACCTCGGGGCTGGGGACGAGGATCAGGTGATCGGCGCCGGCGTCGAAGTAGGCACGGAACTGCTCTGCCAACATCGCGGGCGTTCCGCAGATCGCATCGCGACGGATCTTCTCCCTGTCGGTGGCCGCAAGGGCGGGCGACGCCCTCTGCAGCCGCGCAAACTCGGTGTCGATATCCGCCTCCTTCGCGACCGGCAGGGTCAGAAGGCCGACTGTCACCTCGATCGACTTGAGATCGCGGCCGGCCTTATCGCATGCGGCTCGAAGGTCGGCAAGGCGAGAGGAGAAGAGGGCTGTGTCCGCGCCCATCCAGGCGGTGTTGAAAGACTGCGCGAGCTCCGCAGTGAGCCGCAGCATCCGCGGGCCCTTGGCGGCAATGAGGAGACGGGTGGGATGCTCGGGCTTCGGCAGGAGCACCGCGTCGTCGAAGGCGTAGATCTTGCCCGCATGGGTGTAAGACTCGCCACGGAGCATGGCCGTCACGGCTCGCGAGCTTTCCTCGAAGCGCTGGACCTTGTCGTCGAACGGGATGCCGTAAGCGTCGAACTCGGGCTGGTGCCAACCGCAGCCGAGGCCGAGGACGAAGCGGCCGCCGGAGATCTCCTGAAGGGTCCCGGCCATCTTGGCGAGAATTGCGGGGTGGCGGAAGGGGTCGCAGAGGACGAGGGTGCCCAGCTCGAGGCGCCGGGTGGCGGTGGCGAGCCCGGCGAGGGTCGCGAGCGCCTCCAGCGAGCCGCCTCGGGTGCCATCCGGCCCCTGGATGAAAAGGTGGTCGGCGATCCACGCCGAATCGAGCCCGGCGGCCTCGGCATGCATTGCCGTGACAAGAGTCTGCTCCCATGTGCGGCGCTCGCGAGGCTGCATCAGGTCCCGCAGCGGGAGCATGATACCGGCCTTCATCTGAGTCGTTTCCACGTGCTCGAAGTTTCTCCTTGAGGGTGTTCGTGACGAGCTGACGACAGCACTGTACGGCGCGGCCCATAACGGCCTGGCGCCGAGCTTGAGCCGGCGGTCTCGACCGGCAGGATCGTGGACAGCCCCGTTAAGGGTCGCGCGGTCGGCTCGCTCCCGCCAAACTTGGGCGGTGACCCCAGAGGAAGCCCTTCACTCTACGTTCGGGCTCGACGCCTTTCGCCCTGGGCAGGCGGAGCTGATCGACGCCCAGCTGGCCGGCCGCGACGTCCTCGGCGTCGCCCCGACCGGCTCTGGAAAGAGCCTCAGCTATTGGATCCCCGCGGTCGTCGGCGACGGCCTCACCGTCGTCGTCTCCCCGCTCATCGCACTGATGAAAGACCAGGTCGACCGCCTCACCGCGCTCGGCATACCCGCCGCCTTCATCAACTCGACGCTGGGTCGGGGCGACCAGCAGGAGCGGCTCCGCGTCGCGCGCCTGGGAGCCTTCAAGCTGCTCTACCTTGCTCCTGAGCGCCTGTCTCGGCCCGGCTTCGCAGATCGACTCGCGGAAGCGAAGGTCACCCGTTTCGTAGTCGACGAGGCGCACTGCATCTCCAGCTGGGGCCACGACTTCCGCCCCGACTACAGGATCCTCGGCACGGCCCTAAAGACGCTCGGCAACCCACCCGTGGGCGCCTTCACCGCCACCGCCACACCCCTCGTCCGGAAGGACATCGCGGAGAGCCTCGGCCTCCGGGATCCACTCATTCAGGTCACTGGATTCAACCGCCCGAACCTGCTTCTCGAGGCTGTGCGGACGCGCGGCGAGCGCGAGAAGCTGGAGGCGCTTCACGCCCGCCTGAGACCCGGCGGTGGCCGCGCGCTCGTCTACTGCGGCACCGTCGCGGCCGCCGAGGAACTGGCCGGCGACCTCGAATCCGCCGGTCTTCGCGCCGCCCCCTACCACGGGCGCCTGCCGGAGGAGGCCCGCCGCCACACCCAGGAGGCGTTTTCGAGCGACCGCCTGGAGATCGTGGTGGCGACATCTGCCTTTGGGATGGGCGTCGACGTGCCGGACATCCGGCGGGTGATCCACTACCAGGTGCCCGGCAGTCTGGAGGCCTACTACCAGGAGGCGGGCCGCGCCGGTCGCGACGGCCTGCCCTCAACCTGCACACTCCTCTGGAGCCCTGCGGACCGCGACCTCCAGACCTTCTTCATCGAGCGGGCCTTCCCGGAGGTCCGCGACCTTCTGGCGGTACATTCCGCGTATCGTCGGCTGGGGTTCTGGTCCGCCGGTCCGGAGGAGGTGCGGCCTCTCCTGCCGGACTCGGCCTGGCGCTCCCTTGATGCCTGCCGTCTCCTCCTCGAAAAGGCGGGCGCGCTGGAGCCGGACGGCTCCGTCGGCGCTTTCGATCCGCGGCGTGCCGACCTCGACCACCTCGCCGAGCAAAAAAAGCACGCCTACGGCCGCCTCGCCGCCGTCACCGGGTACGCGGGCATCCGCACCTGCCGGCACGCCCAGATCGCCGACTACTTCGGAGAGGAAGGTGTGCCACGACGCTGCGAGGCCTGCGACAACTGCCTCGCTGCCGAGCGTCCCGCAGCCCCCGCTGTGGGGGACGAGGCGGTTGTGGCGGCGCTCGCGGGCGCAGCACGTTTCAGTGGACGGATCGGCATGGTGAACCTGGCGGCAATCCTGGCCGGCAAGGACGTCAAGTGGACCCGCGAGCAAGCCTGGGTGAGAGAGACACCCGCCTTCGGGACCCTCAGCGGTTGGAGCGACGTACGCCTCCGGGATCTCCTTCAGGAGCTCCTGGCGGCGGGCGGCCTGGGCCAGACGCCCGGGCAGTATCCGCTCGTGACAATCACCGACCTCGGCCGTGAGGCGCTGGCGGGGACTGGGCGAATCGAGGTTTCACTGCCGGGAATCGAACTGCCCAGCCGCACGGCGTCAGTGGCCTCGGGCATCACGGATGCGGATCCGGACCGATTCGAGAAGCTGCGCCGCTGGCGCACCGAGATGGCTCGCAGCCAGGGGATGCCGCCCTACGTGATCTTCCATGACAGGACGCTTGCCGAGCTTGCGGCCCGACCCATCGCCAACCTGGCCGATCTCGCCGCAGTTCCCGGCCTGGGCCCGGCGAAGCTGGAGAAATACGGGGCCGAGCTGCTGGTGCTGCTGAAGGACTGAGGGTCAGACCGCGCGAATTCGGCGCCGCGTTGCCCGGTCCCGACTGCGGGCCAGAAGCATTGGGGAATCCGCCGGGCTACTCCGGTGGGGCGGAGCGGCTTAAGCCCTCGACTGACCGGCGGTCACTCGCCGGAGGGAGCAGGGATCGCCCGGATCACCCGCGGGCCGCGGTCCCCCACCTCGATCACCCAGCCGCCACCTTTGGGCGTGTCGACCTGCTTCTTCGTAAGAGCCTGGAGCACGTACCAGAGAACATCACCGTGAGTGCAAAGGACCGCGTCGTCCTCGAGCTCGCGCATCAGGATGATCGCGGCTTTGGCGCCCCCGCCTTCGGCAAGCACCTCGCTGACTTCGACGGGCAATCCCCGGGCCTTCGCAAGCGGGTCGACTGTCTGCACGCAGCGGACGGAGGGACTGGAAAGGACGCAGGTCACACGGAATGCCCTGAGCGACTCGACAAGGCCGTCAGCCTGGCGCCGGCCGGGTTTGCTGAGCGGCCGCAGGTGGTCGTCCCCCGTCCATTCCTCGCGGTCCCCCGCCTTGGCATGCCGAAGCAGCAGGATTGCCATTTAGTGACGGGTCTTCGAGGCCAATCTCACCGCGGCAGGCCTCCTACGAGCTCGCGGTCGCGTGGATACGTCAAGAGCTCGATGGCTTCGTCGATGGTCACCCAGCGCATCATGTCGGCTTCGGGGTTGGGCCTGAACTGGCCGTCTACGGGCTTCATCTCCCAATAGGAGACCACCTTGTCGCGGCCCCGGCGGTCGGTGTAGTTGCTGCGGCCGAGTTCGCGGACGAGCCGGCAGCGAAGCCCGGTCTCCTCCTCGACCTCGCGCAGGGCGGCCACCTCATGGGTCTCTCCCACCTCCAGTTTTCCCTTGGGAAGCGACCAGTCATCGAGCCCGGGACGGTGGATGACCGCGATCTCGGTCAGCCCCGCCGGCCCGGGCCTGCAGACCACGCCGCCAGCCGCTTCGACGATCAACCCCTGCCGCCCCCGCTCAGGCCAGCATCCACGCTCGTAGCTCACTGCCCTTGAGGGCCTTCCAGGCTCGCGGCCAGTCCGCGCGGGCCGCCTCGGTGGCAACGTGCTCGAGTGCATGCAACTCCCCGGCCACAAAGCCCTGACGCCCCGCGGAATGGAGTCCGCGGAGCCAGACCTGGGCATTGACGCCGTCCTGGTGCTCCCCGAGGACGGTCTGCAGGTCTGCTACAGCCTTGGCGAAGCGAAGCGCGGGCTTGCCGGCGACGCGCGCGGCGAGCTCGGCTGCGTAGCGGCTGCGCTTGGCGAGGATGCGGGCTGCGTGGAGATCCGCGTCGGGCGACTGCTCGTTGAGTTGCCTGACGGCCTGCCTCAGCTTCTTCCAGGGCTTCGCGGCGAGCTCAGGCAGGACTTCGGCGGCAGGCCGCGCGGCCTCTTCATCGATGACAACAGGGTTCCGTGCGCCCTCGACGAGCATGTCGAGGAGCTTGAAGTAGCGATCGGAGCGAAGCGCGATGACGAGCTTTTCGCGGCCGCCATCGACCTCGTCAGCCAGACGCCGGATGATTCCGGAGGCGACCCTCACGTCATCCGCCGGCAGGCTCATCGCACGGTCGCGCAACCTGTCACGGAGCACCTCCGCGTCGCGGACGCGGCCGAGTTCATCCGCCAGCCAGGCCAGCTCCCCGCGCAGGAGGCGTGTCCATTCCGGGTCCAGGATTTTTTCGAACGTGCCCAGGTCCGAACGCAGACGGCGGGTGGCGACCCGGGCCTGGTGTACGTGCTCGGGGTCGTCACCGATACGAACCCCGGGATCGTGCCGGAAAATGATCTCCACCGAGGAAGCGATCGCCTGGCGGACGACGTCCCCTGCGGCCGGGTGTTCGGCAAGCGGCGCCGGCGAGACCTCGGGCGGCTCCGTGGCGCGGGGACCGAGAGCCCGCACATGCTTTGCGGTCTTGTCAGGCGCGCCCGCCCCGGCCGAACGGAGAAGGGCGATGAGAGTGTCAAGAAGCGGCCGGCCTTCAGGCTTTATCTCGATCTCCAGCTCGCGAAAGCGGGCGGCGACGCGGCGGCCGTCGAGGATCGAGACCTCGTCGTCCACCACCTCCCCCAGGAGGCGACCCTCGGCATTCCTGAGCTGGACCCGACGACGCCAGGTCGAGAGCCGCGCTACAGCGTCGATCGGCGTCCGGCGAAGGTAAGCCTGGACAAGGGATAGCGCCTCGGCGGGTGGCTTGCGGGGAGGTCCGGGATACGTGTGCTCGGGCCGGCTGAGCGCCATCCCGTCCGAGGTCGAGGGCAACTTGAGCGTCCATCCCTCCCCGGCGCGGTGGCGAAAGCTGCAGCCCCAGCGAGCCAGGCGCAGGTCGGGCGTGTCGTAGTACGTGGTCTCGAGGCGCATCTCCTCCGGCTTGGCGGCGCTCACCCCGGTGACGACTCCGTCCAGTTCAGGAAGATGGAATCCGGGCGCGGCGCCCAGCTTCACCTCGACTTCCAGGTTCGCAGCCTCAGCCATTTCCACCTCGCCTTTTCTTCTTGCCATGCCCGATGAGATCGGCAACCTTGAGGTCCCTGCGCTGGAGATCCTTACCGCTGAGGCCGTGGACGGTGCCGCTGTCGCGGTGCAGTGCCAGCTCCTGGAGGAGGACCTGGGCATTGAGGCCCTTCAGCGTCGGGATCTTGGTCCAGGTGCCGTCCGGGCCCAGATCCCAGGCCAGCACGTCGTCGGCGAGGACGACGTCGAGGATCTCGGCCAGCTGGCTCTTCAGATGCGGGTCCCCGATTGGGGTCAGGGCTTCGACACGGCGGTCGAGGTTGCGGTCCATGAGGTCGGCCGAGCCGATGTAGTAGTCGGCGTTGGAGTCGGGCCCGAAGCGGAAAATCCGCGAATGCTCGAGGTAGCGGCCGACGAGGGAGCGCACTCTGATCCTTTCCGAGAGCCCCGGCACGCCGGGCCGAAGACAGCAGATCCCGCGGATGAGGAGGTCGATGTCAACCTTCTTGCCCGACGCCTCGTAGAGAGCGTCGATGATCTCCTTGTCGGCGAGGTTATTGACCTTGATGATGATTCGACCACCGGGCTCCTCCTCCCGAATTCGTTTCAGGATCTCGTTGCGGAGCCCGGCCGGTGCCACCAGCAACTTGCGGAACTTGCGCTGGCGGGAGTAGCCCGTCAGGAAGTTGAAGAGTTCGGTCAGGTCCGCTCCAAGATCGGGATCCGCACTGAACAGCCCGAGGTCCTCATAGGAGTGCGCCGTACTGCGGTTGTAGTTGCCGGTGCCGATATGGCAGTAGTGGCGAACTCGCTTGCCCTCCTGGCGCGCGACGAGAGTGATCTTGGCATGGGTCTTCAAACCGACGAGGCCGTAGACGACGTGGACACCGGCCTGCTCAAGGGCCTGCGCCCAGGCGATGTTGGCCTGCTCGTCACCCCGTGCTTTTAGCTCGACGAGTGCGACGACCTGCTTACCCGACTCGGCGGCGTGCGCCAGGGAGAGGGCGATCGGGCTGGCGGGCCCTGACGTTCGGTAGAGGGTCTGCTTGATCGCCAGCACGCTCGGGTCGAGGGCGGCCTCGCTGATGAACGCCTCAACGGACGTGGTGAAGGAGTCATAGGGGTGCTGGACGAGGATGTCTCCCTGGCGAAGAGCCGCAAAGATGTCGGGGGGGCTCGCCCCCAGCCCGCGGAGTCGGGGCTGCGTCGCCGGGGTGAACGCTGGATCTTTGAGGTCTGGCCGATCGAGGGCGTAAATCGAGAACAGGCCGTGCAGGTCGAGCAGCCCGTCGATGGTGTAAACGTCGCTGGGCTCCAGCTCGAGCTCCCGCAGGAGGAGGTTGAGGACTTCGGGAGTCATCCCCGGGTCCACCTCCAGGCGGACCACCTGTGCCTGCCGGCGCTGACGCCGGAGCTCGGTCTGAATCGATTCGAGGAGGTCCTCGGCCTCGTTGTCGACCAGGTCGAGGTCGGCGTCGCGAGTGACACGGAAGGGATGTTGGCCGGCGATCTCCATGCCCGGAAAGAGCGACTGCAGGTGCAGGCCAATCACGAGCTCGATGGGGACGAACCGCTCGCCGTCGGGAAGATCGATGAAACGAGGCAGGAGCGGCGGCACCTTGACGCGGGCGAAACGCTGGAGACGCCGGAGCGGGTCTCGGACCAGGACCGCGAGGTTCAGAGAGAGATGGGAGATGTACGGGAAGGGGTGCGCCGGGTCGACTGCAAGAGGCGTCAACACCGGGAAGATCCGCTCGCGGAAAAGGGCCGCCAGGTGGAGGCGGTCCTTCTTGCCAAGGTCTTCGGCCCTTGTCAGCAGGCGAATTCCAGCGTTGGCCAATTCGGGTTGCAGGGTCAGCGTGAAGAGTGCTGACTGCCGGTTGACCAGCGCCTCGGCGCTGACCCGGATCTGGCGCAGTTGCTCGATTGGTGTGAGGCCGTCGAACGAGCTGACATGAATCGAGGCCTGCACCTGTTCCTTCAGGCCTGCGACTCGGACCTGGAAAAACTCATCGAGGGCGTCGGAGAGGATGGCGAGGAAGCGGATCCTTTCGAGCAATGGTGCCGAGGGGTCCTCGGCGGCGCAGAGGATCCGCGAGTTGAAGTCGAGCCGTGAGAGCTCACGATTAATGTACCGGGGCCCACGTGGCGGGGAAGCCGGTTGCGACGTTTTGGTGTCGGCCTGGATTTTCGCCACCGCCTTGCAACTCTGGAATGCGGGCGCCCGGGCCCGGTTTGGAGCCCGGTTCAGGCCGGGCTAGATGCTATCGGTTTCGGGACGCAGGAAGGACGCGCCGACAAATGCCAGGACGGCCAGGATGCCGAACACGGCGGCGTGCGTGTAGTGGTTCCGGTGGCCGCCACTGGCGAGGATCTGGAGAGTGCCGTTTGCGTAGAGGAAGGCCGCCACGAGAAAGATGACGCCCAGCACGGCAGCGGCCATGACCGCCGGCCAGCCGCGGTAGGCATCCATGCTTTCAGCGTAGCAAGAGGAGCGCCAACACCCCGAGGGCGGCGCAGTAGTACGCATAGGGATCAAGCCGCCCGAAGCGGAAATAGCGGAGCAGGAAGCGCGCACTGCCGTAGGCAGCGAGGCCGGCGACGACTGCCGCCGCCGCGAAGACGCCGAGCGGCGCGGGGTGGTCGAAGAGCTGCGGGACCTCGAGGACGCCGGCGGCCAGGATGATGGGTGTCGCGAGCAGAAAGGAGAAGCGAGCGGCCTCCTCGTGGCGCAGCCCGGCCAACAGGCCACCGCCCATCGTCACCCCGCTGCGCGAAATACCGGGCAGGAGCGCGAGGGCCTGAAAGATGCCGACGACGAACGCCTGCCGGAAGGTCAGCTGTGACACCTCGGCAAACTGCGACTCCAGATCGTGGTGAGCATTGCCTGCGTCACCCCGCAGGCTCCCTGCCGTGGCGATCGCTCGGCGCTCTGACCCGCGCCGCAGGAACTCCGCTCCGAGCAGCAGGCCTCCGTTGACGATAAGGAAGGCGGCGGCCGCACGCGGGTTGGCGAACAGCGCCTTGAGCGGCTTCTCGAGCAGGAAACCGATGATCCCGGCCGGGACGCTGCCGACGACGATGAGGTACGCGAGCCGCTCGCTGTCGCCGCGGATCCTGCCCCTCGCGGCAGCGCGAAAGAAGCCGGCGATGATGCCCGGCCAGTCATCCCTGTAGAGGAAGAGAAGGGCCGCCGCCGTGCCGAGGTGAAGAAGCACGAGGAACGGCACGAATTCCGCGCTGGACGTGCGAAAGCTCCAATTGAGGAGGTTCGGAATGATGACGGCGTGACCCAGCGAGGACACCGGGAAAAGCTCGGTTACGCCCTGCAGAAGCGCGAACAGCAGGGCCTGCCAGATCGCCATGTCGACTCAGTGTCGCCAATAGGAGCAATGGAGCAACGAGAAGGGCACGCTTTGGGTTCGCGTGCCCTTCCCCGGGGGAGCGGTCAATTTGCTATTTGAGGACGATGCTACCGCCGGCGCTGACGAGCTTGAGCTGGCTTTCCGCATAGCTCTGGACCTGGGCCGGCAGCGGCGCGTACTGGAGATCTTTGCCGTACGTCTGGCCGTCGGTGATGATCCACTTGAAGAGGTTCACTGCCGCCTTGCCCTTGTCAGCGTTGTCGATCTTTTTCTTGATGAAGATCCAGCTGAAGCTGGCGATCGGGTAGCTGGCGTCACCGGGCATGTTCGTGATCGAGAAGGTGGTAGGGCTCACGTTCGTGTTCTGCTTGGCGGCCGCTGTGGCTCCGTCGATCGATGCCTGCAGGTACTTGCCGGCCTGGTTCCTCAGGTACGCCTGGGTCATTCCTGTCTGCACCACGTAGGCGAGCTCGACGTAGCCGATCGCACCGTCGGTCGTCTTGACTCCCTGCGCTACGGCCTCGTTGCCCTTGGCCCCGGTGCCGACCTTCCAGGAGACGGACTTGCCGACGCCGACCTGGCTTTTCCAGTCCGGCGAGACCTTGGACAGGTAGTCGGTGAACTGGTAGGTGGTGCCGGAGCCGTCCGCTCGATATACGGTCGAGATCGCCTTGCTCGGGAGGGTGGCGCCAGGGTTGAGAACCTTGAGGGCCGGGTCATCCCACTTTTTGATCTTGCCCAGGAAGATGTCGGCGAGCGTAGGTCCATCAAGCTGGAGCTTGCTGACGCCGGATAGGTTGTAGGCGATTGATACCACCCCGAGAATTGTCGGGACCTCGACGACGGCGGCGTCTCCGCCGGCGGCGGCGAGCTCATCAGCAGTCATCGGCACGTCCGAGGCGCCGAAGTCAACAGTGCCGGCGGTGAACTGTTTGATCCCGCCGCCTGAGCCGATCGCCTGGTAGTTGACAGTGACTTGGGGGTTCTTCGACGCGTACTGGAAGAACGCCTTTGTGTAAAAGGGCTCGGGAAAGGTGGCGCCGGCGCCCTGCAGGTTCCCCTTGCCGACATCCACCGAGGGCGTTGTAGATCCGGCAGAGGAGGCGCCACAGGCGGCGATCAGAAGCGCCGCCATGGCTGCCAGCGGCTGCTTTACGGTTGTCGTCAAACGCATTGGGTGCAAGGCCTCCCGAATCCGGTGTGATGTGAGCAGGTCACAAAGAAGCATCGACAAGGCCGATTAAGCAGGGGTTAAGCACCGCTTAGAGGACAACTTCAAGGCAGGGCGACGCGATATCTCCACTCCTATACTCCGCGCCATGGTCTGGGACCGGCTCCGCAGGCGCGACAAGTCGGCTCTGGACGGCATTGCGAGCGACTTTGAGAGCGTCGCAGCGCGGGGTGTTTATGAGCTCCTCGAAGACGCGCCCCTTGGCGTTTTCGTGCTCGATTCAGGGCCATTTCTGCTGGGTGCGAATCGCGCTGCCCGAGAGCTGTTCGCCATCAACCCTGAGCAGCTGCCCATGAGCCTTCTCATGGCCACCCGCGAAGTCCGCCTCGAGGAAGCCCTCGCAGAGCCCCGCGTCGGGCCTGCGGAGGTGCGCTTAGTGCATCACCAGAGGACTGTGATGCTGACCACGGGGCCGGGTCTCGGGGAGGGCGAGAGGATCGTCTTCATCGAGGACGTGACCGAGGCGCGCCGGCTCGAGATGGTGCGGCAGGAGTTCGTGGCCAACCTCTCCCACGAGCTGAAGACCCCTCTGACGTCGCTCCGGCTGGCGGCCGAGAGCCTGCAGGGGGCCCCCCCACCGGAGGCTCGCGAGCGCTTCGCCGAGCGCGTCATCAAAGAGACGGACCATCTCTCGTCGATCGTCGACAACCTCCGCCAGCTGGCCGAGATCGAAGCCGGCGGAGCCGTCGTTCGGAGCTCGCGATTCGAACTCGGCGACCTTGTCGACGAGACTGTCGCACGCCTCCACCTCGAGCGTCCCTTCAATGTGAAGGTCGCCGCCGAGCTTTGGGTCTCGAGTGATCGGACCAAACTGGCCCAGGCACTTGGCAATCTCCTCGACAACGCGGTGAAGTTCTCGCCCCCTGGATCCAGAGTTGACGTCAAGGCGAAGACCGCCGACGGCGCAATCGTCATCAAGGTGCGCGACCGCGGGCCGGGGATCTCACCCGAGCATTGGGACCGCGTCTTCGAGCGCTTCTACAAGGTAGACCCGGCGCGCTCGCGCGAGATGCCCGGGAGCGGACTCGGCCTCGCCATCACCAAGCACCTGGCGATCCTGCTGGGAGGCCACGTCTCCACCCAGGCGGCTCGCGGCGGCGGTCAGGTTTTCACGCTGGAGATCCCGCAGCCGGATCTTAACGAAGGCATAAGCAACGCTTAACCGAGCCGTCGATAGACTCGGGGACAGATGGCCGCGATGGAGCCAGACCGCGCTCTCACAGTGGACGTAGCGCAGCCGTCCCTGATGGCATTGCCGGGCGCGGCACCGGTGAAGATCGCCGCAGCCGATGTCTCTTTCTATTACGGCCAGTTCCGCGCGCTCAACAACATCAACCTATCCATCCCTGAAAAGCGGATCACCGCACTGATCGGCCCCTCCGGCTGTGGCAAGAGCACCCTGCTCCGGATCTTCAACAGGATGTATGACCTGGTGCCGGGGAGCCACGCCGAAGGCACGGTGATGCTCGACGGCGAGAACATCATCACCACGACACGGCTCCTTGAGTTACGGCAGCGGGTGGGCATGGTGTTCCAGCGCCCGAGCCCCTTCCCCATGTCGATCCGCGACAACGTCGCCTTCGCGCCCCGACTTCTCGGCTGGGACAGGGCGCGGATCCAGGAGACGATCGACACGAGTCTCAAGAGCGCCGCCTTGTGGGATGAGGTGAAGGACCGACTCGATCACCCAGCGACTTCCCTCTCGGGAGGCCAGCAGCAGCGCCTTTCGATCGCGCGCTGCGTTGCCGTCAACCCGGAGGTGATCCTCATGGATGAGCCCTGCTCGGCGCTCGACCCCATCGCAACACTGAAGATCGAGGACCTCATGCAGGAGCTCGCCTCGCAATACACGATCATGATCGTCACCCACAACATGCAGCAGGCGGCGCGCGTGGCCAACTTCACGGCTTTCATGCTTATGAACGAGGAGGGCGCCGGCGAGCTGGTCGAGTTCGCCCCGACGGTGGACCTCTTCAACCGACCCAGCGACCGGCGGACCGAGGACTACATCACCGGGCGCTTCGGCTAGTGGCCCGAGACGCCTTTGACAAGGAGCTCAAGAACCTCCGCGAAACCCTGCTCCGAATGGCGGCGATGCTTGAGGTGCAGATCGCCGAGGCAGTCCAGGCGCTGCAGAAGCGCGACCGCGAAGCCGCTGAGAAGGTGCGCCGCGACGACCAGCAGCTCAATGAGAGCTTCCGCCAGATCCGGGAGCAGTGCTTCGTCGTCATCGCGACCCAACAGCCAGTCGCGCGGGACCTCCGCGCCCTGATGGGCGTCCTGTACATCTCTGCCGAGCTGGAGCGGATGGGCGACTACGCCGTTCGCATCGCACGCATGACCTCGACACTCAGCGGTCTCCCCGGCCTGCCACTGCGCGTCGAGTTCGGGTTGATGGGCCAGCTCGCCGTCCAGCAGGTGCATGACATCGTCGATGCCCTCATCGAAGGCGATGAGGACCGCGCGCGCGAGGTCGCCGCCAAGGACGATGAGATCGACAGGCTCTACCACCGCCTCTTCGACGACCTGATCGAGGAGATGGCGAACAGCGCCGACTCCGATGGCGCCCTGCGCGCGGTGACGCTGATGCTCGTCGCTCATAACCTCGAGCGGATCGGCGACCGCGTAACCAACGTCGCTGAGGACATCGTGTTCCTGGAGACCGGCCAGGTTGTCGAGCTTGGTTAGCGCACACCCGTTGAGCGGCTGGGCGCGAATCCTGATCGTGGAGGACGACGAGGGCATACGGGAGACGCTGAAGTACCACCTCGCCACGTCCGGCTACTCCGTCCAGGAGGCCAGCGACGGCGCGATCGGCCTGCGCACGGCGCGCACGTCGCACCCGGACCTGATCCTTCTCGACCTGATGCTCCCCAACATGAGCGGGTTCGAGTTCTGCCGCGCGCTGCGAAAAACGAGCCGCGTACCGATCATCATGCTCACCGCCAAGGACGCCGAGGTTGACAAGATCGTCGGTCTCGAGCTCGGTGCCGACGATTACATCACCAAGCCCTTCTCGGTCCGCGAGGTGCTGGCCCGCGTCAACGCGGTGCTGCGCCGGAGCCGCGCCGAGGCTGCCGAACCGGCACTGCCGGAGCGCGACAGCGTCGGCGCCTTCGTCATCGACAGGGCCGCGAGACGAGTCGTTCTCGACGGCGCCGACGTCAAGGTGACGGCGCGCGAGTTCGACCTCCTCTCTCACCTCCTGGCGTTCGCGGGGAGGGTGCACAGTCGCGACGCGCTGCTCCAGAACGTCTGGGGCGCCGACTTCAGCGGCGACAGCAAGACCGTCGATGTCCACATCCGCTGGCTGCGCGAAAAGTTCGCCGGCCGCGTCGCCTTCGAGATCGTGACGATTCGCGGGCTTGGCTACCGCCTCGACCGCCCCAACGCCATCGAGCCGGCGGGCGGCACTGGAATTTGAGCGACGGCGTCCGCCCGCTGGCAGCGCCGTCCGTACCCCGGCCGCGAGACCCCTTCAGGACCGCTACCGGCATCATCACCTGGGCGGCCCCACTGGCTCTCGTCTCGATCGTGATCGTGCTCCTTCTCCAGGCAGGGCCTTCCATGAGCCGGTTCGGCCTCGGGTTCTTGACCGGCCGCGAGTGGAACCCCGTCATCGGCCAGTTCGGCGCCCTCCCCTTCATCTTCGGAACGGTTGTGACAAGCCTCCTGGCACTCCTTCTGGCAGTCCCCATCGGAGTGGGCGTGGCCATCTTCCTGTCCCAGCCGAGCGCGGCGCGGCTTCGTAACACAATCGGCATCGGCGTCGAACTGCTGGCGGCGATCCCAAGCGTCGTCTACGGGCTCTGGGCCCTCGTGGTGATGGGGCCGTTGGTATTCAAGAACATCGAGACTCCGCTCAATCAGCACCTCGCAGCGATCCCTCTATTCTCCGGGGTCCCCCGACCGACAAGCCTTTTCACGGCCGGGCTGATCCTTTCGATAATGGTCCTCCCCACCCTTGGCTCAATCTCACGGGACGTGATCCGTGCCGTTCCGGGGGGCCTTCGCGAGGCCAGCATCGCTCTCGGGGCGACCTGGTGGGAGACCACCTGGCAGGTGGTCCTGCCGGCCGCGCGCGCCGGCATCGTCGGCGCCACCGTCCTCGCCCTCGGCCGGGCCCTGGGCGAAACCATCGCAGTGACACTCGTCATCGGCAATCGGCCCGACATCCAGCCCTCTCTGTTCCAGCCCGGTTACACGCTCGCCAGCGTGATCGCCAACGAGTTCAACGAGGCGACCAGCCCCCTGCACTCGGCCGCACTGGTCGAGCTCGGCCTGGTCCTCATTCTCCTGACGCTGAGCGTCAACCTGGTCGCGCTCGGTCTGGTCAACTCCACGGTGAGGAGGCAGGGCAGGTGACGCGCAATCAGCGCCGCGAGGGAGCCAGCCGTTTCGTCGGCTTCCTCGTCTACGCGATGGCGCTCCTGGCCCTCGTTCCACTCTCGCTCGTGCTCGGCTTCACGATCCTGAAGGGCCTGCCGGCGATCAGCCATGTCGAGTTCTTCACGAACGTCGAACGCCCGCACGGCATCCCGGGAGCCGGCGTCGCCCACGCCATTGCGGGCAGCCTGATCATGGTCGGGATGGCATCTCTTTTGGCCATCCCGGTCGGCATCCTCGGCGGGATCTACCTCGTCGAGTACGGCCATGGCCGACGGGCGAAGTACGTCCGCCTCGCCAGTGACGTCCTCACGGGCGCTCCGTCGATCGCCATCGGCCTCTTCGCCTACGCACTCCTGGTCCGGCCCAGCCACCACTTCTCGGCCTACTCGGCCGCGCTGGCCCTTGCCGTCTTGATGCTCCCGGTCGTCATCCGTACGACCGAATCGGCTGTCGCCCTGATCCCCGGCGGACTCCGCGAGGCCGGTCTCGCGCTGGGCATTGCCCGCTGGCGGGTT
This sequence comes from Chloroflexota bacterium, assembly GCA_043740835.1. Classification (GTDB taxonomy): domain Bacteria; phylum Chloroflexota; class Dormibacteria; order Dormibacterales; family Dormibacteraceae; genus JAYUBK01. The sequence continues at coordinate 17,874 of JAYUBK010000114.1, forward strand.
GCGCTCCTGCTGATCCTCCCCGCAGCAGCGCCGGGAGTGATCACGGGCGCCCTTCTCGCCGTCGCGCGAGCCGCCGGGGAGACGGCGCCGCTGCTATTTACGAGCCTCGGAAACAAGTTCTGGAGCGTCGATCCGAGTGGCCCCATGTCCGCACTGACGCTGATCGTGTTCAACGGAGCCCAGAGCCCATATCCGGAGATCAACGGCCAGGCCTGGGGCGCGGCTCTGGTGCTCGTTTTCGTCGTCCTCGTGTTCAACCTGGCGAGCCGCTTCGCCCTTCGACGCCAGATCGCCCTGGCCGGAAAGCTTTAGACCGCCTGTAGCTGGGCCGCCTTGGCGCTTGGCCCGAGAGCGAAGCGGCGAGCCATCGCCGAGTAGCTGAGCTTGATTGCCCGACTCGGATTGAGACCGATCGTGCGCGCCGTTTCCTCGAGGACCTCGGGCGGTCCTTCCAACTCCGTGAAGAACCCGAAGGCAAGCGTGTCGAGCGTCACGTCCACCTCGTTGAGGCGCCAGGTCGAGCGGTGCTTGTGATAAGTGAAGGCCACCGTATAGCCGAGCGACTCGACGAGGTCGCGGGCGGCCTGCGCATCGTCGACGCCGACTTCAGTCTCCTCGCGAACTTTGATCCCGCGGATGAAACGGGCCGGGCCCTTGACAGTCAGGATCCCCCCTTTGCGACCGTCGAGGATACGGAGACGGAGGCTCATCGGTCGGCGCTTGCCGGGCTGAAAGAAGCGAACGTTCTCCTCGTCGTAGGTGCCCGCCGGCTTCGCGTCCAGTTCTTCGAGGCGGCGGCGAAGGCGCGCGTGGTCCGCAGGCCCGGCCAGCTTGAACTTGAGTTCGGACTCGAGCGTGCGATCGCGATGCTGCGGCTTGGACTTCGTTGTCACGCCCCGAGACTAGCCCTCAGCGGGGGAGCGTGGCGGTGGATGGTCGGTCCCCCGATCTGTCGGCAGATCCTGGTTGCCGGTCTCGGCTGCGGTCTCGCCGGTGCTCTCGATCTGGGGCGGGGCTTCCGCCTCGGCCCGGGGCCCGGCCTGCGGCTGGGCCTCTCTGGAAGCCTCGGAACCGGGCTCTGCCGGGGCGTCAAGGTCAGCCCCGGACTCGGCCTCGGCATCGGCGTCCGGCTCGGCCTCGAGTAGGGGCGCCGGTGGCGGCTCGAGCTCGGCGAGGCGCGCGGCCTCGGCCTCGGCCTCCTCGTCGATGGGTGTCGCCGACCAGCCGTCGTACATCCCGCCCAGCGGCCCGGCCACGCCCCGAAGATGCTTTCGCATTGCCGCAACGTATTCGGGCATCGGCGCCGCGCGGATCACAGCCTCGACGACCCAACGTCCCTCACCCGTCGGTTCCGGGTAAGTCGTGTAGCCGGCCTGTTGCAGTGCCGGCAGGGCGCGCCTCGCGTTCGACTCATTGGGAAAGTAGATGAAGGCTTCGAGTTCGTGGACCTTCTCCAATTCAAAGCCCGACTCGCGCAATCGGTCGAGGGCGATCTGGTCGTTGAGCTCGGCATCGCGTTGGGGCGCAGGCGGCTGCTGAGAGCCTCCCCCACGGTTACCTGAACCCCCTCGCCCGCGCCTGCGGGACCTGCCACCCCCGCCACCGGGCTGGCCCTGCTGGCCTGCGGGCCCGCCCTGGCGAGGAGGTTGGGATGGGCGAGGCTGCTGCTGGCTACCCGCGCCGGGGTTGGGCGCATTGCCAGCCCGGCCTCCGCCTCCGCGCCGGGACCTGCGGCGGCCTCCGCCGGGCTGGGCCC
>JAYUBK010000115.1:0-19481 GCA_043740835.1 Chloroflexota bacterium
ACGGCCGCCACACCGCGTCCGGTGCGAGGGTGGATCCGGAAGGAGGGAGCCTTGCTCCCTCCTTGCAACACCAGCGCGTCAGCGCTTGGTGTATTGCGGCGCCTTCCGCGCCCGCTTGAGTCCGTACTTCTTGCGTTCCTTCTCGCGGGAGTCGCGCGTGAGGAGACCGGCCTTCTTGAGGACGCCGCGGAGGTCGGGCTCGGCGACCAGAAGCGCGCGGGCGATGCCGTGTGCAACTGCGCCGGCCTGCCCGGCGAGCCCTCCGCCGACGACCTTCACCGTGACGTCGAAGCGGTGTGAGTCGGCGACCTTGAACGGCTCCATCACAGCCATCTCGAGCGTCCGCTGTCCCAAGTACTGGAGCGCCGGCTTCTCGTTGATCGTGACACGGCCCTCGCCACCCGAAAAGAGGCGCACGCGCGCCACGGCCGTCTTGCGACGCCCGGTGCCGTAGCCGACGTTCTCGCTAGCCAAGGTCGATGTCCCCTTTCTCGTTGAACTTGATCGCCCGCGGCTGCTGCGCCACGTGCTCATGATCGGGCCCCGCGTAAACGCGAAGGCGCTTCAGCATATCCGCGCCCAGGGTGTTGTGCTGGAGCATGCCCTTGACCGCGTGGACGATCGGGAAGGCGGGATCCAACTCCTGCTGCTCCCGAAGCGTCCGGCGGCGGAGGCCGCTCGGGTAGCCCGAGTAGCGGTCGTAGGTCTTGTCGTCCATCTTCGAGCCCGTGACCAGCACCCGGCCGGCGTTGATGACCACGACGTGGTCGCCGGTGTTGAGATGCGGCGTATAGGTGGGCTTGTGTTTGCCCTTGAGAATCTTGGCGACGTTGGACGCCAGGCGGCCGAGAGCCACGCCGGTGGCGTCCACGACAAACCAATCTCCATGGAGATCTTCTTTTCTAGCTGTCCAGGTCTTCTGCTTCAACTTCCTACTTCCTTATTCCGTCTCAATCGAGAGTCTTGTTTCATCCGGGTCTCGCTTCATCTGGTTTTGGTACTCAACTGCCATCAGGGTGAGTCCCCTGGCCGGCGCCGTTCGCGCGGCCCGCTTTCGATCGCGAGAGGCGAGCACCTCGCCGACCCACTCCGGCGGCCGGCGGCCGCTCCCCACCTCGGCCAGCGCGCCGGCGATGCCGCGCACAAGGCCGCGGAGGAAGCCCTCCGCCTCCAGCTCAAGCTCGACGAAGTCCCCCACCCGACGAACCTCGGCTGAGCGCATCGTGCGCAACCTTGAATCCGCCGGCTCGGTGGCCGAGCAGTAGCTGGTCCAATCGTGCCGTCCCACCAGCGGCTTCGCCGCCAGCGCCATCGCCGCTTCGTCGAGCCGCCCGGGCAGATGCCAGCAGCGGTCCCGATCCAGGGCTGGACGGGCAACCCGGTCGAGATAGCGATAGCGATATCGCCTCCAGCGAGCCGAGTAGCGGGCGTGGAATTCGTCGGGCACGATCTCGGCGCTCACGACGCTGACATCGGCCGGGAGCTTGGCGTTGAGGCCCCCCATGACCCGGCCCGGCGCGAGATTTCCCTGAAGGTTGAAACTCGCCACCTGGCCCACCGCATGGGCTCCCGCGTCTGTTCTTCCGGCGCCGTAGACCTTGTGGTCAATTCCTGTCAGCGCCCGCAGCGCGCGCTTGAGTTCCGCCTCCACGCTCCGGCTGCCGGTCTGCTGCTGCCAGCCCGAAAATCCCGACCCGTCGTATTCCAGCACGATCTTGATATTCACTTGTTAAACCGACGGCGACCTAGTCGACGAGTTCGATGATCACCATCGGGGCGGCGTCTCCAAGGCGGGGACCCTTGTGGATGATCCGGGTGTATCCGCCCGGGCGGTCCTGCAGCTTGGGCAGGATGTTGGTGAAGAGCTTTACTGAGACCTCCGGCTTGGTGATCGTCTGCGCAACCTTGCGATGGGCGGCGACGTCATTCGGCTTGGCCGCAGTGATCAGCCGGTCCACGTAGCGCCGCAGCTCCTTCGCCTTGGGCTCGGTGGTGGTGATCCGGCCGCTCTCGAGGAGGGACGTGATGAGGTTCCTCATCAACCACTTGCGGTGGTCGGTGTCCCGGGAGAAGGCGCGGCCGCTCTTGTTGTGGCGCATTTATCGGAGGACCGTGTCGAGCTCGTCGGGGCGGATGTAGCCCTTTTCGACGAGCTTCTCCTTGATCTCATCGAGGGACTTGCGCCCGAAATTCCGGAGGGAGAGAAGTTCGTCCTCCTTCTTCGACAGCAGTTGGCCGACTGTGCCGATCTCGTTGGCCTTGAGACAGTTGAAGGCCCGGACCGAGAGATCGAGCTCCTCGATGGGAACCTCGTTGAGACGTCCGCCGGGGCCCGCGGGGCGGCTCGCCGCCTGCGGTAGCACAATCGAGTCGGCAAAGCGCACGAATAGCTCGAGGTGCTGGGTGAAGAGTGCGGCGGCGTTGCCGACGGCTTCCTCCGGACGAATCGTCCCGTCGGTCCACAGTTCGAGGATCAATCTGTCGAAGTCCGTGGCCTGGCCAACCCGCGTCTTCTCGACGGTGAAGTTGGCCTTGTGGACCGGGCTGAAGATGGCGTCGATGGGGATGACGCCGATTGGCTGGCCTTCGCGCTTGTTGCGCTCGGCCGGTACGTAGCCGCGCCCGCGCTCGACGTTGAGCTCGAGGCGGATGTGGCCCTTGTCGGCGATCGTGCAGATGTAGAGGTCGCCATTGACGATCTCCACGTCGCTTGTCGTCTGGATATCCGAGGCGTGGACCACGGCCGGGCCGCGGACGTCGAGAAGCAGAGTGACGGGATCCTCGGTGAAGCCCTTGAGGTTCAACTGCTTCAGGTTGAGGATGATCTCGGTCACGTCCTCCTTGACGTGGGGGACGCTGGTGAACTCGTGGGCGACACCGTCGATCTGGATCGAGGTGACCGCGGCTCCCCACAGTGAGGAGAGCAGCACCCGCCGAAGGGTGTTGCCGAGCGTGATGCCGAAACCGGGCTCGAGCGGCTCGATCTCGAATTTGCCGTAAATGCCGTCTGGGCCATCGCCTTCGACCTCGAGCTTCTTTACCTGAGGTGCAACCGCGACGGGACTGTCAATCGCCAATGAAACCAAACCTCCTAACCGGTTATCGCGAATAGAACTCGACGATCAGATGCTCTTCGACGCCCATCTCCATCTCGCCGCGATCGGGAAGGGCGAGCACCTTGGAGGTCTTCTCGTCCAGGTTGACCGACAGCCAGGAGGGGGTGACACGGGCCTTCGACGCGTCGACGGCCACCTCGATGACCTGGCTGCCGCTCGACGTCCGCTCGCGCACTTTGACCGCGTCGCCGGGCTTCACCTGGTACGAGGGGACGTTGACGATCTTGCCGTTGACTTCGAAATGCCTGTGGGTGACCAGCTGACGAGCCTGCTTTCGCGAGGACCCCCAGCCCAGCCTGTAAACGACGTTGTCGAGCCGGAGCTCGAGGTGGCGGAGAAGGTTGAGACCGGTGACGCCCGGCTCGCGCTCAGCCGCGTCGAAGTAGTTGCGGAACTGGGTCTCCAAGAGGCCGTAAAGGCGACGCGCCTTCTGCTTCGCTCGAAGCTGGACACCGAAGTCCGAAACCTTGCGGCGTCGCGCCAGGCCATGCTGGCCCGGCGGAAAGGCGCGACGATCCAGCGTGCATTTCGTATAGCACTTCTCGCCCTTGAGGTAGAGCTTGGCGCCCTCTCGGCGGCAGAATCGGCAGACCGGTCCGTGCTGTGCTCCCATTTAGTACGGCACCTCCGTGACGGATTGACGGATCGCCACTGGGTTCGTCGAGATGACGGCGAGCATCGCAGCAAACAGGCTGTAGGCCGGCGAGCGAAACGCGCAGAAGTCGACGACCGGGATCGGCGTTCCCAGGGGATGAGTCGCCGGCCCGGCCGGCGATGGAGAAGCCACCGTCAAGCCGTCGCGGAGGTGGCGCACTTCAAACCCTCCGCCGCTTTGGCGGGCGGCAACCGTTGTGTGGAATCGGGGTGACGTCGGTGATGGCGCTCACCTCGAGGCCCGTGGCCTGGAGAGAGCGGATCGCGGCTTCGCGACCGGCTCCCGGGCCGCGCACGAAGACCTCGATCGAGCGCATGCCGTGCTCCATGGCCTTGCGGGCTGTCGCCTCGGCAGTCACCTGGGCCGCGAAGGGGGTCGACTTACGGCTCCCCTTGAAGCCCTGGGCTCCGGCGCTGCCCCATGCGATCAGGTTCCCGGTGGGATCCGTGATGGCGACGATCGTGTTGTTGAAAGTGCTCTGGATGTGCGCCTGGCCAACGGTGACGTTCTTGCGCTCACGGCGGCGGGTGCGAACAACCTTCTTCTTTGTTTTTCCCATGACCTACTTGCCCTTCTTCCTGCGCACGCCAACCGTCCGCTTGGGACCGCGACGGCTGCGACCGTTGGTTCGCGTGCGCTGGCCACGGACGGGGAGGCCTCGGCGGTGGCGGAGGCCGCGGTAGGTACCGATCTCGACCAGCCGCTTGATGTTCATGGCAACCTCACGGCGGAGGTCCCCTTCGATGAGGATGTCCTTCGTTGAGCTGAGGCGCTCGATGATCTGGCGGAGCCGGCCGACCTCTTCGTCCGAAAGATCCTTGACCCTGGTGTCGGGGTTGACGCTGGCCATCCGGATGACCTTCGCGGACGTGGTCCGACCGATCCCATGGATGTAGGTCATTGAGATGACGACCCTCTTGTCCCTGGGAATGTCGATGCCGGCGATTCTTGCCACTAAACCCTCACCCTTCTATTAGCCCTGCCGCTGCTTGTGCTTCGGATTGGTGCAGATGACCCGCACGACTCGCTCGCGCTTGATCACCTTGCAGTTGACGCAGATTTTCTTGACTGATGGTCGAACCTTCATTTTCGAATTTCCCTGATCCTTCCTCTTGAGCGGTCGGTTTCGGCCAGCTCGACCCGAACGCGATCGCCAGCCACCAATCTCTTGAAGTGGCTGCCGAGGCGGTCGGCGACGTGAGCGAGGACCCTTTGCCCGTTCCCGAGCTCCACCCTGAACATTCCGTCCGGGAGAGGCTCGACCACGACCCCGTCAACGAGGTCAGGTGGCCGTGGCACGAACGGTGATTGTACTCCAAGAGGGTGGGTCACTGTCACCCTCTCGTCTGCTTGAGAAATCCCGGCTCCCGATCCCCGAGCGTGAGCACTCTCGGACCCTCGACCGTGATCGCGACCGTGTTCTCGTAGTAGGAGGAGAGGCTGCCGTCGGAGGTGCACACGGTCCAGCCATCCGGCTTGATGTAGACGTCATACCCGCCGGCGTTGACCATCGGCTCGATGGCGAGGACCATGCCGGCCTTGAGCAGGGGGCCGGTGCCCGAGGTGCCGAAGTTGGGGACCTGGGGATCCTCGTGCATGTTGCGGCCGATGCCGTGGCCGACGAACTGGCGAACGACCGAGTACCCGTGGCTCTCGACATGCCCCTGGATCGCAGCCGAAATATCTCCGAGGCGACCCCCGGCCTGGGCGTGCTCGATGCCGACCCAGAACGACTCCTCGGTGACGCGCACGAGACGCTCAGCCTCGGGGCTGATGTTCCCGACCGCGACCGTGCATCCCATATCGGCCCAAAAGCCGTCCAGCACGAGGCCGAGGTCGAGACTCACGATGTCGCCCTGGCGCAGGCTTCGCTTGCCCGGGATCCCATGAACGACCTCGTCGTTCACCGAGATACAGGTCGACTTGGGGTAGTTCTGGTAGCCGAGGAAGCCAGGGCGCGCGCCGCCCTCGCGAATGAGGCGGTCGGCGAGCTTGTCGAGATCTCCCGTCGTGAGACCCGGTTTGACGGCCGCCCGCATCTCATCGACGACCGAGGCGAGAAGCCTGCCGGCGCGCTCCATGAGCCCGATCTCGTATTCCGTCTTGAGATTCATCACGCCTTGGCCGGGTCCTTGGTCAGGTGCATGGCGGCCTCGTTGGCGACAACCTCCGCGAGGCCGCGGCGGATGCGCTCGCGCACATCGGCGATGCTGCCGTGGCCGTCGATCTCGACGACAAGGCCTCGGTTCCGGTAGAAGCCAAGGATCGGGTAGGTGCGCTGGTAGAACACCTCGGCTCGGCGCCGAGCCGTCTCTTCGGTATCGTCATCGCGGTGGATGAGCGGAGTGCCGTCGCGGTCGCAGAGCTTGTCGTCGTGAGGCGGGTTGTTGACGAGGTGGTAGCTGCGAGCGCACGTGGGGCAGACCCAGCGGCCGGTCAACCGCTGTACCAGCTCCTCGATGTCGACGTGCAGGTAAAGGAGGAAGTCGAGGCCCTTGCCGATCTCGACCAGAGTGCTGTCGAGCGCCTCGGCCTGGGGAACCGTGCGCGGGAAACCGTCGAGGAGGAACCCGTGCGCGGTGTCCGATTGGGCCAGCCTGGCGCGGATGACTCCGATCATCACGTCGTCGGGGATTAGTTCGCCGCGATCCATGTAGGCCTTGGCCTCGAGTCCGAGTGGCGTGCCGCGCTTGGCCTCCTCGCGGAAGAGGTCACCGGTGGAAACGTGCGGAATACCGAAACGATGGCTGAGAAAATCAGCCTGGGTGCCCTTCCCGGAGCCCGGAGGTCCGTAGAGCAGCAGGTTCAACGGATAAAGCCTCGGTACTGACGCATGATCAGCTGCGTTTCGAGCTGTTTCATGGTGTCGAGGGCGACGCCCACTACGATCAGGATGGCGGTGCCTCCGAGGTACATCTGCTGATGCGGGATGCCTGTGATCTGGGACGTGCCGATCGGGAGCACCACGGTGATGAGGCCGAGGAAAATACCTCCGGCGAAAGTGATGCGGTTCATCAGGGCTGCCAGGTACTCCGCGGTCGGCCTACCTGGTCGGATTCCCGGGATGAAGCTCGAGTAGCGCTTCAGGTTGTCAGCCACGTCGTTCACGTCGAAGGTGACGGCCGTGTAGAAGTACGTGAAGGCGAAAACGAGCAGGAAATAGAGAACGTTGTAGAGCGCGTCCATCCATACATTCGGACCGTCGGGGACGAAGTTGCCCTGGATCCACACGGCCGCCGTGTAATACCAGGTGTTCGTCGGGGCGGCCTGGAAGTAGTTGGCGATGATTGTCGGAAAGAACATGATCGAGATCGCGAAGATGATCGGGATGACGCCCGCCTGGTTTACCCGGAGAGGCAGGAAGCTGGCTCGCGGGGTCACGGTCCGCGTCCCCCCCGCCACCCGCTGGGCCGACTGGATGGGCACTTTGCGGACGGCCTGCTGGACCTCGATGATCGCCGCCGTGACGACGAGGGCAACCGCACCGAAGAGGATGAATGGCAGGTAGTCGGCGATGCCGCCGCCCCCGGGGTGCCCGGATACCGCGTTGAGCAGCGTGCGCGGGGCGCGGCCGATGATGCCGGCGAAGATGATCAGCGAGATGCCGTTTCCGATGCCGAACTCGGTGATGAGCTCGCCGAACCACATCAGCGTCACCGTGCCGGCCGTAAGCGTGACGATGATTACGGTGCGCTGGAACCAGTCCATGTCGGCCGGCAGGATGGCTGGGTTCGAGTGCTGGAAGAGGACTGTTAGCCCGTACGCCTGCAGGATCGCCAGCGCGACCGTGAGGTAGCGCGTCCAGCGCGTGATGCGGCGGCGGCCCTGCTCACCCTCCTTGGAGATGTCCTTGATGCGGTCGGAGATGACCGTCATCAGCTGCATGATGATGCTGGCGTTGATGTACGGATTGACGCCCATGGCGACGACGCTGAACGTCGACAGGCCGCCTCCCGAGAAGAGGTCGAGAAGGCCCAACAGCGCCTGGTGACCGAAGAGCGATTGCAACGCCGCCGTGCTGGCGCCCGGGATTGACACGTTGGCAAAAAGCCGGAAGACGACGAGGATGCCTCCCGTGAAGAGCAGCTTATTTCGAAGCTCGGGGAGCCGGACGGCGTTGTAGACAGCTTCCAGCAGGTTCATGTCAGCAGCTTCGTGCTATTCCGCGTCAGACGTCGGTTCCGCGTTCTCCTGACCAGCCTCATGGCCACTTTCCGTGTCGCTTGCCTCCTCGGCAGGGGCCACTTCTACGGCGGCGGCTGTCGTGGCCTTGGCGGCCCGGGCTGCGGTTGCAGTTTTAGCCTTGCCGGCCCGCCTGATGTCATTGGCGGCCTTCGCCGCGGCCTTCTCGGCCGCGGCCTCGGCGCCGATTACGATGACGCTGCCGCCGCGTGCTTCGATGGCGGCACGGGCAGTCTCGCTGAAAGCGTGAGCCTCGACCGTCAGCCGGCGGCGCAACTTCCCGGCACCGAGAACCTTGAGCAATTGGCCGGCGTCGGCCTGGCCTGACTGATAGAAGCTCTCCGGCGTCAGATGCGTGCCGTCCTTGAAAGCGCTGAGCTTGCTGAGGTTGATGATCGCGTACTCGATCTTGAAGGGATTCTTGAACCCGCCCAACTTCGGCAGTCGCATAGCGAGCGGCATCTGGCCGCCCTCGAAGCCGAGACGGAAGCCTTCGCTGCGAGCGTTCTGGCCCTTGGTGCCGCGGCCCGAAGTCTTGCCGTGTCCGGAGCCATGCCCTCGGCCGACTCGCTTTTTGCGGTGCGTGGACCCCTCTGGGGCCCTCAGATCGTGGAGCTTCACTTTCCTAACGTCCTCGTGCGTGTTTCTTGGACGAGCGTGCTCGCCAGATCTTGTACTTCTTCAACTTGGGCGGCTTCCAGGGTGTGCCTTCGACGGACACCATGAAGTCCACTTTCTTGAGCATGCCTCGTACCGCGTCGGTATCGGGCAGCTCGCGCGTCTGATTGAGCTTCCTGAACCCGAGCGACTGGATTGTCGCGGCAAAGTCGCTCGAATATCCGATGGCGCTCTTGCGCCAGGTCGCCTTGATCATTTGGTTGTCTCTTCAGGCGCGGCGTCGGGCGTCTCGGCCTTGGGCGTCTCGCTCTTGGGCGTCTCGCTCTTGGGCGTCTCGGCCTTGGGCGTCTCGGCCTTGGGCGTCTCGGCCTTGGGCGTCTCGGCCTTGGGCGCCTCGGCCTTGGGCGTCTCGGCCTTGGGCGTCTCGACCTTGGGCGCCTCGGCCTTGGGCGTCTCGGCCTTGGGCGTCTCGACCTTGGGCGCCTCGGCCTTGGGGGTCTCGGCCTTGGGCGTCTCGACCTTGTCGGGCTCGATCTTGCCCGCCTCGATCTTGCCCGCCTCGATCTTGCCTCTCTCGGCAGCGGTGCGATAAGCGACCGAGAGACGACGGCCGACGAGTTCCTCGACGGTCTTACCGCGCAGCTCGGCGATCTCCTGGGCGGTCCGCATCGACTTCAGCGCTTCCATCGTCGCCCGCACGGTGTTGATGGGGTTGTTGGTACCAAGGCTCTTGGTCAGGATGTCCTTGATCCCTGACAGCTCGATTACGGCCCGCATGGCTCCGCCGGAGATGACCCCGGTTCCCGGCGCCGCCGGCTTCATGAGGATCTTCGCCGCCCCCCATTTGAAGTGGACCTCGTGCGGGATCGTGGTACCGACAAGCGGAACCGTGATCATGTTCCGCTTGGCGTTCTCGACGCCCTTACGGATCGCCTCGGGAACCTCGCGGGCCTTGCCCATGCCGGCGCCGACGCGTCCATTGCCATCCCCGACGACGATCAGCGCCGAGAAGCGGAACTTGCGCCCACCTTTGACGACCTTCGCGACGCGGTTCAGGCTGACGACGCGCTCATTGGTGTCGCCCCTGTCCTGGTTGCCGTATGGCGCTCTCATACCCATGCTAGTGAAGACCTCCAACTGAAAGCAGCTGGATCGCCGGTCGTGCGTTCGAGCCTGGGGCGGACGTTTTCACTAGAACTCCAATCCGGCTTCACGGGCGGCGTCGGCGAGTGCCTGCACCCGGCCGTGGTAGAGGTAACCGCCTCGGTCAAATACGACCTTCTTGAGCCCGGCCTTCACCGCCTTCTCGGCGATCGCGCGGCCGACCGCCTGTGCGGCGGCGACGTTGTTCTTGCTCTCTTTGAGCTCCACGGTGGAGGCCGCTGCGAGCGTGCGGCCGGTGCTGTCGTCGATCACCTGCGCGTAGGTATGGGCGACGCTCCGGAACACGGTCAAACGCGGCTGCGCCGAAGTCCCGCGAACCTTTGCCCGGACCCGACGGTGGCGCTTCGCACGCGCGCGCTTGCGATCAACTTGCTTAAGCACTTCTTTCCCTATCCCTTGTTGCTGCTATTTCGCCTTGCCGGCCTTGCCGGCCTTGCGACGGACCTTTTCGCCGCGGTACATGATTCCCTTTCCCTTGTAGGGCTCAGGCTTGCGGTGCTTGCGGAGGTCAGCGGCGATCTGGCCGACGACCTCGGCGCTGGCGCCGCTGATCGAGAATTTGGTCGGATCGGCCACGTCGATCGTGATCCCCGCCGGCGGAGTGAACTTGATCGGGTGGCTGAAGCCGAGGCTGAGCACCAGTTCGTCTCCCTGCTTGGCGACGCGATAGCCGACGCCGACAAGCTCCAGGTGCTTGGTGAACCCGACGCTGACGCCCGTGATCATGTTGGCGACCAGCGTCCGCGTGAGGCCGTGCAGGCTCCTGTGCTCGCGCCCATCGGTCGGCCGCGTGCAGATGACCTTGCCATCCTCGACGCTGACCGCGATCTGGGCCGGGAGGCTGCGCTCGAGCGTCCCCTTCGGGCCCTTGACCGTTACGTGGTTGGCGTTGACGTTCACCTCCACCCCGCTCGGGAGCGGGATCGGAAGCTTGCCGATCCGGGACAACTTAAGACTCCTTACCAGACATAGCAGAGGACCTCTCCACCCAGGCCGGCACGAAGGGCCTGGCGGCCGCTCATGACTCCCTGGCTGGTGCTCAGCACGACGAGGCCGAGGCCTCCGAGAACGCGAGGGATCTCCGTCTTCCGCGCATAGACCCGGAGCCCGGGCTTGCTTATGCGTTTGATCCCGCTGATCACCCGCTGGCGGTCGGGGCGGGCCTTGAAGGATATCTTGATGAGCTCGCCGGCACCTTCCTTGGCCGTCTCCACGTCATAGCTCGCGATGTAGCCCTCGTCCTCGAGTACTCGCGCCAGCTCCAGCTTCACGCGCGAAGCCGGCACCAGCACCGTTTCGCGGCGCGCCTTGTTGGCGTTCCGGATGCGGGTGAGCATGTCTGCGATGGGATCGGAGATGACACCGATGGTGTGAGGAACTTGAACCGTTACCAACTTGACTTGGTCACCCCCGGGATCCGCCCTTCGGCGGCCAGTGTGCGGAAGCAGATGCGGCACATGCCGAAGATGCGCATGTACCCGCGCGGCCGCCCGCAGAGGCGGCATCGGTTGTGGAACCGGGTCGGATACTTCGCCGGCTGCTTCCAGCTTTCGATCGCGGACTTCTTTGCCAAATCAGTGTTCTCCAGCAGACGTTCGTCTGAAAATCGCCGCTGAGGGCGTCGAGATGAAGGAGACGACGAGCATCGCAGCGAGCGTGGTGTAAGCCGTCGCAGCCATTTCTGATGAGCGTTCGGTGGAGGACACTCAGCGCTCCCTTTTTCGGAACGGCATGCCCAGCTGGGTCAGCAGGCTGCGGCCCTCGTCGTCTGTTCTCGCGGTGGTGACCACGGTGATCTCGAGCCCGCGCAGCTTGTCGATTTTGTCGTAGTCGATCTCGGGGAAGATGATCTGCTCGCGCAGGCCCAGCGTGTAGTTGCCGCGACCGTCGAAACCCTCGGGGCTCACGCCGCGGAAGTCACGGATGCGAGGCAGCGCGATGTTTATCAGCTTCTCGAGGAAGTAGTACATGCGGCGGCCGCGCAGGGTCGTGCGGATGCCGACCGACTGCCCCGCGCGGAGCTTGAAGGCGGCCACCGACTTGCGGGCCTTGATGACGGTCGGGGCCTGGCCGGTGATGGCGCGGACGTCATTGCGCGCAGCCTCGAGGGCCTTGTCATTGTCCTTGGCCTCGCCGATGCCGATGTTCACGATCACCTTCGCCACGCGCGGGGCTTCCATCAAGTTGACGTAGTCGAACTCCTTCATGAGTGCCGGGACGATCTTGTCCCTGTACTGCTTTTGCATCACGGGCACGGGCGAGCTCCCATTCGGCTTGTCGGCCACGGCCTTGGTCTTGCTCATTACTGGACCTCCGTCCGGCGCACGCGCTCATAGGGCTCGCCGCACACCCGGCACTCGATGGCACGGGCGCCACTTTCGAGAACCGTGTGTTTCACGCGGGTGGGCTTGCCACAGTTCGGGCAGACGAGCTGGACGTTGGAGTAGCTGAGCGAGGCCTCGTAGTCGACGATGCCGCCCTGTATGGCCTTCGTGCCTCCCTTCGACTGGTTGGCCTTGACGTGGCGCTTCAGGATGTTCACACCCTTCACGACGATGCGGCTCTGTGCGGGTAGCGTGCGCAGCACTTCTCCCTGCTTGCCCTTGTCCTTGCCGGCGATGACGACGACGGTGTCGCCGGGGGCGAGGTCGAGCCAGCGCTGCCTGGTTGTCTTCTTCTTGTTCGTCAACATGTCTGGTTCCTAGAGCACCTCGGGAGCGAGCGACACGATCTTCATGAAGTTGCGCTCACGAAGCTCGCGGGCGACGGGTCCGAAGATGCGGGTGCCGCGGGGGTTGTTCTGCTGGTTCAGGAGGACCGCCGCGTTCTCATCGAAGCGGATGATCGACCCGTCCGGGCGCCTGTATTCCTTCGCCGTGCGAACGATGACGGCGCGGACGACTTCGCCCTTCTTGACCTGACCATTGGGCTGCGCCGACTTGACCGCGGCCGTGATGATGTCGCCCACGTACGCGTACTTGCGGTAGTGGCCGCCCATTACGCGGATGCAGAGCAATTCCTTGGCGCCGCTGTTGTCGGCCACTTTGAGCCGTGTCTCCTGTTGAACCACCTTATTTGGCCTTCTGGATGATCTCGACGACCAGCCAGCGCTTCTCTTTCGAGATCGGCCGAACCTCCATTACGCGGACGAGGTCCCCAATGCCGGCCTGATTCGACTCGTCATGAGCCTTGAACTTGACTCGACGCTGGATCGTCTTTTTGTAGAGGGGGTGCTGCTTCAGGCTCGAGACCTGGACCACCACCGTCTTCTCCATCCTGTCGGAGACCACCGTGGCCGTCCGGGTCCGGCGCCGGTTGCGCTCGGTGGACTCGTCGGTCGTCACGGCCTGCTCTGTCATTCGGTCTCCTCTGTCGTCTTTTTGATGGCCGCCTTCTTGGCGACTTCGGATTTGATGGCCGCCGTCTTTTTGGGCCGGCCCACCGTCTTGCTGGCCGCCTTGGCCGTCTTGCTGATCGTCTTGCCAACGCGGCGGGTCACAGTCTTGGTGACCGCCTTGCCGCGCGTCGTCGTCTTGCCTGGGGCCCTGCCCGTCGGCTTGGCCGTGCTTTGGGCCGCCTTGCCCGCCGCAAGGCTGGTCTTGGCGACCTCCTCCTGCTCGTCGTCGGCACCGCCGCTTTGCGCCTTGGCCGCGGCGCCGGCCGGGGCAGCGGTGATCGGGTCGCCCACGCCCGGATCGACGCTGATGCCAAGTTCGCGCTGGCGCAGCGACGTCATGATCCGGGCGATGTCGAGCCGGACGTTACGGATCTGGCGATGATCGTCGAGCTGGCCAACCGCGAGACGGAAGCGCAGCTCATACAGCTCTCTGCGGGAATCCTTGAGCTTACCCTGCAGTGCCTCATTGTCCATTTCAACGAGCTCGGCAGGCTTCATGCCGGGACCTCCGCCGCACTCTCGTCGAGGGTGATGAACCGCGTCGGAATGGGGAGCTTGGCCGAGGCGAGGCGCATGGCCTCCTTGGCAACCTCATGCGTCACGCCACCCATTTCGAACATGATCCGGCCCGGCTTGACGACGGCGACCCAGCCTTCCGGGTTGCCCTTACCACCACCCATCCGGACTTCGGCCGGCTTCTTGGTGACCGGCTTGTCGGGGAAAATTCGGATCCAGATCTGGCCACCGCGCTTGACGTAACGGGTCATCGCCCGGCGGGCCGACTCGATCTGACGGTTGGTGATCCAGGCCGCTTCAAGCGCCTCGAGGCCGAACTGGCCGAAGGCGATGTGCGCACCGCGGATGGCGACGCCGCTCTTCTTGCCGCGGTGCATCTTGCGGTGCTTTACGCGCTTAGGAAGTAGCATCGCCTTCCTCCGATTTCACGGGCTTCTTGTCCGTAGCCTTGTCGGTCGCTTTGGCCACAGGTTTATCGGTCGCTTTGGCAGCAGGCTTGTCCGCCGCCTTGGCGGCAGGATTCTCCGTCGCCTTGTCCGTCGCCTTGTCCGTCGCCTTGTCTGTCGCCTTGTCTGTCGCCTTGTCTGTCGCCTTGGCGGCAGGCCTGGGCTTGGCCTCGGCCGTGGGCACGTCAGCGGTTGCCGCCACCGGGGCCGTCGCAACCGCGGTCTCGGCCGGAGCGACAGCCGTGGGGGTCGTCGCCATCGCTCCCGCCGTCTCGATCACAGCCGGCGCCTCGGCCGGAGCCTCTGGCTGCGGCGCGAGCTCCGCCTCCAGCTCACCGCCGCGCGGAGCGATCTTCACGAGGCCCTTGTAGATCCAGACCTTGACTCCGATCATGCCGAACGTCGTCTTCGCCGTCGCGCGGCCGAAATCGATGTTGGCTCGAATGGTGTGCAGAGGAACGCGACCCTCGCGGTCCCACTCGCGACGGGCCATTTCAGACCCTCGCAGGCGGCCGCCGAGAGCGATCCGGACCCCAAGGGCGCCAGCTCGCATCGTGCGCAGGATCGACTGCTTCATCGCGCGGCGATGACTGATGCGGCGCTCGATCTGGGAGGCGATGTTCTCGGCGAGAAGCTGGGCGTCCATCTCGGGCTGCTTGATCTCCTGGATGGAGATTCGCACCTTGTTGCTGAAGCGCTTCTCGAGGTCCTCGCGCAGCTGGTCCACCGAGGCGCCACCCTTGCCGATGACGATGCCGGGCTTTGCCGTATGGATCGTCACAGTCATCTGGGCGTTGGACGACCGCTCGGTCTCGATCTTCGCGATGCCGGCGTTATGCAGGCGTTTCAGGATCACGCGCCGCATCTCCAGGTCTTCGTGGAGAAGCTTCGTGTAGTCCTTGTCGACCGCGAACCAGTTCGCCTCCCAGGACCTGTAGACCCCGAGGCGGAAGCCGTTTGGATGAACCTTATGCCCCAACCTACTTCTCTCCTTCGGGCCGGTCTTCGACGACGGCCGTTATGTGGCAGGTGCGCTTGAAGTACTGATGCCCCATGCCACGGCTGACCGGGCGCAGTCGCTTCATCGTCGGTCCCTCGTCGATGAGCAGCTGCTTGATGCGCAGCTCCTCCCTATTCAGGTTGAAGTTGTGCTCGGCATTTGCCGCCGCCGACTTGATGACCTTCGCCACGTCGTGAGCCGCGTGCTTTGGCGAGAACTCGAGGAAGGCCAAAGCCTCACCGACCCTCATACCCTTGACCGCGTCCGCGACCAGGCGCGCCTTCCGAGGCGTCCTCTTCACGTACTTGGCGACAGCGCTGACTTCCATTTGTTCGAAATTCCCTATTAGCTACTTGAGGCTCGAGCTGCGCTCGGTGTGGTGGCCGTGGCCGCGGAAGTACCGCGTCGGGGCAAACTCGCCCAGCTTGTGGCCGACCATGTTCTCGGAGACGAAGACCGGCACATGCTTGCGGCCGTCGTGGACGGCGACAGTGTGGCCGACCATCTCCGGGAAGATCGTCGAGGCGCGAGCCCAGGTCTTGATGACCTTCTTCTCGCGAAGCAGGTTCATCTTGGCCACCTTCTCCTGGAGGTTGTGGTCGATGAAAGGTCCTTTTTTTGTCGAGCGAGACACTTACTTCTTCTCCCGGCGGCGAATGATCAGCTTGTTGGAATCCTTCTTGGGCTTGCGGGTGCGGAACCCGAGCGCGGGCTTGCCCCAGGGCGTCTGCGGGTTACCGCCGGGACCGGTCTTGCCCTCTCCACCGCCATGGGGATGGTCGACCGGGTTCATCGTCGCCCCTCGGACGGTGGGACGCTTGCCGAGCCAGCGGTTGCGGCCGGCCTTACCTCCGGACTCGTTCTCGTGCTCGATGTTGCCGACCTGGCCCAGGGTGGCGCCACAGCGAACGTCGATCCGGCGCAGCTCACCGGACGGCATGCGCACGACCGCGTGAGCGCCCTCCTTGGCGAGGAGCTGGGCCGAGGTGCCCGCCGAACGTACCAGCTGGCCTCCGCGGCCGAGCGTGAGCTCGATGTTGTGGATCGTCGATCCAACCGGGATTCGGCTCATCGGCAGCGCGTTGCCGGCCCGCACCGGGGCGTCGGGCCCGTTCATGAGCATGTCGCCGACCTTCAGGCCGAGCGGCGCCAGGATGTAGCGCTTCTCGCCGTCCGCGTAGTGCAGAAGGGCGATCCGGGCCGAGCGGTTGGGGTCGTACTCGATCGTGGCGACCCTGGCGGGGATCGAGTACTTGTCGCGCTTGAAGTCGATCTTCCTGTAGATGCGCTTATACCCGCCGCCCTGGTGGCGGATCGTGATCTTGCCGGTGTTGTTCCGCCCGGCCGACTTCGGGAGCGCCTGGAGAAGGCTCTTCTCGGGCGTGTCAGTCGTGATCTCATCGAAGGACGAGGTCGACATGAAGCGGCGGCCCGGGCTTGTCGGCTTGTATTTCCTGACTGGCATCTAGAGACTCCCGAACAGGCCTTCCAGGGGCTGCTGCCCCGGGGCCAGGGTGACGATTGCCTTCTTCCAGTCGCCGGTCCGGCCGAGCGCGCCGCGCCCGCCCAGCCGCTTGAACTTGCCGCGGACGTTCACGGTGTTCACCGACGCGACCTTGAGCTTGCGGTTCTCGTAGTGCTCCTCGAGGGCGTGGGCGATCTCCGGCTTGGAGGCGTCCGGCGCGACCTTGAAGGTGTACTTGCCGATCTGCGAAAGCGCATAGCTGCGCTCCGAGATGACAGGTCCGAGGATGACGCGGTCGGGTGTTCTGCTCATCTCGAGAAGGTCTCCGCGATCAAGTCCACTGCGTCCTGCGCGAACACGATGTGGTCGTGGGTGAATAGGTCGTAAAGGTTCAGGTTGTGGGCCAGGATCGTCTTCGCCCAGGGCAGGTTCGCCGTCGAGCGGGAGATGACCTCATTGGGTGCGGCGAGTACGACGAGGGCCGTACCCTCGACACCTACAGACTCGAGCAGGTCAACCATTGTGCGCGTGCGCGGCTCCTCCATCGAGAAGCTGTCGATGACGCTGACCTGGCCGTCGGCGGCCTTGACGCTGAGAGCGGAACGTAGAGCCAAACGGCGCATCTTGCGGGGCATCTCGAGCCTGAAGCTGCGGGGCTGGGGGCCGAATACGGTACCACCGCCGACCATCGAGGGCTCGCGCTCGGATCCGTGTCGGGAGCGGCCGAGGCCCTTCTGCCGGAATGGCTTCCTGCCACCACCGGATACGTCGTCGCGCTTCTTTGTGGACGCGGTGCCCTGGCGGGCGTTGGCGAGCTGGCGCCGAATAGCCTGGTGCATGACCGCATGGTTGGGTTTCTCCCCGAATATGGCCTCGGGGAGATGCAGAGACCCTGACTCCTCGCCCTTCATCGAGTAAACCTTCACCGAGAGGGCGTCTTCGAGCGGCTCCCTTCTGACGGTAGGTTTGCGCCCGGCTTTGGGAGATGCCTTCTTGATCGCGGATTTGGTCGCTGAGCCGGCAGCCGGCCTGGCCTCCACGTCTGCGGCCCTGCCCGCCTTCGCCCCGGCTGGGGCGGTAGCCGCCTTGACGGCCTTCTCAGCCTTGGGCTCGACCGCCTTCTTGTCGGAGACTGGTTTGACGGCGGCGGGCTTGGCGGAAGGCTTGGCAGCCGCCGTCTTGTCCGTCGTCTTGTCCGCCGTCTTGGCCGTGGCTCTGGGAGCCTTTGACAGCTTCGCGGGCTCTTTCGCCGGCCCTTCTGGCACCTTCTTCTCATCCTTCTCGTCGGCCATTCCTTACGCCTTTTCCTTTGCCTTGACGGACTGGCGGATGAGCACGAGGGCCTTGTCGCCGCCGGGCACGCCGCCCTTGAGCAGGATGAGGTTTCGCTCGAGGTCGACGCGGATGACCTTGAGCGCCTGGACGGTCGTCTTGACGTTGCCCATCTGGCCCGCCATGCGCACGCCCTTGAAGACGCGCGCGGCGTCGGTGGCGCCGATGGACCCCGGCTGGCGGACGTTCATCGAGCCGTGGCTCTCGGGACCACGGCTGAAGCCGTGGCGCTTGATGAGGCCCTGGAAGCCCTTGCCCTTAGAGGTCGATGTCACGTCGACGATGTCGCCCTCCTCGAAAAGGTCCGCCTTGAGCTCCTGCCCGACCTCGAGACCCTCGTATCCACGAATCTCGACGACGTGGGCGTGATTCTCGAGCCCGGCCTTCTTGAACTCACCGGCCTCGGGCTTCGTGACACGGCGCTCGGCGACCTGCTTGAAGGCGATCCGGGCGGCCGAATAGCCGTCCTTCTCGACCGTCCGCAGACCGAGTACGCGGCAGGGCCCCGCCTCGAGGACGGTCACCGCGGAAACGGTGCCGTTCGCGTTGAAGACCTGGGTCATACCAAGCTTGCGAGCCAGGAGGCCCTTGGTTGCTGCTCGCACTAGCTCTTGATCTCGATGGAGACCCCAGCCGGCAGGTTGAGGCGCATCAGCGCATCCACCACGCGCGGGTTGGGGTCGAGGATGTCGACGATTCGCTTGTGGGTCTGCATCTCGAACTGCTCGCGCGAGTCCTTGTCAATGAAGGGACCGCGGATGACAGTCATCTTCGAGAGCTCGGTCGGGAGAGGGATGGGACCCGCGGTACGCGCGTTCGTACGCCGGGCGGTGTCGACAATTCTGTCGGCCGCCTGGTCCAGAACTCGGTGGTCGTATGCCTTGAGCCGGATCCGGATTCTCTGCGCCATATTCGTTGCGGGTCCCTTTCCCTACTTCTCTTTGGTGACGGCTACTTGGTGACGGCGGTGACGACGCCGGCGCCGACGGTGCGGCCGCCCTCGCGGATGGCGAAGCGGAGGCCTTCCTCGATGGCGATGGGGGTGACGAGTTCAACGTCCATCTCGATGTTGTCGCCGGGAAGGCACATCTCTACGCCCTCGGGCAGCTTCACCGAACCGGTAACGTCGGTTGTCCGCATGTAGAACTGGGGCCGGTAGCCGCCGAAGAACGGCGTGTGGCGACCACCCTCGTCACGAGTCAAAACGTAGACGTTGGCCTTGAAGTTGGTGTGCGGCTTGATGGAGCCGGGCTTGGCCAGGACCTGGCCGCGCTCGACATCCTCCCGCTTCACGCCGCGGAGGAGAGCACCGACGTTGTCCCCGGCGGTTGTCGAGTCGAGAAGCTTGTGGAACATCTCGAGGCCCGTGACGGTGGTCTTGGTGGTGTCGCGGACACCGATGATCTCGACCTCCTCGTTGACCTTGAGGGCGCCGCGATCGACCCGGCCCGTGACGACGGTGCCGCGGCCGGCGATCGTGAACACGTCCTCGACGGGCATCAGGAAGGGCAGGTCGACCTTGCGCTCGGGCTCGGGGATGTACGAATCCACCGCGTCCATGAGGTTCCAGATCTTGCCGCAGTGCTCGCA
>JAYUBK010000116.1:0-19473 GCA_043740835.1 Chloroflexota bacterium
GCCTACCTCGGTACGCCGTACCTCTTCGGCGGCTGGAGGAAGATCAACGTCCACCTTCGGACCACCCCCCTTCCCGACCTCGCCACGGCTCTTTTCGGCCTTATCGTCGGCCTTCTCGTCGCGGTTCTAATCGGGTATTTCGTCCGGGAGTTTCCCTACGGCGTGCCTCTGAGCGCGGGCCTGGGGCTGATCCTCGGCCTCACGGGGGCGAATCTCGGCCTGACCCGCCGCGCCGAGCTCCTGGCCCTGGTCGGCGTGGGTCGCGCCGAGGTCAGCCAGCGGCGGATCAAGGCCGCCATCCTCGACACCTCGGTGATCATCGACGGCCGCATCCTCGACCTCGTCCGGACCGGCTTCCTGGATATGCCTCTCGTGGTTCCGCGATTCGTCCTCAGAGAGCTCCAGCAGGTGGCCGACTCGAGCGATACGATCCGCCGCAACCGCGGGCGCCGCGGTCTCGAGGTGCTGACCCAGCTTCAGAAGGAGCCCGACCTGGTCCTCGAGTTTCGGGATGAGGACTTCGTCAACGAGACCGAAGTCGACATCAAGCTGATCCGGCTGGCCCGCAAGTCGGGCTCGGCAGTCGTCACCAATGACTTCAACCTGAACCGCATCGCCCGCCTCGAGGGCGTGACAGTGCTGAACCTGAACGAGCTGACCAACGCCCTCAAGCCGATTGCGATCCCGGGCGAGGAGCTGACGGTGGCAATCGTCAAGGATGGCAAGGAGCCCGGCCAGGGCGTCGGGTACCTCGATGACGGGACGATGGTCGTGATCGAGAACGGCCGCAAGCACATGAACCAGACGGTTGTCGCCACAGTCACCTCCGTCCTCCAGACCGCGGCGGGACGGATGATCTTCGCCTCGCCGACCGGGTCCACCGGGAACGGTGCCCAGCCCCCGCCGCGGCGGCGCCGGGAAGGGTCTTGAGGGTCGGGGCGATAGTCGCGGCCGCGGGCCAGGGCACCCGTCTCGGCCTCGGCAGCAAGGCGCTGGTACAGCTCAACGGGAAAACGACCCTGGCGCGGGCCGTGAATTTGTTCTTGGGTCTCGATGAGGTGACGACGATCGTGATCGTCGGTCCCGCCAACCGGCTTGAACTGGTGAGGGCCGAGCTGGCGGCGCTCGAGCCGCGCAAGCCGGCGTCCGTCTGCGCCGGTGGAGATAGCCGCCAGCTCTCGGTGCGGGCGGGCCTCCAGGCCCTCGGCGAATGCGATTACGTCCTCGTTCACGACGCGGCCCGCCCCCTCGCCTCGGCCGCTCTCACCCGGCGGGTGCTGCAGGCTGCGATCGAGTCGGGCGCCGCATTCCCCGGCCTGCCGCCGCGCGATGCGGTCAAGCGGGTCGAGGGCAATCGCCTCGTCGAGAGCCTCGACCGCTCCCGCATCGTCCTCGCGCAGACGCCTCAGGCGTTCAGCTATGCGGTCCTCGTGAAAGCGCACTTCGAAGCCTTCGATGCCGGGGTCGAAGGCGACGACGACGCTCAACTGGTGGCCGCGACAGGTCACACCGTGACAGTCGTCCAGGGAGAGCCGACGAACATCAAGCTGACCACCGCCGAGGACCTGGAAGTCCTCGAGGCCCTGCTCCATGAGCACGAGGAGCTGTCGGCGTGAGAGTCGGCATCGGCTACGACGTCCATCCGCTTGTCGCGGGCCGCCCGCTGGTCATCGGAGGCGTGACGATCCCCTTCGAAAAGGGACTCGACGGGCATTCTGACGCCGATGTCCTGACGCATGCCCTCATCGACGCACTCCTCGGGGCCTGCGCGCTCGGCACCATCGGTGAGCACTTTCCGCCGGGCGACGAGCGCTACCAGGGCATCTCCAGCCTCGAGCTGCTGGCGTTGACCGCCGCTGCGATCGCAAACGCCGGCAGAACCGTCATCAACGTCGACACCGTCGTCGTGGCCGAGAAACCGCGTCTCCTACCGTTTCTGCCGGATATGGCGCGCAACCTGGCGTCGGTGCTCGGCCTCAGTCCGAGCCTGGTGGGCGTCAAGGCGACCTCCCCCGAAGGCCTCGGCTCGCTCGGAAGGATGGAGGGCATAGCGGCCCAGGCCGTCGTCCTTGTCGAATAGAAAACCCAGATGACCCTCGTCCTCTACAACACCGCCACGCTCGCGAAGGAGCCCTTCGAGTCCCTCGACCCGGGCCATGTCCGCATGTACACCTGTGGGCCGACGGTCTGGAACTTCGCGCACGTCGGCAACCAGCGCACCAACCTCTTCTACGACCTGCTCCACCGCCACCTCGAGTTCAGCGGCTACCGGGTGACCCACGTCATGAACCTGACGGACATCGAGGATCGGATCATCCGCATCGCGTCGGAGCAGTCCGTCTCCATCCGCGAGTACGTCGAGCCCTACGAGAAGGTGTTCCTGGAGGATTTGGTGACTCTCCGGGTGCAGATGCCCGATGTGCTGCCGCGTGCAACCGAGCACGTGCCGGAGATGATCGCGCTGATCTCGAGGTTGCTCGAGAATGGCCATGCCTACGAGGCCGAGGGCGACGTCTACTACCGCATCGCGTCGTTTCCGGCCTACGGCGAGCTGGCGCACCTGGACCGGGCCGGTCTCAAGGCGGGTGCGCGCGTCTCCCAGGACGACTACGACAAGGAGTCGGCGATGGATTTCGCACTTTGGAAGGGAGAGGCGCCCGGCGACGCCGCGGTGGGCGCGACCTGGGATGCGCCCTTCGGCCGCGGCCGGCCCGGATGGCACATCGAATGCTCGGCGATGAGCGGGCGCTACCTGGGCGAGACGTTCGATATCCATTCCGGGGCCATCGACCTGCTCTTTCCGCACCACCAGAACGAGCTCGCTCAGTCGGAGGGCGCGACGGGAAAGCAGTTCTGCCGCTACTGGGTCCACCCGGCCCATCTCCAGGACAGGCTTGGCACCAAGATGGCTAAGCGGCTCGGCAACTTTGCCACCCTCCGAGACCTGACCGACGTCGGCCACGATCCCGTCGCGATCCGGTTCTTCCTTATGGCGAGCGCTCACTACAGGCAGATGCTCCGATTTGACGAGTCGGGCATCCAGGCCGCCGGCGAGCAGGTCCGGAGGCTTCGCGATTTCAGCGATCGGGTCAACCGGAGCCTGCCGGCGGAGGGCGAAGACTCAGCCGTCGTACAGCTCGTGGACGGCGCAAGGCATGATTATCGGGCGGCCCTCGACGACGACCTCAACCTCCCGCAGGCGGTGGGGCATCTTTTCGAAGCCGTGCGCGAAGGCAACTCCGCGCTCGACCGCGGTGGCGTCGGAGTCGCCGGCCTGGCCGCCCTCAAGGGCCTCCTCGCCGATGCCGACACACACCTCGATATCTTGAGCGGAGGGGAGATCAGCCTTGAAAAGGAAGTCGAGCGGCTCATCGCCGAAAGGGAGACGGCCCGCGCCGGGCGCGACTTCACGCGGGCGGACGAAATCAGGGCCGAGCTCAAAGAGCGGGGGATCGTCCTCGAGGACTCCAAGGACGGAGTCCGCTGGCGCCGCGCCTGAGCGGAGGCCCAGGCCCGAACGCCCGGCTCGCGATCCCAGACCCGGCAGGTACGTGCGCCCACCTCGTACGGACGAGGTCGAGGAAAGGCCCGCGCGATGGTCGGAGCCGGCGGGCTTCGAATCGAATCCGCGTGAGTTCCGCCCGGCCGGCTTCCAGGCTCGCACACCGCGAACGCCCCGCGCGCCCCGGGAGGACCGGCCGGACCGGCCATTTCGCGGCGACCGCCCGTCCGGCGGCGACCGCTCATCCCGTGAACCTGGCCGAGACACGGAGCGGGGGCCGGCCCGTGCCGAGCGGCCTCTGAGGGCCGAGCGCATCCCGCGCGCCGATCTCGTCTCGAACCGAAGAGCGCCGGAAATCATCTATGGACGCAACTCGGTGCTGGAGGCGGCGCGGGCGGGTCGCGTCCGTCGTGCATACATCGCCGATGGTCTCGAGCCCGACCCCCGCGTCACCGAGATCAGCGAACTGGTGGCAATCGTGACGATCACACGTGAGCGCATGGAGGTCATCGCGCCAGGCAACAATCAGGGCGTCGCTGCGGATCTCCTGCCGCGGGAGTATGCGACGCTGCGCGGCCTGTTGGCCGCACAACCGAAGCTGCTGCTGGCCCTCGACTCGATACTCGACCCCCAAAACCTGGGCGCCATCCTGCGCACCGCCGAGGCGGCCGGCGTGGACGGCGTGATAATCCCCGAGCGGCGCTCGGCTCCGGTCAGCGCGGCGGTCGTGAAGGTCAGCTCGGGCGCCAGCGAGCTCCTGCGGATCTGCCGTGTCGGGGGTCTGGCGTCGGCCGTGGCGGAGGTTAAACGCTCCGGGATCTGGACCGTCGCCCTCGACCCGCGCGGCGACCTGGCGCCCTGGGACTTTGACTTCACCCAGCCCGTCTGCATCGTCGCCGGCGGGGAGGAGGGGGTGCACAGGCTCGTGCTCCAGCGCTGCGACGCGCGCCTTCGCATCCCGATGGCCGGCCGCGTCGATAGCCTGAATGCGTCCGCAGCCGCCGCCGCGGTTCTTTACGAGGTCATTCGCCAACGGGCGCTTGACGCCATCCGGCGGCGGTCGCTCGAGGTCCAGAGTCAGAGCGCGGCTGCCACGACCGACCAGGAGCAACCCGGGCGCAGCTGATGGCACCTCGCCGGACACGGATCATGTGCACGCTGGGGCCGGCGACGGCAAGCACCGCCTCCGTCCGCCAGCTGATCGCCGCCGGGATGGACGTGGCCCGCATTAACTTCTCGCACGGAGAGGAGGCTTCTCACCGCGCCGCCGTCGCCACCGTGAGAGCGGCGGCCAGGGCGAGCGGTCGCCACGTCGCCCTCCTCCAGGACCTTCAGGGCCCGAAGCTGCGAACCGGCCTATTGCATTCGGCTCCGGTCCGACTCCGCCGCGGTGACGCCGTCACACTCACGAGCCGCCCGGTCCTGGGAGATCAGTGCACGATCGCAGTCAGCCACGCCGGCCTGATCCGGGCGCTCGCCCCCGATGCACGGGTTCTCATCGCCGATGGAGAGATCGAGCTGCGCGTCCGGTCCGTCAAGGGAAGGGACGCCGAGTGCAGCGTGACCCGAGGCGGCCTTGTCGGCGAGCGAAAGGGGATCACCGTCCCGCAGTCGGCCCTCCGGCTGCCCGCGCTCACCGAGAAGGACCACGCCGATCTGAGGCTCGGGGCCGAGCTGGGCTTCGACTACGTGGCGCTCTCATTCGTGCGCACCGGTACGGACGTCGACGCCTGCCGGAAGGCCATGAAGGCTCTCGGCTACCGCGCTCCGATCATCGCCAAGCTGGAGCGGCCCCAGGCGCTCGTCGACCTGGAGGCCATCCTCGCTCGCTCGGACGCCGTCATGGTCGCCCGCGGCGATCTCGGCGTCGAGCTCTCATTCGCCCAGGTTCCGGCGGTCCAGAAGGATGTCATCCAGCGCGCCAATCAGGCCGGGGTTCCGGTGATCACCGCCACCGAGATGTTGGAGTCGATGGTCACCAACAGCCGGCCGACGCGCGCGGAGGCGTCCGACGTCGCCAATGCGATCTGGGACGGAACCGACGTGGTGATGCTGTCGGCCGAGACGTCCGTGGGCGCCCACCCCATCGAGGCGGTGCGGGCGATGGCGATGATCTGCCGTGCGGCCGAAGGGCATCCGTCCTACCGGCGCGCGCGGCCCAAGTGGCTGGAACCGGGTTCCATCGGCAACGCCATCGCCCACGCGGCAGCCGCGGTCGCGGAGGAGGTCGACGCGGCGGTGATCGTGGCCTTCACCGAGACCGGCAGCACGGCCCTGCGTGTATCCAAGGCGCAACCCGTGGTGCCCGTGATCGCCGCCAGCCCGCACCCGGCCACGCTCCGCCGGACCGCCCTTTACTCGGGGGTTGTGGCCCAGCAGGTGGCATACGGGACGAGCACCGACGAGTTGCTCGAGACCGCGGGAGCGGTCGCCATCGCCAGCGGTCTCGCCTCGCGCCGCGACCGGATCGTCGTCGTTGCGGGGGTCGCGTCGCAGCCTGGGCAGACCAACCTGCTCAAGGTTGTCACCATATAGGGCATCGAAACCAACAACCAGACCAGCTCCGAGCAGGAGCTGATGTCGGTTCTCGCACATGACCTGCGGAGCCCGTTGACGGTGATTCGGGGGGCCGCGACCCTACTCATCGAGTCCCGTGAAGAGTTGCCGGCTGAGCGCGTCCACGCGTTGCTCGGGATCATCGAGTCGCAGGCCGGGCAGATGGCGGACAAGGTCGATGACATGCTCGCCGCCGCTCGACTGGACGGCGACCGGTTGCGCCTCTTCGATGAGGACGCCGACCTCGGCGGTATCGTCGCCAACGCCCTCGACGCCGCGCGCAGGGTCGCCCGGGGCCGCCGGCTGCGGGCCGGGGGGGTCATCGATGGGATCTCGGTCCACGCCGACTCCGAACGAGTCGCGCAGGTCCTTCGGATCCTTCTTGACAACGCCGTCCGCTATTCGCCCGACGCCGCCTGGATCGAGGTCCGGGCAGAGCCATCGAGTTCCTCCGTCCGCGTCGAGGTGCGGGACCGCGGCGCCGGCATCCCCGCCGGCGACCGCGAGCGCATCTTCGAGCGCTTCCAGCGCCTCGACTCCGGCGGCAACGGCTCTGGGCTGGGACTCTACGTGGCCCGCGGCCTGGCCCGCGCCATGGCCGGCGAGTGCGGGGTCGACTCCCGCCCGGGCGGCGGATCGGTGTTCTGGTTCACAGTCCCAAACTCAAAGACGAAATAGGAGCGGTCGCGTCCGCGGTTACGAGGAGTCGAATGACAGAAGAGAAGACGGAACCGAAATACGAGCGGGCGCTCGTCATCAGCGCGCACCCGGACGATCCCGAGTTCGGCCAGGGCGGGACCGTGGCCAAGCTGGCCGCGGAGGGGGTCGAGGTCAGCTACGTGATCTGCACCGATGGTTCGGAGGGCGGTGAGGACTCGACGATCCCCGACGCGGAGCTCACCGAGATCCGCTACCGCGAGCAGCGGGCAGCCGCGGACATCCTCGGTGTCAAAGAAGTCACATTTTTGGGCCTGCCGGACGGCCGTCTGACCCCGAGCATCGAGCTTCGGAGGGAGCTCACCCGGATGATCCGCCGCTTCCGCCCCGACATCGTTTTCACTCATTCGCCGGTCATCAACCTCGCGGTGCCGATCGGCGCCTACCATGCCGACCATCTTGCGGTCGGCCAGGCCACCCTTGCCGCCGTCTACCCTGCCAGCCGCAATCCCCGCGCCTTCCGCGAACTGCTCGACGAGGGGTTCGAGCCGTGGCGCGCCAAGGAAGTCTGGATCGCGTCCTGGGTGGAAGGCGATCACTACGTGGACATCTCCTCTTCAATCGAGAAGAAGATCGCGGCGATCATGGCCCACGAGAGCCAGACGGCGAATTGGAAGGACATGGAGAAGAACATGCGCGACCGCCATGCCTCCGCCAAGGAGCGCTCGGGGTTCGAATACACCGAGATGTTCCGCCGGATCCTGACGCCCTAGGCCCTCCCGCCCGGCCGGGGGACGGCGACGCCCCAATCCGGCCTCTACCGGGGATTCTCTTTAGCGGTCGATATCCGCCAGCGAGGACCAGGCCTCGAGTTTTGTCTCGAGGCGATGGCGCACGTCCTGGCTGAACTCCGAGGTGGAGGAATGGCCGCCGAGGTCGGCTGTGCGGATGCCGTCGGCCACCGCCTCCAGCGTCGCCTCGTAGATGGCGCGGGAGACGCTGCGTGAGCGCGGGTCTCTGATATGTCCGAGGAGGGAGGCGACCGCCATGATCATCGCCATCGGGTTGGCGACGTCCTTGCCCTGCAGCGACGGTGCGGTGCCGTGGGGCGCCTCCGTCATCACGACCTTGATGTTGCTCTCGCCGTCGAACGCGAGAAGGGCGGACTCGGCCCCGGCTATGGAGCCGAACATCTGCATCACGAGGTCCGAGAGCGTGTCGCCATCACGGTTCAGGGCCGGGATGACGAGGGGCTCCCCGGACGTCGTCAGCAGCAACGCGTAGGTGGCGTCGATGAGCTGCGGGTCGTAGGGCACGTCGGGGTTGCGAGCCGCGGCGGCGTCGAGCTCCTCTTTGAACATGCCTTCGTAGACGGGCGATACGGTGAACTTGGGGCCGCCGAAGACCTTCGCCTTGAGGCGCCGGGCGTGTTGAAAGGCGTATTCGGCGACGATTCGCGAGGTACGGCGGGAGATCTTCTCTGTCCGGAAGGCCCACTCGTCGAGCCCTTCTCCCTCGCGCCACTCGTGGGCGCCATAGGCGTCGTCGACGGCCATTCGGATCACGGAGATCGGTGAGTAGACCGCGGCCACAGGGCGCACGGACGGGATCCGGCGTCCGGTGCGGACGATGACCTGGCCCCCGATGCGGGCGCGAAGGATGGCGTTGGGGCTCCCAACGTCGCCCTTCGTGTCGGGCGTGATCGTCGCCGCCTTCACCCCGTAGCCACAATCGAGAAGTGCGTCGGCCGCCTCGAGGACGACCTGGTTGCGGGTCTCGCGCCGTTTCTCGATCGAGAGGTCGAAGTCCACGGTTTCGATGGGGATGCCGATCGTCTTGGGGTCGAGGAAGCGCAGCGCCTCGAGCAGCAGCTCCTCACCGGTCTGATCCCCGTGGAGAACGACGATACGATGTGGGGAGGAAGCCATTCAGCGAGCCATTATGCCAACCGGTTGCAACCGGCCCCGGTTCGAGGCGTGACCCGCTCCTCGACCTGCTATATTGACATCCGCCTAGGTTTCCTAGGCTTTATTTTTTGGGAAGAAGTTTTCCCGTTAGGACGAAGGCGAAGGGACAGGTATGGAGACCATCATCTCGCTCCAGTGCGCCGACTGTAAGCGGCGCAACTACACGACCGTGAAGAACAAGAAGAACGATCCCGACCGGCTCGAGCTTCAGAAATACTGCCGCTGGTGCCGTAAGCACACCCCTCACAAGGAGACCAAGTAGGTCGTGGCAGTATCGGCAAGGCAATCCCCGGGAACCCGTGACGAGATCCGTCCCGTCCGCTTTCTTCGCGATGTTTACGACGAGCTGCGCAAGGTGGTCTGGCCGACACCCGCTGAGCTCTACAGGTACACCCTCGTCGTCATCGTGACGGTCGTCGTCATCTCGCTCTTCATCGGGGCGGTGGACTACGGCCTGGGCGAGCTGACCCGTCGCTTCGTCTACAACGGCGTCGCCAGATAGCCGATCAAGTAGTCACACCAAAGAAGAAAAAGAAATGGCAACCGAACGAGTATCCGAGACCGCAACCGAGGCCGCCGACGTGCTCTGGTACGTCATCCATGCCTATTCCGGGCATGAGGAGAAGGTCAAGAAGAACCTCGAGAAGCGCATCGAGTCGATGGACATGCAGGACAAGATCCTCGAGGTCCTCGTCCCCATGGAGGACGAGATCGAGATCAAGGACGGCAAGCGTCGGCACGTCCAAAAGCGCATCTTCCCCGGCTACATCCTCGTGAAGATGGTCATGTCGGACGAGTCCTGGTACGTCGTCCGCAACACTCCCGGCGTGACGAGCTTCGTAGGCTCAGGTAATAAGCCCGTGCCCCTTCAGGAGAAGGAGGTCAAGGCAATCCAGAAGCAGATGAAGCAGGACGCGCCGAAGATCCGCGTCGACTTCCAGATCGGCGAGGCGGTGCGCGTCGTCGACGGGCCCTTCACCGACTTCCACGGCAAGGTCGACGACATCAATGCGGAGCGCGGCAAGCTCAAAGTCCTCGTCAACATGTTCGGCCGCGAGACTCCGGTCGAGCTCGACCTGCTACAGGTCGAGAAGGTCCACTAAAGGAAAGATCGGGAAATGGGCAAGAAAAAGATAAGGACAGTCCTGAAGATCGAACTTCAGGCGGGCAAGGCGACCCCGGCTCCGCCGGTTGGTACCGCGCTCGGTCCCCACGGAATCAACATCATGGAGTTTTGCAAGGCCTACAACGAGAAGACGGCCTCGCAGGTAGGCGATGTCGTCCCTGCCGAGATCACGATCTTCGAAGATCGAAGCTTCGCCTTCATCCTCAAGACCCCGCCCTCGGTGAACCTCCTCAAGAAGGCCGCGGGTATCGAAAAGGGGTCTCCGAAGCCGAACCGCGACAAGGTCGGCAAGGTCTCGCGCGTGCAGGTCGAGCAGATCGCCCAGGTCAAGATGAAGGACCTCAACGCATTCGACATGGACATGGCGATCCGCATGATCGAAGGCACGGCGCGCTCGATGGGGCTCGAAGTCGTTGGCTAAGAAGCACGGCAAGAAGTACATGGAAGCCCTCCACAAGGTGGAGGCCGCCATCGCGGAGAAGGGCGAGAGTGGATTGCAGCCACTGGAAGCCGTCTCGATCGCGAAGGAGACCTCGGTCTCCAAGTTCGACGCCACCGTCGAGGCTCATCTTCGTCTCGGCATCGACGTTCGCCATGCGGACCAGCAACTGCGGAGCGCCGTGACGCTCCCGCGGGGGACCGGCAAGACGGTCCGGGTGCTTGTCGTCGCCACGGGTGAGAAGGCCCGCGAGGCAAGCGAGGCCGGCGCGGACTTCGTCGGCGGCGACGACATGGTCAAGAAGATCAGCGAGGGCTGGACGGACTTCGACGTCGCCATCGCGACGCCCGACATGATGAGCAAGGTCGGTCCGTTGGGCCGGATCCTGGGCCCGCGCGGCCTGATGCCGAACCCGAAGTCGGGAACCGTAACCTTCGACGTTGCCAGGGCCGTCAAAGAAGTCAAGGGTGGGCGCATCGAGATCCGGGCCGATAAGTGGGGCATCGTTCACGCCCCCATCGGCAAGGTCTCCTTCGAGGCCGACGCCCTCAACGAGAACTTCGCGGCGCTTGTGGAGGCCGTCGTCAAGAACAAGCCGGCAGCAGCCAAGGGCCAGTACCTGAAGACGATCTACCTCTCCTCGACGATGGGACCATCGGTGCCGGTCGACGTCCGTGAGGCGGCCAAGCTCTCGACCTGAGCCCTGTCCGGGTGGTTGCCGCGGGAGGAATTGAACCCGGGTTTGGCTATACTTGATGCTCGCCGTAGACAGTAGGTGCCGCCCCAGGCGGCTTAATTGTTCCTACCGAGGCTGGAAGCGCATATCGGCGTCTGACGCGGTCGAACCCGTCGCCGTGCGTCCCTTCCTGCGCCCTGGTGGGAGAGGGATTTTTTTATGGCCAGAGTTTCGAAGCGACCTCTCAAGGAAGAGCAGGTCGGCGTTCTTACGGAGAAGCTGAAGGCGGCCCGTGTGGTCGTCCTCACCGACTACCGGGGACTGACCGTCGCCCAGCTGCAGGATCTCCGAGCCAAGCTCCGGCAGTCCGATGTCGAGTACCGGATCGTGAAGAACACCCTAACCCGCCGGGCTGCCGATGCGGCTGGCCACGTAACCCTCAGCCCGAACCTGAAGGGACCCATCGCGCTCGCCTTCGGGTACGACGACCTCACCGCCCCGGCCAAGCTCCTGGGCGAGTGGGCCAGGGCGGCGCGTCTTCGACTCGACATCGTCGGCGGCCTCGTTGAAGGACGTTACTTCGGGGCCGACCAGGTCAAGCAGCTCGCCGAGCTCCCGCCCCGGGAGTACCTGATCGCCCAGCTGCTCGGCACCCTGCAGTCTCCGGTAGCCACGCTCGTGGCGACCATCCAGTCACCGGCCCAGCAGCTCGTCGGGTTGCTAGAGGCTTACAAGAACAAGTTGGAGGCGGCGTAAATGGCAACCAAGCTCAGCCCCAGGGATTTCGTCGACGCGCTTAAAGAGTGGAGCGTTCTCGATGTCGTCGAAGCGGTGAAGATCATCGAGGACGAACTCGGCATCAAGGCAGCGGCAGCCGTGGCCGCCGGCCCAGCCGCGGCCGCCGGCCCGGCTGCCGCCGCCGAGGAGCCTGCCGAGGAGCAGACCGAGTTCACCGTCAACCTGACAGCCGTCGGGGACAGCAAGATCAACGTGATCAAGGCCGTTCGCGAGATCACCGGCCTCGGTCTCAAGGAGGCCAAGGACCTCGTCGATGCGGCGCCCAAGGCCGTCAAGGAAGGCGTCAACAAAGAGGAAGCGGACAAGATCGCGGGAAAGCTCAAGGACGCGGGGGCGACTGCCGAGATCAAGTAGGGGCACGGTGTCCTGCGCGGAAAGAGAGGGTCCACCGCTTGGACCCTCTCTTTTACTATTGGCTTGCCGCCCAGAATCCGGCCCACAGGGGAGGCCCCCTCTAGTAAGCTGACAGCACTCCCGCCGCGGCCTGAAAGCCCGGCGATACGGGCTGTCTGTGTGTGGTACACTGGCCGTTCGTGCACGCGGGACCGCTGAACCCACCAGTTCATTCAGCGCGCCCTTTTGTCGTCTAAGGAGACAACTGCCCAGATGATCTCAGAGATGAACGCTCGCGCGCGCCGTAACTACGGCCGCATCCCCAACCTGGTCGAGCTGCAGGATTTGTTCGCAACCCAGATCGAGTCGTTCAACTGGTTCAGGACCGAGGGCCTTCGCGAGCTCTTCGACGAGATCAACCCGATCACGGACTACACCGGCAAGAACTTCGAGCTGCGCTTCCTCGACTATGAGTTCGGACCGCCCAAGTTCTCCGAGGAGGAGTGCCGCAACCGGGACATGACCTATGCGGCGCCGCTCCGGATCAAGACCCGTCTAACCGTCAAGGAGACAGGCGAGATCAAGGAGTCGGACGTCTACATGGGCGACTTCGCGATCATGACCGAGGAAGGCACCTTCATCGTCAATGGGACTGAGCGGGTCGTCGTCTCCCAGCTGGTCCGCTCGCCGGGCGTCTACTTCACCGCGGTCGAGGACGTCGTCAGCGGTCGCAAGCTGTTCGGTGCGAAGCTGATCCCGAACCGTGGCGCGTGGCTCGAGATCGAGACGTCCAACAAGGACGTCATGACGGTCAAGATCGACCGCAAGCGCAAGGTTCCGGTGACCGTGCTCCTCAAGGCGCTCGAGCTTCCCCAGCTGAAGGGCAAGGACAACGACCGCGACGCCCAGCGGGTCGCGCTCGATCAGCTCTTCGGGGACGTCGACGACAGCCCCGACCACCACTACATCGACGCCACCTTCGAGAAGGACGTGACCTTGCGCGCGGAGGAGGCGCTGATCGAGCTTTACAAGCGCATCCGACCGGGCGATCCCGCCACCGTCGACAACGCGCGCAACCTGCTCCAGAGCCTCTTCTTCAACCCACGCCGCTTCGACCTCGGCCGCGTCGGACGCTACAAGGTCGACAAGCGCCTCGGCAAGGACGAGGACGAGATTCTCGAGCGGGTCCGCGATCGGAGCCTGCGCATCCTCGAGAACGGCGACTTCGTGCAGATCATCAGGAAGCTGATCGAGCTGAACAACATGCCCCAGGACCGCGCCATCGCCGATGACATCGACCACCTCGGTAACCGGCGGGTGCGGGCGGTCGGCGAGCTCCTCCAGAACCAGTTCCGGATGGGTCTCATCCGCATGGAGCGAATCATCAAGGAACGGATGACGATCTCCGATCCGCAGACGGTCACGTCGGCGTCGCTCATCAACGCCCGTCCGGTCGTTGCCGCGATCAAGGAGTTCTTCGGGTCCAGCCAGCTCTCGCAGTTCATGGATCAGACCAATCCGCTGAGCGAGCTCACTCACAAACGCAGGCTCTCGGCCCTTGGCCCAGGCGGCCTTTCCCGCGAGCGCGCCGGCTTCGACGTCCGAGACGTTCACCACAGCCACTACGGCCGTATCTGCCCGATCGAGACCCCCGAGGGCCCGAACATCGGCCTCATCGGTTCGCTCGCGACCTACGCGAAGGTCAATGAGTTCGGCTTCGTTGAGACGCCCTTCCGCCGCATTTACAACCGGCTCTCGATAACCGCCGAGAATAAGGATCGCTTGGTGGGGCGCACCCTCCGCCGCGCGGCGGTCGACACCGCCGGGAAGGAGGTCCTTGCCGCCGGCGAGGTCCTCGACGCCGCCGCTGTCGAGACGCTCGGCAAGCGCAAAGTCGTCTCGGTCGACATCAAGCCCTACGCGTCCGAGGAGATCGAGTACCTCTCGGCCGATGAGGAGGACATGTTCGGCATTGCGCAGGCCAACGCCACCCTGCTGCCGGACGGCGCCTTCTTGGAGGCGCGCGTGCCTGCGCGCACACGAGGCCACTTCGCCGTCGAGGACACCCAGAACATTCAGTACATGGACGTCAGCCCGAAGCAGATCGTCTCGGTCGCCACGGCGATGATCCCGTTTCTCGAGCATGACGATGCCAACCGCGCCCTCATGGGCGCCAACATGCAAAAGCAGGCGGTGCCGCTCCTCGTCCCCGACTCGCCGCTGGTCGGCACGGGTATCGAGTACTACGCAGCGAAGGATTCGGGCGAGATGATCGTCACCAACGTCGCGGGCACGGTCATCGACGTCGCGCGCCCGCAGGAGCACAAGGGTGGCAACGCCAACCCCGTTTTTGAGATCGTCGTCAAGCCGGATGACGGCAGCGCCGATCGTCACCACCCGCTCCAGAAGTTCTACCGCTCCAACCAGGGCACCTGCCTCAACCAGAGGGTCGTCGTGGCCCCCGGTCAGAAGGTCGCGGCGGGCGACATCCTCGCCGACGGCCCCGCGATCCAGGACGGGGAGATGGCCCTCGGGCAGAACGTGCTGGTCGCCTTCATGCCCTGGGAGGGCTACAACTTCGAGGACGCGATCCTCCTTTCCGAGACAGTTGTCAAGGAGGACATGTACACCTCGATTCACATCGAGGAGTTCGAAATCGAGGCCCGCGAGACCAAACTCGGCCCCGAGGAGATCACCCGGGACATCCCCAACGTCTCCGACGATGCACTTCGCAACCTCGACGAGCGCGGGATCATCTACATCGGCGCGGAGGTTCACCCCGGCGACATCCTCGTCGGCAAGATCACTCCCAAGGGCGAGACCGAGCTCTCGGCCGAGGAAAGGCTCCTGCGCGCGATTTTCGGAGAGAAGGCGCGCGAGGTTCGCGACTCGTCACTGCGAGTGCCGCACGGCGAGCGCGGAATCGTCGTCGACGTCAAGGTTTTCAGCCGCGAGACCAAGGACGAGTTGAGCCCGGGCGTCAATGAGCTGGTCCGGGTCTACGTCGCGCAGAAGCGGAAGATCTCGGCCGGCGACAAGATGGCCGGCCGGCACGGCAACAAGGGCGTCGTCGCCCGGATCATGCCGCAGGAGGACATGCCCTTCATGCCCGATGGCACCCCGGTCGAGATCGTTCTGAACCCGCTCGGCGTGCCGAGCCGGATGAACCTCGGCCAGGTCCTCGAGACCCACCTTGGCTGGGTGGCCAAGGTGCTCGGGGTAAAGATCCAGACCCCGGTCTTCGACGGCGCTCCGATCGAGACCATCAAGCAGGACCTCGTCGCCGCCGGTCTGCCGGCGTCCGGCAAGGTCAAGCTCCGCGACGGCCGGTCCGGGGAGGAGTTCCAGGAGCCGGTGACAGTCGGCTGGATCTACATGCTCAAGCTCGCCCACCTGGTCGAGGACAAAATCCACGCCCGGTCCACGGGCCCTTACAGCCTCGTGACCCAGCAGCCGCTGGGAGGCAAGGCGCAGTTCGGCGGACAGCGCTTTGGCGAGATGGAGGTCTGGGCCCTCGAGGCCTACGGCGCCGCGCACGTCCTCCAGGAGATCCTGACCGTGAAGTCCGACGACATCGTCGGGCGCGTGAAGGCCTACGAGGCCATCGTCAAGGGTGACAACACGCTCGAAGCCGGCATCCCGGAGAGCTTCCGGGTGCTTGTGAAGGAGCTCGAGGGCTTGGCCCTGGGCGTCGAGATCCTGAGCGAGGACGAGCGCCAGATCATCCTCAGTGAAGAAGACATCCCGGAGTTGCCGCTCGACCTTGGGATCAACCTGGAGCGGGACGAGCTCGATGA
This sequence comes from Chloroflexota bacterium, assembly GCA_043740835.1. Lineage (GTDB taxonomy): Bacteria > Chloroflexota > Dormibacteria > Dormibacterales > Dormibacteraceae > JAYUBK01. Next base: position 15,852 of record JAYUBK010000116.1, read on the forward strand.
CTCGGGTGAATAACAACCGTGCCTGGGCATCGGATAAGAGCCTGAGCGCGACGATCTTGACGACTCGGCCGAATAGGTAAGGGAGACACAAACACTTGCTGAAACTCGAAAACTTCGACGCCCTGCGCCTTTCGCTGGCTTCGCCGGAGATGATCCTCAGTTGGTCCCACGGTGAGGTGACCAAGCCCGAGACGATCAACTATCGGACGTTGAAGCCGGAGCGCGACGGCCTCTTCTGTGAGCGCATCTTCGGTCCCACCCGGGACTGGGAGTGCCACTGTGGCAAGTACAAGCGCTACCGCTACAAGGGCATCATCTGCGACAAGTGTGGCGTCGAGGTGACTCGCGCCAAGGTCCGCCGCGAGCGGATGGGCCACATCAAGCTGGCGTCCCCGGTGAGCCACGTCTGGTACTTCAAGGGGATCCCGAGCCGGATGGGCCTGCTCCTCGACATGTCGCCGCGCAACCTCGAGAAGATCCTCTATTTCGCCAACTACATCGTCACCGAGGTCAATGAGGACGTCCGCAAGCAGATGCTCGGGAACCTCAACATGGAAAACGACGACAGGGCCGTGCGTCTGCGCGCGGAGCTGGAGTCGAAGGGCACGGAGTTGCGGACCGGGCACGACGCCCAGCTCGCGGCCCTGAAGGCCGAGGTCGACGCGGAGGTCAAGCGCCTTGAGGAGGAGCTTTCGACGACGGTCGACCGCCTCTCCACCCAGGGACAGACCCTGCAGGAGGCGATCAAATCGGGCGCCGGCGCCAAGGCCAAGAAGAGTCTCGTGCTCGGCCACGACGAGGACGAGGAGATCATCGTCAAGAAGGGTGACGTCATCGATGAGGCGCTCGCCTCTACGGTGCTCCGCTCCGTGCAGGAGCGGGTGGAGAAGGTAGAGGCGAACGTGCGCGCTGCCCAGTCCCAGGCCAAGGCGCGACTCGAGAACGCCAAGACCGAGCTCGAGCGCGAGGTCGGCGACGCGACCAGCGAACAGAGCGGGGCGCTCGAGGAGCAACTCGACAACCTGCAGTCCGAGATCGGCTCGACACGGGACGAGCTCGAGGGCATGCACGTCAAGCAGATCCTTTCCGACACCCAGTACCGCGACTACGTGGACAAGTTCGGCAAGGCCTTCAGGGCGGGCATTGGCGCCGAGGCCGTGCGCGACCTGCTCGCGCAGATCGACCTCACCCAGGAGATGTACAAGCTCCGCCAGGAGTCGAAGTCGACCAGCGGGCAGCGCAAGGCCAAGGCCATCAAGCGCCTCAAGGTGATCGAGGACTTCCGGAAATCGAACGCCAGTCCGACCTGGATGGTGCTCGAGGTCCTGCCTGTCATCCCGCCGGAGCTGCGGCCCATGGTCCAGCTCGACGGTGGCCGTTTCGCGACCAGCGACCTCAACGACCTCTACCGAAGGGTCATCAACCGCAACAACCGTCTCAAGAGGCTGTTGGAGCTGGGCGCGCCCGAGATCATCGTCCGCAACGAGAAGCGGATGCTGCAGGAGGCCGTCGACGCCCTCATCGACAACGGCCGACGCGGCCGCGCGATCACGGGCACCGGCAACCGCAAGCTGAAGTCCCTCAGCGACATGCTGAAGGGTAAGCAGGGCCGGTTCCGCCAAAACCTCCTCGGCAAGCGTGTGGACTACTCCGGCCGGTCCGTCATCGTTGTCGGGCCCGACCTCAAGCTCCACGAGTGCGGCCTTCCCAAGAAGATGGCGCTCGAGCTTTTCAAACCCTTTATCTTCCATAAATTAGAAGAGCGAGGCGCAGCGACCACGATCAAAAGCGCCAAGCGTTTGGTTGAAAAAGAACGACCTGAAGTATGGGACGTGCTCGACGAGGTGATCCGCGAGCATCCCGTGCTGCTGAATCGTGCACCGACGTTGCACCGTCTTGGCATCCAGGCATTTGACCCGGTCTTAGTCGAAGGCAAGGCTATCCGGCTACATCCGCTGGTCTGTGCCGCGTTCAATGCCGACTTCGACGGAGACCAGATGGCGGTTCACGTTCCGCTGTCGGTTGAGGCGCAGGTCGAGGCACGCGTGCTGATGATGTCGATCAATAATATTCTCTCGCCTGCCAACGGCAAGCCGATTGCGGTGCCGTCTCAAGACATGGTGCTCGGTTGTTATTGGCTGACCAAAGAGCGTGGCGGATGCAAGGGAGAAGGGAAAGTGCTCGGGTCGCCCGAGGAGGTACGCATTGCATTCGATTCGGAAGCATTGGAAGTGCATGCGCGGATCAAGGTGCGGGTCGAGGGCGCGCTCGTTCAGACCACGGTTGGGCGAGTCATCTTGTCGGAAGTGCTCCCTCCTGGAATGCCATTCGCCAACGCGAATAAGCTCATGACTAAGAAGGAAATGACGAAGCTCATCGATACGGTCTATCGCCAGTGCGGCCACAGAGAGACCGTCACGTTCCTCGATAAGGTCAAGGACCTGGGGTTTCACTATGCCACGCGTGCAGGCATCTCGATCTGCATCGACAATATGCATATCCCGACCAAGAAGCAAGAATTGCTTGGGAAGGCTCAACATGAAGTGGTTGAGATCGAGCGGCAGTATGCCGAGGGTCTGATCACCAACGGCGAACGCTATAATAAGGTGATCGATATCTGGGCGCATGTGAGTGAGCAAATTGCCAATGAAATGATGAAGGAATTGGGTGCGGGTGGCGATCCGAACAAGGCTGAGTCTTTCAATCCGATCTTCATGATGGCGGACTCCGGTGCTCGCGGTAGTTCCCAGCAGATCCGTCAGTTGGGTGGTATGCGCGGATTAATGGCCAAGCCGTCCGGTGAAATCATCGAGACTCCGATTACTGCCAACTTCCGCGAAGGCTTAACGGTGTTGCAGTATTTCATTTCGACGCACGGTGCCCGTAAAGGTTTGGCAGATACGGCTTTGAAAACTGCAAATTCCGGTTATCTCACGCGCCGATTGGTGGACATCGCTCAGGATGTCATTATCAATGAAATCGATTGCGGCACCACCGACGGTATCATTATGAGTGCCTTGGTTGAGGGTGGCGAAATCATTCAGCCGATCGAAGAGCGGGTGTTGGGGCGGTTGGCGGCTGAAGATATCCGTGACCCGGTGACGGGTGAAATTATCGTCTCGGCTAATGAGGAAATCGACGAGGAACGAACGAAGGTTATCGTGGAGGCTGCGGTCGACCGTGTGAAGATTCGTTCAGTGCTGACCTGTCAGTCTCGCCGCGGTGTGTGCCGGTCTTGCTATGGACGCGACCTAGCTCGCGGGCGGTTGGTCGAAAAGGGCGAACCGGTTGGTGTCATCGCGGCACAGTCGATCGGTGAGCCGGGAACGCAGTTGACCATGCGGACGTTCCATATCGGTGGTACGGCGAGCAAGGTGGTTGAGCAGACGGTGACTGAATCAAAGCATGCCGGCACGATCAAGTTCATGAGCTTTGATGCGAAGAAAAACATAGATGTTCATAACGCCGGGATCGCGGTACAGAATAAAGATGGTGAATGGGTCGTCATGAATCGGAATGCGAAGATCGCCATTGCCGATGAGACCGGGCGTGAGCGCGAGAAATACGCGGTTGTCTATGGCGCCAAGATCAAGGTGAAGGATGGCGGTCGCATTGAGTTGGG
>JAYUBK010000117.1:0-1920 GCA_043740835.1 Chloroflexota bacterium
ATGGAAGACGCGCTGATCGTCCCTGTCATCAAGAAGGCGGACAGCCTTTCGCTTGCCGGCGTGGCCCGGGCGATCAACGACATCGCCACGCGTGCCCGCGAGGGCAAACTGAAAGGTGACGACCTCCAGGGAGGGACCTTCACGGTCAACAATTCCGGTACCTTCGGTACTCTCTTCAGCTATTCGGTGATCGCGCCCGGGCAGGCCGGCATCCTCACCATGGAGGCGATCGTGGAGAGGCCGGTTGCGGTCGGGGGCATGATCGGGATCAAACCGATGATGTATCTGTGCTTCAGCTTCGACCACCGGGTGCTCGATGGCCTCCAGGCTGCTAGATTCCTGGTCTCATGTCGGAAATGGTTGGCATCGGTGACAGCGGAGACCTCGATCTACTAGCCGTCCTCGTGACCTCGCGCGACGAGCCGGGCGTCCTGTACAAGGTCTCGGAGACGATCTTCCGCCACGCGGGAAACATCACCTATGTGTCCACGGTGGCGGGGGGTCAGATTCAGTTCGAGATGCGCGGAGTCGACGAAAGGGAGGCTCTCCTCAGGGACCTGCGTTCCCTGGACCCCGTGCTCAGCGTCGACGAGGTGCCCTCCTTCCAGGAGATCTTCGGCAAGCGGGTCATCGTCATCGGGGGTGGCGCCCAGGTCGCGCAGGTCGCCCAGGGCGCCGTCGCCGAGGCGGACCGTCACAACATTCGCGGCGAGCGTATCTCCGTCGACACCATCGCCCTCGTCGGCGAGGACAGGCTTGCCGCGGCCGTTCGCGCTGTCGCTCGCCTGCACCGCGCGAGGTGCCTCGTGCTGGCCGGAGCTCTGATGGGAGGCGACATCACCACCGCCGTGCGCGAGGTCCGCGAGGCCGGGATCATCGTCCTCTGCACGAACATGGCCGGGTCGGTGCCAGACGCCGTCGACCTCGTGGTCACGGACTCGCTCGAGGCCGGCGTCATGGCGGTGATGCTCATCGCCGACACGGCGAAGTTCTCGATCGACATGGTCCGGGGTAAGCGCTACTAGCGCGACGCGCCGTTGCAGTCGCGCGCCGAAACCCTTTCGAGGCTGTCGGCAAGCTTTTCGAGCAGGTCCCGGGGCAGGTCCCCCAGGAGCCGCTGGAGCGCCGCTGCGTGGCGCTCCTGGGCGGCAACGAGGCGAGCGCGGCCGGAGTCGGTTATCCGCGCGTGGAAGCCGCGGCGATCTGCGGGGCAGGTGACCCTCTCGACGAGCCGCTCGACCTCGAGGCGGTCGACGAGGCGGGAGACCCCGCTCGGCGTGAGCAGCAGGAGCTCGGCAACCTCATTCAGCCGGATGGCGCCATCGGGTCGCGCGTAGAGTTCGGCGAGCAGCTGGTGTTCTTTCAGGGAGAGCCCGCTTGCCGAACGAAGGTCACTCTCCATTCCCGCCGCCATGCGTGCGTGGGCAGCGCTGAGCGCCGTCCAGACGCGCTGCTCGGTCGCCATCTTCGTCACAGCCGCAAACCTTGAGGCATGGCCCTGTCCTTGTCTTGGAATCCTGGGAATTAGTTGCGAGATCAAAGAGTATTAGTTTTTGCTTGCTCAAACAAGTAGTACCCCAGCCCAGGAGGCACAAATGACAACCGAGCGCTACGAGATCGACCCCAGCCACAGCACGATCGGCTTCTCAGCCAAGCATCTCGCCATCGCGACCGTACGCGGCAGCTTCACCAAGTTCTCCGGCGGCCTCGAGGTCACCGACGGCAATCCGCTCACCGCCAAGGGCGATGCGGTCGTCGAGATCGACAGTATCCACACCGGCAGCGAGCAGCGCGACGGCCATCTGAAGTCGGGCGACTTTTTCGAGTCGGAGAAGTACCCCACGATGAGTTACAAGGTCACCGGCGTCGAGCTCGTCGAGGGCGAGACCTACAAGGTACTCGGCAACCTCACGATCAAGG
>JAYUBK010000118.1:0-6468 GCA_043740835.1 Chloroflexota bacterium
GAGCTACGGCGCCGACGTACTGGCCAACCTCAAGAAGGGCTACGACAGGTCGGCCATCGACTATCTCGACGCCCTGGAGGAACAGCAGAACCTCCGCCGCGAGGTCGCCCAGGCGATGGAGGGCTGGGATGCCATCCTCGTCCTCGCGACCGCTCGCGTCGCCCCGAAGATCGCCGAGTCGGACGGCGTGCGGCCGCTGCTCACGCGTTACACGCGCCCCTTCAACGTGACGGGGCAGCCCATCGTGACGATCCCGGCGCCCACCGGCGGACTGCCGGTCGGTATCCAGGTGGTGGGTGCCTGGGGCGCTGACGCTCTGGTCGCCAGGGTCGCAGCCGCACTCGAAGACGCCTGGACGAACTGAGCCCTCCTCATGAATGCGAAGGACTTCTACCCCGGCGTGTTCAGCCGCAATGCGGCTCACTATCGGGCGAGGGCCGAGAGGCTCATGAAAAGCGGTGAGGCGACGAGCCGCTTCGCCCTCATGGACGCGGTCCGTCCCCGCCGCGGAATGCGCATCCTGGACCTCGCCTGCGGTCCCGGGACGATAACGATTCCCATGGCCCGGGAGATGGCGGGCGAGGGCGAGGTGATCGGGGTCGATCTTGCGGATGGGATGCTCGAGGCCGCACGCGCGGCCGCGCTGGGAAAGGGCCTGCCCGTACGTTTCCTGAAGATGGACATCGAGGTGCTCCAGTTCCCGCCCCACTCGTTCGACGCAGTCACCTGTGCCCATGGACTTCAGTTCGCGCCGAACCTCGGAAAGGTCCTGCGCGAGGCCCGCCGGGTCCTCAAGATCCGCGGCAAGTTCGCGGCGAGCGTTCCGACGGAGGCGCGCCCAACGGACCCCAGCCCGGCTGAAGAGGCTCTGGAGCTGCTCCTCGACACCCGTCTCGGCAAAGCCGCGGCTCCCGAGGACACGGAAGGCACGCGGGCGCTCGTCAACGACCCCGACCGCTTCCAGTCAGTGGCCGTCCAGGCCGGCCTGCGCGCTGTGGAAGTCGAACGCATCGACAGCGAAACCAGCTGGGAAAACGCCGCTCAGTACGTGACCATGAGCCTCAGCTGGTGGAGAAATGCGGCCCGGACCGAAGGTCTCAGTGCAACCGAGCGCGACGTGCTCGTCGCGGAGGCCACCCGTGCTGTCGAAGAGGTCGTTGGGACCGGCTCTTTTATGGTCCCGAGCCATGCCTACCTGCTCAAGGCCGAAGGCTAGTACGCGCCGCAGGCACAGCATGATGCACTCCCTGTCCCGGCGGCGCCGGCCCCTCTCGTGGATTGTCCTGGGAACCTTCCTGGCCGCCCTGACAGCTTCCTGCGGACTTCCCGGGATCGCCGGCGGGCCCGCCCAGGGCCCAGCCTCGCCCTCGCCCTCGAGCGTTCCGATTCCAGGCCCAACGCCCTCCCCGTCGCCCAGCCCGTCGCCGATCATCAGGCCGACCGGAACCCCGGTTTACCGGGCCCTCTGGGTGGACGCGTTCCACGACGGCATCAAGACGAAGGCCCAGGTCGACCAGTTGATAGCCCGAGCCCACCTCGCCAACCTCAACACACTCTTCGTCCAGGTCCGCAAGCGGGGCGACGCCTACTTCAACTCCGGGCTGGAGCCACGCACGACCGATGCCGGCGTCACCAGGGGCGGCTATGACCCGAATACCGGCACCTATCGGAGGGCGGGCTACGACCCACTTGCCTACATCATCGACCAGGCCCACCGGGCGAACCCCCCTCTCGAGGTGCATGCGTGGGTCAACACCTTCTTCGTCGGCCAGACCAGCGACCCATGGACTCAGCACCCCGAATGGGGAAACCGCAAGGATGACGGCGAGAACGACGGATTCGGCTACCTCGACCCCGGCAATCCCGACGTCCAGGCCTATACGCACGCCGTCTTCATGCAGATCGCCCAGCAGTACCCGATCGACGGCATTCACCTCGACTTCGTCCGCTATCCCGAGGGTGGCAACTGGGGCTACACGCCGGCCGCAGTCGCAGCGTTCAACGCGGCCTATGGGAAGTCCGGCCAGCCTGATCCCCGGGACAGAGACTTCCAGCAGTGGCGCCGCGACCAGGTGACCAGCTTCGTGCGCGACCTTCATTCGGACCTCCTGAAACTCCCCCGCAAGGTGAGCCTCAGTGGCGCGCTGATCGCCTATGGCGACGGTCCCAAGACAGTCGCGGACTGGACCAAGACCGCCCCCTACAGCGACGTTTTCCAGGACTGGTACCGCTGGCTGCAGGAGGGAGACGTCGACTTCGGGGTGCCCATGAACTACGACCGCGACTCGAGCCCGACCCAGGCCGGCTACTTCCGGGCCTGGACCGACTGGGAAAAGGATCACCAGGGCAAGAGCCGGGTCCTCATCGGCATCGGCAACTTCGAGAACTACCCGGAGGACTCGTTCGCCCAGGTCCAGCGCGCACTGCAGCCGACCGCCGCCGGCAACCGGGCGTTGGGCATCGTGCTCTACTCCTACGCATCGACGAGCCTCTACGCGACCGATGACTTCTACCTGAGCCCGAACGACATGAGCTACCTGCCGCGCCAGCCCTACGCGCCCGACCCGAGCCCCAAAGTGCTCGCGTCCCGAGCAGCGCAGTTCAACGATTGGTTCTGGACCGCGCTCTCGTCGCCGAGCAGCTATCCCGACCCGGCGCTCGGCTCGGTGCCGACAAAACCGGTCTTCACGGCGCCGGCGCCGGTCCCTGTAGTGCGCTAGTTCAGAGGCTTTGAAAGCCGAGACGCCTTTCGAGAAGCGATCACAATCTCCATTGCATGGACATCACGATCCCGAAGCTTGCAGAAGCGCAACTCAATGCCACCGTCACCCGCTGGCTCAAGCGGCCTGGCGACGCAGTCAAGAAGGGCGAGACGATCGTCGAAGTCGAGACTGAAAAAGTGAACGCCGAGGTCGAGGCGCCCTCGGACGGGGTAATGGGCGAGATCCTCGTAAGGGACGGCGAAACCGCCCCGGTCGGCGAGGTCATAGGACGCCTGACAACGTGATCTCGGCGCCGGAATTCCTCCAGCGCCTGGAGTCGATCGTCGGCGCCGCGCACGTGCGCCACGACGAGGCCGGGCTCGCCGACTACACGCATGACGCGACATTCATGGAGGCGCCGCTCCTGGCGGCGGTTTTGCCCGCGTCGACCGAGGAGGTTGCGGCGGTTGTCAGGCTCTGCGCTGAAACGGGTACCCCCATCACCGCCCGGGGCGCCGGAACAGGGCTGGCGGGCGGGCCGGTGCCGCTGGGCCACGGCATCGTCCTCAGCACCGAGCGGCTCCTCAAGCTGGAGATCGACGGGCCGAACCTGATGGCTGTCGCCGGCACCGGCGTCATCACCGGCACCCTGGACGAGGCGGCCGCGGCCCACGGCCTCATGTACCCGCCCGACCCCGCGTCGGTCGGCCTCTCCAGCATCGGCGGCAATGTCGCCTGCAACTCGGGAGGCATGCGCTGCATCAAGTACGGCGTGACGGCCGACTACGTTGTCGGGATGACCGTCGTCCTCGCCGACGGCACCATCCTCAACCTGGGTGGCAAGTTGCGCAAGCGAGCCTCCGGCTACCGCCTGATTCAGCTTTTCGTCGGCTCGGAAGGCACTCTCGGCATCGTCACCGAGGTGATTGTCAAGCTCGTCCCCAGGCCCCGCTTTGCGTCGACGGCGATGGTCGGCTTCGCGGCGATCGAGGACGCCGCCGAAGCGGTCGCAAGGCTCATGGGCAGCGGACATTTCCCAGCGGCGCTGGAGATCGTGGACCGGGATGCGCTCGAACTTGTCGCCGAGCATCTCCCGCCAGGCTTCAAGCCCGACCTCGGCGCGGTGCTGATCGTCGAGCAGGACGGCAACGACCGGGAGCAGGTGCTGACGCAGCTGATCGAAATCGTCGAGCTCCTCGACGGAATCGACAACCGGGTTGCCCAGACCGAAGTCGAGCGTGCCGGCATCTGGAAGGCGCGGCGCCAGTTCGGGCACATTCTCCGCGAACTCCGCGCCAACGTCTTCTCGGAGGACATCGCCGTACCGATCAGCCAGGTGCCGGAGATGGTTCGCCGCTTTCGCGCCCTCGGACTTCAACACGGGATGCGAATCGCGACCGTCGGCCACGCCGGCGACGGCAACCTCCACCCCACTCTCGTCTTCACCGAGGAGCAGCGGCCGCTGGTTGGACCGATCGTCAACGAGATCTTCCGGGACGCGATCGAACTCGGTGGCAGCGTTTCCGCGGAACACGGACTGGGCGCCCTGAAACGCGATTTCGCCGAGCTCGAGCACGGGCCCGACGCCATCGCCCTGATGCGCCGCATCAAGGATGTGCTCGACCCGCAGGGCATCCTCAACCCGCATAAGGTCTTCCCCGAGCTACCGCCTGACGGGTCCTTCCTGGACAACCAGCCGGGCTGGGGAGCGACGCTCGCCAGCGGCAAGGACCGCTCCGAAGTCGGCGCGTAACAGGTGGAGGGGAGCTGCCCTCCGCGACCAGGCAGTCACGCATTCGGCACAGCTCCCAGCGGCATTTCGAGCCAGTTTCATCGACCGCTTCAGCCACGCGCCAGAGGCGGGCCTCGAGATCGGAGCGGGCCCGAGTGGGGCAGCCATCGCCGACGAGACTGCTACGCTCACAGGGATGAGCTTCGCTCACAGTGAAACCCCGGAACTGGTGATGGCAATGCAGGGCGCCGTCCTCCGGCGCGGGCGCGAGTCCGCCGGCCGCACTCTCGCGGATGTCGCGGAGGCGGCCGGCATCTCGCAGACCCACCTTTCGGAGGTCGAGCGGGGGCGCAAGGAGATGTCCACGGAGAAGCTCATCAACGTCGCCAGGACGCTCGGCCTTCCACTGGCCTCCATTTACCGCGAGCTCGCCGACGGGCTGGACTCGGGTAGCCACGCCCAGTTACTGGCCGTGGCCGGGGACCCCGAGAAGCAACTCCGCTACGTCGCCGCCGTCCTCGAGCCGGCCGCGCTCCGGGCGGTGGCCGACTTCAGCTCCTACCTCCTCCTCCGGCAGACGGTCCCCCAGCGCAAGAAGATCGGTTTCGAGGTACCCAGGTCATGAGCACAGGCCTATTCGTCCCGATGGTCGTTGAACAATCCAGCCGCGGAGAGCGCGCTTTCGACATCTACTCGCGCCTCCTGAAGGAGCGCATCGTCTTCCTTGGCACCGAGGTCGATGACCAGATCGCGAACCTCATCATCAGCCAACTGCTGTTCCTTGAAGCGGAGGACCCCGACAAGGACATTCAGCTCTACATCAATTCCCCCGGCGGCCTCGCCTACGGCGGGATGGCCATCTATGACGCGATGCAATACGTCCGGCCCGAGGTCTCGACGGTCTGCATTGGGATGGGGATGTCGGCCGCCGCGATGATCCTGGCTGGTGGTGCGGCACACAAGCGCTTCGCTCTCCCCAGCGCCCGGATCATGATCCACCAGGGCTCGGCGGGAATGCGAGGGGCGCCGACGGACATGGAGATCCAGTTGCGCGAGACCCTGGCGCTGACCGATCGCATGACGCGAATCCTCGCCCACCATTCGGGCCAGTCCTTCGAGCAGGTCAAGCGCGACATCGATCGCGACAAATTCATGACCGCCGAGGAGGCGCAGACGTACGGGATCATCGACGGCGTGATCGTCCCCCGGCGCGGGCTGGGACTGGTTCCGCCGGAGGTCTGAGCAGCGACCCTAGCGGTGCGCCACCAGCATCGTCTGGGTTGCCAGGCCGGCCATCCCTTCCGCGTCGCCCAGCCTGGTCTCGGCGATTCCCGCTCCCACCGATCCGCTGACAGTTCGGGAGGACATGAAGACCCACTCCCCGACGATGTCCCTCCACATGGTCAGCGTGAGATCGACGTTGATGGCGTGAACGCTTTGCAGGTCGAACGAGAGTGCGATCCCGCTTCCGGAGTCGGCGACGATCGCCGCCCGGCAGAAGGGACTGGTGGTCTCGCCCTCGACCAGCTCGACGCGGGAGCGCGCCCAGACGTCGGCCGGACCGAGCTGGTTGAGAGCGCCGGCGGTGGGACGCCAGTCGATTGCCGACATGTAGCCGCCCAGGTACGCGCCGGGCCAGGCGTGGAGCTCACCCTCGGTGGGCCGGCCGGGAATCTCCGCGGGTGCCTCCAGGTTGGGACCGGGGCGCTCGGGGACCTCGATCCGCCAGCCCCTGGCCCGCAGGCATTCGACGCCCTCGGCGAGGCCCACGGCCTCGACCAGAGAGACCTTCCGTCCCGGCCTGGTGATCTCGACCCGGATCGTCAGGGGAGCGACCGGAACCGGCCGCAGGATCTCCACGGTGAGCCGCGCCAACCGCTGGGGGACCGGTGCCGGCTCCGCCTCGATGGCGCGGGCCAGCAGCGCCGACGGGGGACCGCCGTGCTGAAGGGTGGGGCTCCACGGTCCGGCGGTGGCCGTGCTCGATTCGAAGATGCCGCCCGGCCGAGCCCTGTAAAACGCCACGTCCACTAG
>JAYUBK010000119.1:0-46685 GCA_043740835.1 Chloroflexota bacterium
GCGCGAGTGCGCCGGCGGGGCGAGAAGCCGCGAGGACCGCGGCTTCGGAGGGGCGCGAGCCCCACTTACAGACAAATCAAGTCTCCGCGATGGTCCCCCCAGTCACCGACCATCCCCACTCACCGACCATCCCCACTCACCGACCATCCCCACTCACCGACCATCCTCAGTCGGAAGGGGGATGCCCCCGTTAACCGGCGCAAGTGCGCCGGCGATTCGTCCACGCAGCCCCGCTCTGCGCCCTGGCAGTTCGCGAGGAATTCGTCGAACAGAACCGACCTTCGCTGGAATTCGGTAAACTGCCATTCGTTGAAGCAGGGCCCGTCCCTCACCTCCAGGGCTGACCGCGGTGCGGTCTATTCCCAAAAAGGTTCCCTCGTAAAGCGGACGGGCTTTGCCGTCCGCGTTTTTGTCTCTGGAGGAGATTCTCTGAAGCTGATCACGTTCGAGGTAGTGTCCCATCTCGTTTAAGGAACTCAGGATCAACGATCAGATCCGTTCGCACGAAGTGCGCCTGATCGACGACCAGGACAACCAATTGGGGGTTCTGGGCCTGGATACGGCCAAACGGCTCGCCACTGAGAAGGGATTGGACCTGGTCGAGGTCGCGCCCCAGGCGCAACCTCCCGTCTGCCGGTTGATGGACTACGGAAAGTACAAGTTCGAGACCATCAAGAAGGAGAAGGACCAGCGCCGCCGCCAGAACGTCACCAAGCTGAAAGAGATGAAGTTGCGGCCCAAGGTGGCGCCGCACGACTTCCAGACCAAATTCAAGGGCGTAAAGCAGTTCTTGGAGCAGGGTGAGAAGGTCAAGGTGACGATCATGTTCAGAGGTCGGGAGATGGTGCACCAGGAGATTGGGCGCCGGATCCTCGACCAGGTTGCGGAAGCAGCCAAGGACATCGCCATCATCGAGCGCCAGCCTCTCATGGAGGGCCGGAACCTCTTCATGATCCTCGCGCCCACGCACAAGCCCGCGGTTGTGGCGGTAAACGCCAAAGACGCCGAAAAGGAAGGAGCCTCAGTCGATGCCTAAGATGAAGACCCGCAAGGGGATCGCGAAGCGGATCCGGGTGACTGCCCGGGGCAAGCTGATGCGCGCTCACGCCTGGAAGAGCCACATGCTCGAGCACAAGACAGCCAAGAACAAGCGGTCCTACCGCGCCGCCGCCCAGGTCTCGCCGCGCGATGCCAAGGCCGTCCGCAAGGCGTTGGGGATCTAGGTCATGGCCAGGGTCAAGAGGGGAGTCACCTCCCACCGCCGGCACAAGGCGATCCTCGATCGCGCCAAAGGGTTTCGCCTCTCAAAGAAGCTCCTTTTCCGTCCCGCCAACGAGGCGGTCCTTCATGCTCTCGCCTACGCGTTCCGGGATCGCCGGGCCCGCAAGCGTGACTTCCGCCGCCTCTGGATTGCTCGCATCAATGCGGCTTCAAGGCTGGGCGGTCTGCCCTACAACAAGTTCATGCACGGCCTCCGCCTGGCCGGGGTTGAAATCGACCGCAAAGTGCTGGCTGACCTGGCCGTGCGCGACAGCGGCTCCTTTGCCCGGCTGGTGGAGGTTGCCAAGACAAACCTTTAGTCAGCTCGTTTCGAGCCCGGACAACGAGGTTGCGAAGCGGATTCGCCGCCTCGGGGTGCGGCACCTTCGGGGCATCGTCCTTCTCGAGGGCCCGCGCGTCATCCGGCAGGCCGTGGCCGCCGGCGTCCGGCTTGACGTCCTCGCGCTTCGGGAGGGTGACGAGCTCGATGTCGAGGCGGATCGCACGATGGTGATGTCCAGGGCTCTCTTCAACTCGCTGAGCACGACGGAATCGCCCCAGGGCGCCATCGCAATCGGCCGCCGCGGCCCCGTCGAGGCAGGGAGGGCGCTCGCCGCGGCGCAGTCTGCCGGCTGGCCTCTGGTGGTGCTCGACGGCGTCCAGGATCCCGGCAACGTGGGAGCGATCGCGAGGTCTGCTGCCGCGGCCGGTGCCGTCGCTCTGCTCGTGCTACCCGGCACCGCCGATCCCTTCGGTCCCAAAGCCATCCGCGCATCGGCGGGTCACGTGTTCAACCTGACAGTCGCCGCCGGCACCTGGGACGACATCGCCGGGCTCGCCAAGATCGGAGCCTCGGCTGCGGGCGGGCCACTCGAAGGCGGGCGCCTCGAGCGCGCCGAGGCGCTCATCTTCGGAAGCGAGGCGCATGGCCTCAGCCGGGATATCCCGAGTGTCGCCCTCCCGATGGCCGACGGGGTCGACTCCCTGAACGTCGCGGCCGCGGCGGCGATCCTGCTGTACGAGTTGCGGAGACTGCGCAGCGCATGAGCGAGGCATTGGACAGGATCCGGGAGGAGGCTCAGGAGATGGTCGCCGCGGCTTCCGATGAAGCGGCGCTTGAGAAAGTGCGGATCGACTACCTCGGCCGCAAGGGCCCGATCGCCGAGGCCCTGGCGGAGATGCCTCGGCTGGCGCCGATCGAGCGCCCTCTGCTCGGTAAGGCGGCCAATGAGGCGAAGCAGGCAATCGCGGCAGCCATCGAGGCGCGCCAATCCGAGCTCGAGCAGGGCCGGCTTGCGAACCTGGCCGAGACGGAGGCGATTGACATCACATTCCCGGCGGCCCCGCTTCGACGCGGCCACCAACACGTACTGAGCCAGGTCCGGCGGGAGCTGGAGGTCATCTTCGAGCGCCTCGGCTACCACGTCGAGGAAGGCCCGGAGATCGAGAGCGATTGGTACAACTTCGAGGCGCTGAACCTGCCGAAGGGCCATGCCTCGCGAGACGTCCACGACACGTTCTTCTTCAGCGAGGACGTGGTGTTGCGAACGCACACCTCCCCGGTTCAGATCCGGGCCATGGAACGGCTCAAGACGCCTCCGATATACATCGTCTGTCCGGGCCGCGTCTACCGGAAGGAGAACCTCGACGCGACGCACCTGGCCGGCTTCATGCAATTGGAAGGGCTCGCGATCGACGAGGGGCTGACAGTGGGCGATCTGAAGGGCACCCTCCTTTACCTGGTCCAGTCGCTGTTCGGCCCCGAGCGCAAGGTGCGCATGCGGCCCCACCACTTCAGTTATACGGAGCCCAGCTTCGAGTTCGACACCCTGTGCGGGCGCTGTAATGGTGACGGCTGCCGCAGCTGTGGCCACCAGGGCTGGCTCGAGACCGGGGGCTGCGGGATGGTCCATCCGCAGGTCCTTCGCAATGGAGGGATCGATCCCGAGCGCTACACGGGCTTCGCATGGGGCTTCGGGATCGAGCGGATGGCCCTCCTCAAGTACGACGTCGAGGACCTCCGGTTGTTCTACGAGAACGACCTTCGTTTCAACGAGCAGTTCTGATGAGGGTTTCCTACGAGTGGCTTGGCGAGTACGTCGATACTTCGAACCTGCCCGCACGCGAGGCGGCCGAGCTGTTGACCATGACCGGCACCAAAGTGGAGTCGGTCGAGGAGGTCGATCTCTCCCGGATCATCGTCGGACGAGTCCTCGAACAGCGCCAGCACCCGACGTCGCGCAACCCGCTCTGGATTCACCGGGTGGACATCGGCGGCGAGGTCCGGCAGATCATCGCCGGGGCTCCCAATGCCGGCCCTGGCGCGCTGGTGCCGGTCGCCCTCCCAGGGACCGTCGTCCCGAGCGGCAAGGAGGTTCGCGACGCGACCATAGCCGGCGAGGAGGGCCGCGGAATGCTCTGCTCGGCCGCCGAGCTGAAGCTCTCCGAGGACCATGCCGGGATCCTTGTACTCGACCGCGGCGAGCCGGGCCAGTCGCTGGCCGAGCTCTTCCCGGCGCAAGCCGTCTTCGAGTGCGAGATCACGCCCAACCGACCCGACTGCCTCGGCCACATCGGAGTTGCGCGCGAACTCGCCGCGGCGGCGATGCGGGAGATGAAGGTCGACTTCATGCCCTCCTTCGTGCCCGGGGGACCCCCGGACCGCATCCCCGTCACGATCGAAGAGCCCGCGCTCTGCCGCCGTTACATCGGCGTCGCCGTCCGCGGTGTCCGGATCGGTCCCTCGCCAGAGTGGATGCAGCGCCGTCTGCGTGCCAGCGGTGTGCGCCCCATCAACAATGCCGTGGACGTCACCGCCTACGTCCTGCTCGAGTACGGCCAGCCGCTGCATGTATTCGACCTGGGAAAGCTGGCAGGCCCCGAGATCCGGGTCCGGCGCGGCAGGAACGGGGAGCGCCTCCTCGGCCTCGATGGCCAGGAACGCGCGCTTTCCGAGAAGGTCCTCGTGATCGCCGACGCCGAGCGTCCGATCGCGATCGCCGGGGTCATCGGCGGCGAGGAGTCGAGTGTGACCGAGGCCACCAGCGACATCCTCCTCGAGGCGGCCTCCTTCGACGGCGTCAACATCCGCGCCACCTCACGGGCCTTCGCCCTTCGCACCGAGGCCTCACTCCGCTTCGAGAAGCATCTCTCCTGCGAGCTCGCGCTGGCGGGTGCCCGCCGCGCGGCACAGTTGCTTGCCGAACTCACCGGTGGCAGTGTCAGCGGGGAGTGGACGGACGAGTACCCGACTCCCCAGGAGCCGGTCCGCGTCAACTTCGAGCCGTGGCGGATCGATGCTCTGATGGGGACGGAGATCCCGCCAGTCGAGGCCCTGGCGACCCTGCGCCGGCTCGGTTTTCACGTCCGCGAGGAGGCCGGACGCTGGGACGTCTTTCCGCCCGTGTTCCGACTCGACATCGAGCTTCCCGAGGATGTCATCGAGGAAGTCGGGCGCATCCATGGTGTGGAGCGGGTCCCGGCGACGCTCCCGGGGAGGCGGCGGAACTCGTGGACCGCGCTCCAGACCGACAGGTCTCTCGACCGGGTCGCGCAGGTCCTCCTCGGCGCTGGATTCAACGAGGCAGTGACACCGGCCCTGGTGAGCGGCCGCCGCCAGGCGCGGCTCGGTCTTGGCGGCGCCTTTGGCGGGCTCGCCAATCCCATGAGCGAAGAGCTCGACACGATGCGTGCCAGCCTCCTCCCATCGCTGCTTCAGGTCGCGGTACTGAATCGCAATCGGGGTCGGGCCCAGGTCCGCTTTTTCGAGATCTCCCGGATCTACCTGGCCGCCGCGGACCGTGACGGGCTGGCCGCCGAGCCGGTGAAGATCTCGGCACTCGGCACTGACGTCGACTTCCTTTTCCTGAAGTCGGTCGTCGATCGGCTGGTGGGGGTCGCAGGCGCTCCGGCTCCGAGCTACGAGCGCGGCGAGGGCCCTCTCTTCCACCCCGGGCGGACTGCGCTGGTGAGGGTGGGGGACATCGTCGTCGGCACAATCGGCGAGATCCACCCGGCGGTGCTGGCGGACCTGGACCTCTCCGGCCGAGTGACTGGCTTCGAGCTCGACGCCGAGTTGATCCTCTCGCGGAGGGCGCTCCGTCCAACGCTTTCGCTGCCGCGCTTTCCCGCAATTGAACGCGATCTGGCCGTGGTCGTCGTCGAGGAAACCGCCGCCGCAGCCCTTCTGGCGACGATCCGCACCGCCGCCGGCGAGCTGCTCGAATCACTGACGGCCTTCGACGACTACCGGTCGGAGTCGATCGGCGCCGGCCGCCGCAGCATCGCCTTCGCCTTGACTTTCCGGAGCCCAGACCGCACCCTCACGGACTCGGAGGTGGACCAGTCCATGGAAACAATCCGGCGCAACCTGGAAGTCGATCATGGAGCGCGCGGCCGATGATCGACATCCTCATCGTGGCCGTCGTGCTCGGGTACGCCGTGCTCGGCTATTTCTCCGGGCTCGTTCGCCGGGTGATCGGCCTTGTCGGCCTTTTCGCGGGCTTCGGACTGGCCACGGCAATGACGCCGCTGGCCTCGAATGTCTGGATGCAGGCGTACCCCACCTGGTCGATCCCTGACGCCCGGATGCTGGTCTACGTCGTGATTTTGGTCTTTTTCATCGTCGTCGTCGAAGGGTTCGCGGCCGCTTACCACAGCACACTCCAGATCTCCTTCGTACTCTTCGACAAGGCGAGCGGAATGGCACTCGGCGCGCTCAGCGCCCTCCTCGCGGTGACGGTGGCGCTCTACCTGCTGTTCGCCGCCTCCCTGCCGACCGGGTCCGCCCCCGACGGCGCGCAGATCCAGGTCGTCACGGCGATCAAGACCAACTCGGCGCTGGCCCCCAGGCTTTTCAACTCGATAGGCGGGTTCGCCGTGATCTTCTTCCGACCGGTCACGCCGGTCGACCCGAGCGCCTTCTTCAATGGGCAGGAGTCCAAGTTTCAGTAGGGCGACCGCCGATCCCCGGGAAACTCCGGTCGCCCTTCCTCACCACGGTCCCGGTTAAGTAACCTCTCCCGGGTGAGCAACCTGTGGGAGCGGCTGAGCGGACGGGCGGTGGCGATCCACGACGCGGCCAACGTCGAACGCCGCCTCGCCACAGGCGAGAAGCTGCGCGTCAAGCTCGGCCTCGACCCGACTGCGCCCGATCTCCACGTCGGACACCTCGTGGTCCTCGACACGCTGCGCATGTTCCAGGACGCGGGTCACACCGTCGTCCTCATCATCGGCGACTACACGGCACTCATCGGGGACCCCAGCGGCCGTTCGGAGACGCGCCCAGTGCTCAGTCCGGAGCAGGTGGACGCCAATGCGAAGACCTACTTCGACCAGGCCTACCGGGTCCTCGACAGGGAGTTGACAGAGGTTCGGCACAATTCCGAGTGGCTGGGACCGATGAGCGCCGCGGACATCCTTCGCCTTCTCGGCAAGCAGACGCTGCAGCAGGTCCTTCAGCGCGAGGACTTCGCCAATCGGATGCGGGAGGGGAATCCCATCGGGGCTCATGAGATCCTCTATCCCTTCAACCAGGGCTACGACTCGGTCGCCGTGAAAGCGGACCTCGAGATCGGGGGTACCGACCAACTCTTCAACCTCCTGTTTGGAAGAGAGATCCAGCGCGCCTATGGTCAGAGAGCGCAGGACGTGGCGGTCTTTCCCCTGCTGGAGGGAACGGACGGTGTCCAGAAGATGTCGAAGTCGCTCGGGAATTACATCGGCATCGCCGAGGCGCCCGAGGAGATCTACGGAAAGGTCATGTCACTGCCGGATGCACTCACAGAGAAATACCTGCGCCTTGTCTCCGGCCTCCCCGAGAGCGCTCAGGGAGAGCTCCTGGCCAGGGGGCCACGGGATGCCAAGGCCGGCCTTGCCCAGATCCTTGCCGCGCGGCTCCATGGCGCTGAAGCCGGCGCGCGTGCGGAGGCTGACTTCGATCGTCGCTTCCGCCGCCGGGAGCTGCCGGAGGAGATGGAGGAGCGTGAGGTATCGCTGACCGACGCCCTCTCCGCCCTTGTCGAGCTCGGCCTCGCGGCAAGCCGGGGAGAGGCCCGGCGCCTCTGTGACCAGGGCGGCGTCAAGGTCGACGGCGTCAAGGTCGGCCCCGAACACCAGCTGAAGGACGGCGTCGTCCTCCAGGTTGGGAAGAGGAAGTTTGTTCGGGTCCGGGTCAAGTAAAATCACCGAAAGCATGTTCGGAGAGACCTCCTGAATGTCGGGCCATTCGAAATGGGCCGGCATCAAGCACAAGAAGGCAATCGTTGACGCGCAGCGCGGAAAGACGTTCACCCGCGTCAGTCGCGAGGTGACGATCGCTGCCAAGGAGGGCGGCGCCAGCGTCGACGGCAACTTCCGGCTCCGGCTGGCAATCCAGAAGGCCCGGGAGGTCAACATGCCCGCTGACAAGATCAAGGCCGCGATCGAGCGGGGCACGGGCGGCAGTGCCGCCGAACAGATCGAGGAGCTTCGCTACGAGGGCTACGGTCCGGGCGGCGTGGCGATCCTCGTGGACGCGGTGACCGAGAACCGCAACCGCACCTCCGCCTCCCTGCGGCACCGTTTCAACAAATTCGGCGGGAACATGGCCGAGAGCAACGCGGTGGCCTGGATGTTCGAGCGCAAGGGCGTCATCTCCCTCGAGACCGGCGCGCTGGACCCGGAGGAGGTCGGCCTCGCGGCCATCGAGGCCGGTGCTGAGGACATCCTCGTCGAGGGCTCCACGGTCGAGGTCACAACGGGGCCTTCCGAGTTCGAAGCGGTCCGGGGCACGCTCGAGGCGATGCCCGGCGTGACCATCGAGAATTCCGAGGTGACGATGCAGCCGAAGCAGACGGTTCCCATTGAGGAGGACCGGGCGGCGGCGGTTCTGAGGCTCCTCGACTCGCTCGAGGAGGACGACGACGTCCAGCAGGTCTACGCCAACTTCGACATCCCAGCCGACGTCCTAGAACGCGTTTCAGCACAGGTTTAAGCACTTGAAGTTTCGGAGCCTGCCCAGGAAATGGCCGCACCGGGCCTGATACTCGGAATCGACCCCGGGCTCGCGGCGACGGGTTTTGCGCTCCTGCGCGATCCGTCCGAGGTCGTTGCATGCGGAACCATCCGGACGGCCCCGACGATGGGGAGGGGGGCGCGCCTGCTCCACATCCAGCGCGAGATCGAAGCCCTCCTGGCCGGCGTCGAGATCGGGGAGGCGGCCCTCGAAGAGCTGTTCATGGGCAGCAACCGCACCAGCGCACTCGGCGTGGCCGAAGCGAGGGGAGCCATCCTGGTCCTGCTCGAAAGCAGGGGGATACCCGTCCACGAGTACAAGCCGGCGCAGGTAAAAGTCACTCTCACCGGCTATGGGATGGCGGACAAGACGCAGATGGCGCGAATGCTGGCCGCGCAGCTGCGCCTCGCGAAAGCTCCCGGCTCGGACCATGCGGTGGATGCGATTGCGATCGCGATCTGCCATTCGCGGAGCCGCCGCGTGAACCTGGCCGGCCTCCGCGCCACGCGATGATCGCCTACCTCCGCGGCCGCTTGCTGCGCCAGGCCGGTGACCAGGTCGTCCTCGACGTGAACGGCGTCGGTTACCTGGTGAGCGTGACCAGCGCAACCCGGGAGCGGATGCCCTCGGTCGGGGGCGAAACGGAGTTCCACGTGTTCACCGTCGTTCGCGAGGACCAGCTTGCCCTCTATGGTTTCGCCGGTATCGAGGAGCTGGAGATGTTCCGGATGCTCATCGAAGTGGATGGAGTGGGGCCCAAGGTCGGACTTTCCATCCTCGGCTCGATGAGCCTGGACCTATTGAAGCGTGCCATCCTCGACGATGACGTGGCGCCGATCCGGCGCGCCCCGGGTGTCGGTCCGCGGACCGCGCAGAAAGTGATCATCGACATCAAGCCCCGGCTGGAGGCCGAGTCGGCCCTCCTTGCGATTCCCCGCGCGACGGCCCTCGCAGGCGGCGACGGCCTGGCGCCGCGCCAGGTCGAAGAGGCCCTGCGCGGGCTTGGCTTCAGCGCCCAACAGGCCCGTGCAGGCGTGGAGTCCGTCGACTGGACCGAGCAACCCACGACCGAGGCGGCCCTGGCCACCGCGATCAAGGCCCTCGGGAAGCGATGACCGAAGACAACGACGACGAGCGCATCGTCTCGGCGGAGGTCGTCGCGGACGAAGAGGCCTTCGACACCACCCTCCGTCCGAAGACGCTCGACGACTACGTCGGGCAGGAGCCGATCCGCGAGCAGCTGTCGATCCAGCTCGAGGCCGCCCGCCGCCGCGGTGAGCCGGTGGAGCACGTGCTCCTGGCCGGGCCTCCGGGCCTCGGCAAGACGACCCTGGCCAACATCATCGGCAACGAACTGGGCGTCCAGGTCCGGACCACCTCGGGCCCGGCCATCGACCATGCGGGGGCGCTGGCGTCGATCCTGATGAACCTCCAGGATCGCGACGTCTTCTTCATCGACGAGATCCACCGTCTGAACCGGGTAGTCGAGGAATCGCTCTACCCGGCGATGGAGGACTTCATCTTCGACCACGTGCTTGGCAAGGGGGCGGGCGCAAGCGCCATCCGGCTCCAGCTGCCGCGCTTCACCTGCGTGGGCGCCACGACACGCCAGGGCCTCCTCAGCTCACCGCTCCGAGACCGGTTCGGCGCCACCTACCGCCTCGACTTTTACACTCGCGCCGAGCTCGAGAAGATCGTCCGCCGGTCCTCGCGGATCCTCGGGCTCGACATCGAGGACGAGGCGGTTGCGGAGATTGCACGCCGCTCCCGCGGCACGCCGCGCGTCTCCAACCGGCTGCTGCGGCGGGTCCGCGACTATGCCCAGGTCAGGGCCGACGGCATCGCATCCTTCCCGGTCACCCAGCGCGCCCTCTCGATGCTCGACATCGACGCCGAAGGGCTCGACCAGCTCGACCGCAGGATCCTGGAAACGATAATCCTCAAGTTCGGTGGCGGGCCCGTCGGTCTCGACACCATCGCGACGGCGCTCTCGGAGGAGCCCGAGACGATCGAGGACGTTTACGAGCCGTACCTGATGCAGAGCGGCTTCATCCACCGCACCGCCCGCGGGCGGATGGTCACAGCCCTTGCCTACCGACATCTCGGCCTGGCGCCGCCGGTGACCGGGCCGACGCAGGAACGGCTGCTCTGAGCCGCCCGGGCATTCATCATCCTTTTTCCTCGGCCTGCCAGTCGAGGCGGGTAGACTAGCCAGCCGTGCAACTCGTCCTCAGCTGGCCGGTTCGTGTGGTCGTCATCGGGCTCCTCCTCTTCTCCCTCTTCGTCGATGGGGCCGGCTACATCTACCGCATCACAACTCACCAGCCGCTCACCGGTCCCGCGCAGGGCCTGCCGCCGCACTTCCTCGGGGAATGCGACCAGGCGGGTTCGGGCTGCTGGCAGCTCTATGTGCACAGGGGCCTGGACCTCCAGGGCGGAAGCCACCTCGAGCTCCAGCTCATCGACATCCCGACGAGCCGCACGAAGGCCGACATCCAGGCGGTGGCGGTATCCGTGTTCTCCAAGCGTCTCAACAGCCTCGGAGTCAGCGAGCCGCTCGTGCAGCCCGAGGGTTCCGATCGCGTCATCGTCGAACTCGCCGGTATTTCAGCCGCCAAGGCCCAGGAGGTCATCGGCAAGACAGCTCACCTCGATTTCGTGAAGTGGGTCAAGGATCCCAACGCTCCGGCCGGCACCAACACCTCGGCGGGGTACAAGCCGCAGAAGACGGGGCTCGGCAGCGACCAGGTCACGTCCGCCAGTTCCTCCCTCGATCAGAACGGCCTCAACTACCAGGTCAGCCTCAACTTCAACAGCGAGGGCGCGGCGCTGTTCGGGAAGCTGACCACCGATGCGGTCAACGCCTGTCCCGGCGGCGGCGCCGACTGCCCGGAGAGGCACATCGCAATCTTCGAAGACCTCACTGACGCCGACCTCGCCAATTGGGACCAGACGGCGCCGAACCTGACCGTCTCGCCCAACATCCCGGGCGGCAAGCTCCTGACCAATCCCGTGATCCTCAACCCGATCACGGGGGGCCAGGCCCAGATCACCGGCAACTTCACCCAGCAGACCGCCGGCGACCTGGCGGTCCAGATCAACTCGGGAGCGCTGCCCGCGACGGTCAAGGTGCTGCAGTCGACCGACGTCGGCGCCAGCCTCGGCCAGGACTCCGTCCGGAAGAGCCTGATTGCCGGGGGCGTGGGGCTCTTCATCGTCGTCCTGTTCATGCTCGCCTACTACCGGCTCCCGGGCCTCCTTGCCAGCCTGGCACTCCTTGTCTACGCAGCCATCGTCCTGGCCGTGTTCAAGATCATCCCAGTCACCCTGACGCTGGCCGGCCTGGCCGGGTTCATCCTTAGCATCGGCATGGCAGTCGACGCCAACGTGCTGATCTTCGAGCGCTTCAAAGAGGAGATGCGCGCCGGCAGGACCGTCGGCGCTGCGGTCGATGCCGCCATCCGGCGAGCGTGGCCGGCCATCCGCGACTCGAACTTCGCGACCCTGATCACCTGCACCGTGCTGGCCTTCGCCGGGACCGGCCCAGTTAAGGGTTTTGCGATCACTCTCGGACTCGGCGTTCTCGTGAGCCTCGTCTCCTCGATCATCGTCACCCACAACCTGCTGGCCGTCGTCCTCAACTTCGGCCCCAGCCTCCGCTCTCCACGGGTGCTTGGAGTCGACCGTGCAGCCTGATGTCGGGCGCAGGCAGGAAAGCTTGACTGCGCAAGACGCCGACCAGGTGAACGCGCCGGCGGATGCGGAAGTCGAGGACGAGGCCAGCCCGAGGCGGCCCGAGACGGCGGAGAAGGCGCCGCCCACCCCCCTTCAACCACGGACGCTGAACATCGTCGGCAAGAGGAACTGGTACTTCCTCTTCTCACTGATCATCATCATCCCCGGGATCATCTCGATGGTCACGCTGGGCTTTCGCTTCGGCATCGACTTCCAGGGCGGAAGCGAGTTCCTCCTCAAGTTCCAGAACAACCCCACCCTGGCGGCCGTCCAGTCGGCGGTCAGCGCCGAGAACGTAAACGGAGTGGTCCAGCAGGCCTCGGGTGGCACCTTCATCATCCGTACCGGCGTCCTCGATCCACAGCAGTCGCAGGCGTTCGAGGACCAGGTTTCGGCAAAGCTCGGGACCTCTATCGACACCAACAAGTCGAGCGTGTCGCAGGTGGGACCGACCGTCGCCCAGGAGATCGTCACCGGCGCTCTCATCGCCGTGGTCGTGGCGTCGCTGCTGATCCTCTTCTACCTGGCCTTCAGGTTCCGGCGAGTCCCGGGCGGTGTCCGCTCGGGCTTCCAGTTCGCCGGCTCGGCGCTGCTGGCCCTGCTGCACGACGTTTTCCTGGTGGCGGGCGTCTTCTCGATCCTGGGCCGGGTTTTCAACCTCCGGATCGGCGAGGTGGACAGCCTGTTCATGACGGCCATCCTGACCGTCGTCGGTTTCTCGGTCCACGACACGATCGTCATCTTCGACAGGATCCGGGAGAACATGATCGTGTCGCAGCGGCTGACCTTCGAACAGGTCGCCAACCTGAGCATCATGCAATCGGCCGCGCGGTCGATCATCACGAGCTTCACCGTCGTCCTGGTACTGCTGTCGCTGTTGTTGTTCGGCGGGGACACGATCAAGGGCTTCGTCCTCGCCCTCCTGATCGGAATCATCTCGGGCACCTACAGCTCGATCTTCAATGCCACTCCGTTGCTCGTTGTCTGGAGGAAGCTGCAGCCGGTCCGCTAGCACCTCGCGAGACTTCGCTGAAGCCCAAGACATGCCGACCTGGCCCATAAACGCGATCCGTGAAATGCTCGAACCGACGCTCGTCCACATGGGTTTCGAGGTCTTCAGCGTCGAGCAGACCGGTCAGGGTGGCGCGACGCTGCGAGTGGCGATCGATAAGCCGCAGGGTGTGACGCTCGGGGATTGCCAGACCGTCAGCGATATCGTCGGACCCCTTCTCGATCAATCCGAGCTGATCCCGCTGGCCTACGTGCTCGAGGTCTCGTCGCCAGGGGCTGAACGGCCGCTGCGCGAGCGGTCGCACTACGACCGCAACGTCGGCAAGCGCGTTAACGTGCGCCATCGTGTCGGGCCCGGCGAGGGGGTGATCGAAGGTCTCCTGGCCCGAGTGGACGACCAGGGCATCACAGTCGAAGGCCGGGAAGGCAAGCTTGGAACGCCCGGCAAACCGATCTTCGTCGACGTCGATTGGCCCGATGTGATCGCAGCCCGGCTCGCGGTTGCGATCGGTCCGGGCACGGTCGGATTGGGCAAGCCGTGAACTCTGAATTCCTGACAGCCCTGCAGGAGCTCAATCGCGAGCTCGGCATACCACTGGACGATCTTCTGAGCAGCGTCGAAGCCGCGCTGGCCGACGCCTACCGGCGCGCGTTCACGCCCCCGGGCTATGTGACGGTCAAGGTCGACCTTGCGACCGCCGAGCTCCACGTGCGCTCGCGTACCTATGACCCGAACGGGGACGAGGTCTTCGAGGATCTGCCCACGGAGGACTTCGCCCGCCTTGCGGCGCAGACGGCCAAGTCGGCCGTACTTCGCCACATCCGGAACCTCGAGCGCGACCGCGCGCTGCAGGAGGCCTCCGAGCATCGCGGCGAGCTGGCGTCCGGAGTGATCGACCGAATCGAAGGCGGTACCGTCTACCTCGACATGGGCGGCCGAGCCGAAGGCGTGATGCCTCCGGAGGAGCAGATCCCCGGTGAGGAGCTGCGGCCCGGGAGGCCGCTGACGGTCGTGATCCTCGATGCGCGCAAAGGCAAGAGCGGGACGCAGGTGCAGATCTCCCGGGCCAGCCGCCTCTTCGTCCGCAAGCTGCTCGAGGCCGAGGTCCCCGAGGTCGCCAGCGGACGGGTGCAGATCAAGGCGTTGGCTCGCGAAGCCGGGCTCCGCTCGAAGGTCGCCGTCTGGTCGGAGGAGCCGGGCCTCGACCCGGTCGGCGCCTGTGTCGGACCAAAGGGCGTGCGCCACCGCTCCGTGCTGGCCGAACTCGGCCGCGAGCATGTCGACATCGTTCCCTGGTCCGAGGATCTCGAGAAGTTCATCGCCGCGGCGCTGGGCCCGGCGACCGTCAGCGAGGTGACATTGGAGCGCCCTACCAACACGGCTCGGATCCGCGTGCCGCACGGGCAGCTGTCCCTCGCGATCGGGAAGGACGGGCAGAACGCCCGCCTGGCGGCGAAGCTGACCGGCTGGCGGATCGACATCAAGGCCGAGGGAAGCTCGCCCGCGCCCGGCGGGGCGGCGGTAGGTGATGGTCAAGGCGAGGCGTGAGCCTGTCCGCACCTGCGTCGCCTGCCGCGAGGAGGCCGGCAAGCGCTCGCTGGTCCGGGTCGTCCGGGATCCCGACGGAGTGGCGCGGGTCGACCTGGCCGGTCGCGCCAGCGGGCGCGGTGCCTATCTGCACTCCTCCGCAGAATGCCGGGAGCTCGCTCGTAAGCGGCGAAGCGTCGAGCGCGCTCTGAAAGCCACGGTCCCTCCCGACTTCTGGGAATCCCTGAACGCTCTGACGGTTTTCGAATTCAAGGGCGGCGACTGACTTCTGGGTCTTTCGGGGATAATCAACAGTTCCCGCATATGAGAGCTCATGAACTGGCCCGAGAACTGGGCATCAACCAGAAGGAATTGGTCAACTTTCTCCAGCAGAGGAAGCTGACCCGCAACGTCTCCGCGCCACTCCCGCCGGCCGCCATCGATCTGGCACGCCGCCAGTTCGGCAACCTCGGCGCCGTAAAGGTCGCAGCGAACGGCGACAAGGTCATCCAGTTGCCCCCCAACGTTTCGGTGAAGGACCTCTCGGAGAAGGTCGGGGTTGGCGCAGTGGATGTCATCAAGAAACTGATGCAGAACGGGGTCATGGCCACCATCAACCAGGTCATCGACTTCGACACCGCCTCGATCGTCGCCGACGAATTCGGCGTCACCGTGGAGCCGATCGCACTTGGCGAGTCGGTCGCCATCGAGGAGGAGGGCCGCAGCGACGGCCGCGTCACCATCACCTCCCGCGAGCACCTGTTCAGCAGCCTTGCCCGTGAGGACGCGGGCCACCTCGTGGTGCGGCCGCCGATCGTCACGATCCTCGGTCATGTCGACCATGGCAAGACCTCGATCCTCGACGCCATCCGCCGCACCAAGGTCGCAGCCGGCGAGGCCGGAGGCATCACGCAGAGAATCGGCGCCTACAAGATCGAGACCGACGACGGTCAACCGATCGTCTTCATCGACACCCCCGGCCACGAAGCCTTCACCGCCATGCGAGCGCGAGGCGCCCAGGTCACTGACGTTGCGGTCCTCGTCGTCGCCGCCGATGACGGGGTGATGCCACAGACCATCGAGGCCATCCAGCATGCCCGCGCCGCCAAGGTACCGATCGTCGTGGCAATCAACAAGATCGACAAGGACAACGCCAACGTCGACCGGGTCCACCAGGAACTGGCCGCCCACGAGCTAGTCACCCGCCACTACGGCGGCGAGTTCGAGTGCGTGCACATGTCCGCCCGCACCGGTGAGGGTATCGACGATCTCCTCACAACGATCGTTCTCGTCACCGAGATCGAGGAACTGAAGGCAAACCCCAACCGGAGCGCCATAGGGACCATCGTCGACGCGCACATGGAGCGCGGCAAGGGCCCGGTGGCGACCGTCCTCGTCCAGGCGGGAACGCTCCGCGTCGGCGATTACTTCGTCTGCGGTCACATCTACGGGCGCGTACGGGCGCTCAGCGACGATCGGGGCGAGAACGTACTCGAGGCGCCTCCCGCCACGCCCGTCGTCGTGTCCGGTATGAGCGAGGTGCCCACCGCCGGTGAGATCTTCCAGGTCGTCGCCTCCGAGAAGTCGGCACGGACGCTTGCGCTCAGCAAGCTGCAGGAGAAGCGTGCCAACGAGGCGATGCACCAGGCGGCGCCTCGGCTCACCCTCGAGGAACTCGCGCGGCGCGCGAAGGAAGGGGAGGTCAAAGAGCTCAACCTTGTCGTCAAGGCCGACGCCCAGGGAACTCTCGAGGCTGTCCGCAGCGCGCTCTCCAAGATCGAGGACCCGATCGTTCAGATCAAGGTTGTCGGCGAGGGTGTCGGTGTCGTCAACGACTCGGACGTGCTCCTGGCCAGCGTCTCCAGCGCGATCATCGTCTGTTTCAACCTCAAGTCGACACCGGCATCGGATCGGGCCGCGGAACGAGAAAAGGTCGAAGTCCGCTACTACGACGTCATCTACAAGCTGACCGAGGACGTCGAGCGAGCAGCCAAGGGAATGCGAGAGCCGACCTTCCGGCAGGTGTACGAGGGCCGCGTGGACGTTGTCATGGGGATCAAGATCCCGAAGCTCGGAATCATTGCCGGCTCGCGCGTCATGGACGGCAAGGTGTCCCGCGGTGGCTGGGTCAAGCTGTCCCGGGGCAAGGAACAGGTCTTCGAGGGTCGTATCACTTCTCTCAAGCACTTCAAAGAGGACGCCCGGGAGATGGTCGCCGGCCAGGAATGCGGCATCGGGCTGGATGGCTTTGACAGCTTCGAGCCCGGCGACACCATGGAGACCTTCCGGCTCGAGCGCGAAGAAATCTAGGGGCTTAGCGAAGCCTTGAGGATGGACACCGCGAGGGTCTCTGGGCGCCCATCGCCAAGCCTCCGCTGAGATGGGTTACCGCGCCGACCAGGTCGCGGGGCAGGTCCGGCAGGAAATCATGGAGATCATCCAGCGCGATCTCAAGGATCCCAGGATCGGCTTCGTCAGCATCACAGGCATCAAGATGTCGCCCGACTTTCGATCGGCGCGGGTTCGCGTCAGCGTCCTTGGCACCGAGGAGGCCCAGAAGCTGAGCCTCAAGGGGCTCATCAGCGCCAAGGGCCTGATCCGCCACGAGCTCGGAAAACGGCTGCAGAATCTGAAAGGCGCCCCTGACATACACTTCGAACTCGATCCGTCGATCGAATACAGCGTCCACATCTCCAAACTGCTGCGCGAAGTGTTGCCGCCCGGCGACCAGGGCAGCGACCCCATCTCCGAGGAGGAGCCCCCATCGGCGACCTGAAAGAGCAGATCACTGAAGTCGGCGCGTTGATTGACGCTCACGAACAGATCCTGATCTTCGGCCACAAGGACGCCGACGGCGACACCCTCGGCTGCAGCCTCGCCTTCGCCGAAGCGCTCCGAACCATCGGCAAGAAGGTCTACGTTCTGATCCCGCCGCCCCTGCCGCAGATGTACAGGTGGCTCCCGGGCTTCGACCAGATCGTCGAGGCGCCCCCGGAGGGAAGCGAGCCCAAGCTCGTTCTCTTCTTCGATGCCGGGAACATGGAGCGCTCCGGCGATGCAGTCCGCCACATCGCCAAGAACGCGACCATCGTCAACATCGATCACCACCTGTCGAACTCCATGTTCGGCGACATCAACGTCATCGATGCCGACGCAGCCGCGGTGGGGGAGATGGTCGTCCCCATGCTCGAGCAGTTCGGCTACACGATCACGCCGAGCATCGCCACCAATCTCTACACGGCCCTCATGACGGATACCGGCGGATTCCGCCACGAGAACACCACTGCCCATGCCCTGGAGACCGCCGCCAGGCTGGCGCGCCTGGGTGCGAACCCGGGCCAGATCGCGACGATGGTCTACAAATCGGCGCCGCTGACTACCCTCAGGCTGGCCGGCCTCAGCATGGCCCAGATGCAGGTCGAGGCCGGCGGGCGGCTCGTCTGGTCCAAGGTCAGCCGGGACATGCTCAAGGAGGCAGGCGCCACGATGGCGGAGTCGGAGGGGATCATCGACCAGCTCAACTCGATCAGTGGAATGGACCTCGGAATCCTTTTCAAGGAGATCAAGCCCAGCCTCACCAAGATCAGCGTTCGCAGTCGCGGCAACATCGATGCGGCCGCTCTCGCGGGCGAGTTCGGCGGTGGCGGCCACCTGCGAGCGGCCGGCGCAGAGATCCTCGCCCCGATGAATGACGCGATCAAGATCGTCGTCGCGGCGGCGCATACGGCCCTGGCGGGACGATAGGAGCTCTTCGGGTGCAGCCCGGAGTCCTCAACCTCAATAAACCCGCCGGCGCGACCTCTTTCACGATGGTCCGCCGGCTTCGTGCACTGACGGGAGCCAAGAGAGTCGGCCACGCCGGCACCCTCGACCCCCTCGCGACCGGCGTTTTGCCGATCCTGTTCGAATCGGCCACGCGTCTCGCCGACTTTGCACACCTGTTGCCGAAGACGTACCTGGCGGACATCCAGCTCGGGTCCCGAACCGCCACCGACGACGCCGAGGCCGACCTCGAGCCTGTTGCCGACCCCAGCGGGCTGACCGCGGCCCAGGTCGCCGCCGCTCTCGAGGGGTTCGTCGGCAAAGTCCAGCAGAAACCGCCCGCCTTCTCAGCGGTGAAGATCGACGGCGAGCGCGCGTACAAGAGGGCGCGAGCCGGAGAGGACGTCGAACCGGCCTCGCGGGAGGTGGAGATCCATTCCGTGCGGCTGCTCGAGTTCGAGCCCGGGCCCCGGGCGCGGGCTCGGATCGAGGTCATCTGCGGGAGCGGCACCTACCTCCGCTCCCTGGCGCGCGACCTCGGCGAGCGGCTCGAGGTGGGCGGCCACCTCGGCCGCCTCGTAAGGACGGCCTATGGAGACCTCTCGCTGGAGACAGCGGTGGACATCGAGGACCTCAAGGACGCCGACGCGGTCGCGGGTCGGCTGCTCGCGATGGAGTCGCTGCTTCCCGGGCTGGAGGCGGTACGGCTCACAGTTGAGCAGGAGGCGATGGTGCGGCAGGGCCGGTCGGTACGCGTACTGCCCGAGCCCGGGCCGGGCACGCTGCGCGCCCACGCCGGCGACGGGCGACTGGTGGCCCTCGGCCACGCCGACCCCCTGCGGCGGACCTTCGTCCCTGACAAGGTGCTGGCATGAGGGTCGTGACGGGCCTCGAGGGCGACCTCCTCGGGTCCGCCGCCGTCACGATCGGCACCTTCGACGGCGTCCACCTGGCGCACACAAGGGCCATTCGTCACCTCCGCCAGGTCTCCTCGGCGAACGGTTGGAAGGCGATCGTGATCACATTCGACAAACATCCGCGGTGCGTACTCGATCCAGTCCGTTGCCCACCCCTGATAACAACACTCGACGAGAAGCTGGCGATCTTGGACGGCCTTGGAGTCGACGTCACCTGGGTGATGCCCTTCACGCCTGGGCTGGCCGGCCTCAGCGCGGGTGATTTCATGCGCCGCGTCGGCTCGCGGGTCGATATCCGGCACCTGCTCAGCGGCCCCGACTTCGCTCTCGGCCACGAACGCGGAGGCGACAATGCCTGGCTCCGCGAGTACGGCGGGCGCAACGGATTCGAAACCGAGGTCATGCCGTTGCTCGAGGTCGGTGGGGTGGAACTGCACAGCTCGGACATCCGGCGCCTCCTTGAGGTTGGTGACGTCGCCGGCGCGGCAGCGCTTCTCGGCCGCCCTTTCCGCCTCCAGGGACCGGTCGAGGCAGGTGCCAGGATCGGCCGCGGGCTAGGATTTCCCACGGCCAACGTTGCACTGCCGCCGGGCAAGCTGATTCCCGGTGATGGCATTTACGCCAGCCTGGTGAAACTTCCAGGTGGCGAGTGGCCGGGTGCCCTGAGCATCGGCAGGAGACCGACGTTCGACGGCGAGCGGCTCGTTGTCGAGGTACACATCCTCGATTTCACCGATGACATCTACGGCGTCGAGATCGCGGTCGACATCATCGAGAGGCTGCGCGGACAGGAAAGATACGAGCGAACCGAGGAGCTCGCGCGCCAGATCGCCCTCGACGTCGAGGAGACACGCCGGCTCCTGGCTCGATGAGAAAAGCGCTCGAGCGTCTCGTCGGTCAGGCGAACGTGAGCGAGCGCGTGGTCGAGGACCTCTGGCCGGCAGGACTCATGGCGGTGCGCTCGGGAGCCGAGCGCGAACCGGCTCTCGTCGCCAGGCCCGAGGATGTCGAGGGTGTGGCGAGCGTGCTCCGCTGGGCCGCCGCGGAGGGTGTCCTGGTGACGCCCCTCGGCGGCGGCTCTGGGGTGTGCGGGGCAATCAACCGGACCGGCGGCGAGGTCCTGCTCGACCTCGGTGGACTGGCGGCCTTCGAGATCGATGCGGAGGATCTCGTGGTCCGCGCCGGGGCGGGAGTCAATGGCCTGGTGCTCGAGCGGGCGCTCAACGAGCGCGGCCTCACACTTGGCCACTTCCCGAGTTCCCTGCCCGTCGCCACCATCGGCGGCCTCGTCGCGACCCGCTCGTCGGGCCAGCAATCCTCCTACCACGGCCACATCGAGGACCTCGTGATGGGCCTCACCGTCGTGCTCCCGGACGGCACCGTCCTGGAGGCCCGAGCCCCTGCCCGCACAGCCATCGGCCCCTCGCTCCACGAGCTCTTCATCGGGTCGGAGGGGGCACTCGGGGTGGTTGTCGAGGCGGTTCTGGGCGCCCGCCGGCTCCCGGTCGCAATCCGGGGCCGAGGCGTTTCCTTCCCAACTCTTGTGACGGGCCTGGCGGCGATGCGCGAAATCATGCAGCGCGACCTCCGCCCGTTCGTCATGAGACTCTACGACGCCGAGGACACCGCCTTCCAGGGTTCGCTTGCCGAGGGCTGCCTGCTCATCGTCGCGGTTGCCGGCGAGCCGGAGACAGCGGATGCCCAGGCACGCGTCCTCGACAGGCTCCTGGTGGATGCCGTCGAACTGGGCGAGGCGCCCTGGCAGGCGTGGCTCGAACATCGCTTTCGACTCTCGGCCGAGCGCATGAGGCATTCACTGGAGCCGCCCGGGAGCTTTCTCGACACCATCGAGGTGGCGGCCCCGTGGAGTGTGCTCGGCGCCCTCCATACGGATGTCAAGGCAAGGCTCGGGGCCGAAGGCATCGCCCTCTGCCATTTCAGCCATGCCACCCCGCAGGGGTGCTGCGCATACTTCACGTTTGCCGGTTCGGCCTCTTCCGAGCAGGCGGCCGCGGAGGCCTACGACCGGGCGTGGACGGCGGTGATGGATGCCTGCAGGACGCACGGCGCGACGATCGGGCATCACCATGGCACCGGCACCGTGCGGGCGCCATGGATCGAACAGGAGATGGGGGACTGGTTGCAGGTGTGGAAGGCGATCCATTCGGCGCTTGACCCGGCCGGCATCATGAATCCGCGCGCTCTGGGTGGCCGGCGGTGAGCGACACCGTCGTCATCGTCAACCCTGCCGCCGGAGCTGGGCGGGTCGCCAGGGAATGGCAGCGCACCGCGGCGGCGCTTCGCGAGGCTGGGCTCGACTTCGAGGAAAGGTTCACGACCGCGCCTAACCACGCAACAGAGCTGGCCCGCGAAGCTGTCAGGGCGGGGAAGAGGGCGGTTGTTGCCCTGGGAGGCGACGGGACGCTCAACGAGGTGGCCAACGGGTTCTTCCAGGATGGCGAGGTCATCCCGTCCAGGAGCACACTCGGACTCGTCCCCTACGGGACTGGGGGCGACACGAAGCGCACCTTTGGGATCCCGATCGACATCGGCACCGCCGCGCGCGTCATCATGGCCGGTTCGACGCGGACGATCGACGCCGGCCGGGTGAGGATCGACGGACGGGTGCTCCACTTCCTGAACATCGCCGAGGCGGGCCTCGGCGCGGACGTCTCCGACCGCGTCAACCGCGCACCGAAGATGCTCGGCGGCAGGCTTTCCTTCGGAATCGGCGCCCTCACGGCGATCGCCGGCTGGAAGCACAAGCAGATGACTGTCGTCGTCGACGGCGATACGAGGCGGGACCTGTTGGCGCAGGCGGTCACCATCGCCAATTGCGAGTACTACGGCGGCGGGATGCGAGTTGCGCCGATGGCCATACCTGACGACGGTCTGTTCGATGTGATCATCACGGGTGCCTTCGGCAAGCTGGAGGGCATCCAGGGCATGAGCAAGATCTACGCAGGCACTCACTTCGACGACCCGAAGCTGAAGTTGAAGCTCGAGCACCTCAGGGCCAGGAAGGTCGACCTCTTCTCGACCGACCCGGTTCTGGTCCAGGTCGAGGGCGAGGTGGTCGGCCGGCTCCCGGCCTCCTTCGAGATCATGCCCGGCGCACTGAGGCTGCTCGTACCGGCTTGACGCGCGGGATCATCGCGACGCCGCACCGACTCGCCACCGAGGCCGGGGCCCGTGTACTTCGTGAGGGCGGCAACGCGATCGACGCCGCCGTCACGGCCAACGCCGTCCTCTGCGTCGTGTACCCGCACATGACGTCGATCGGCGGCGACCTCTTCGCGATCATCTGGCCCGCGGGCGCGAGCGAGCCGATCGGGCTGGAAGGCGCTGGGAAGTCAGGTGAGATGGCGTCGATACGGGCGGTCCGCGACGCGGGCCACGAGACGATGCCCCTACGGGGGCCGCTCACGATCACCGTGCCGGGCACCGTACAGGCCTGGGGGCGCCTCCTCGAGCGCTACGGAACCATCGGATTCGGTCGGGCGCTGGAAGCCGCGATCGCCCATGCGAAGGACGGGTTTGTTGTCGGCGACGATCTTGGCGGCGCCTTCGCCGAACAGGCCCACTGGCTTCTTCGGGAGGCCGACGTGGCCGCAGTGCTGCCCCCGATGAAGAGCGGGATGCTCTTTCGCCAGCCGGACCTGGCGGCGTCCCTTGGCGGCATCGCCCGGCGTGGGTTCGGGGGCTTCTACTTCGGCGAACTGGGCGTTCAGATCGCCGAATCCATCCAGCGCCGAGGCGGCTTCGTCACTCCGGCTGACATGGCGGCGCACCGCTCTTCCTTCGTGAAACCACTGGCGATGAACTACCGCGGCCTTCGCATCTACGAGATGCCGCCCCCAACCCAGGGCCTCGTCGCGATGTCGCTCCTGGCGCGGCTGGAACGACTCTCGCCCGGCGACCTCGAGCCCGGCCCCGCCTTTGCGCGGCGTTTCGTGAAGATGCGCGACACCGCCTACGCGCTGCGTGAGCGCTACATCACGGATCCCGCGTTCGCAGAGGTGCCGGTCGATCCCTTCCTGGATCCCGACCACGAGCCCGGGACGCGGCCGGCTCCGGTGCCCGCGGGTGACACGATCTACCTCTGCGCGGCCGATGAGCACGGCAACGTCGTCTCGCTGATCCAGAGCATCGCTTATGACTTCGGTTCGGGCGTCATCGCCGACGGGACGGGGATCATCCTCCAGAACCGAGGCTGCTACTTCAGCCTCGACCCTCAGCACGTGAACCGCCTGGAGCCCCGCAAGCGCACCATGCACACGCTCATCCCCGCCATGGCGGCTCGCGGCGGCGTGCCGTTCGCCGCGTTCGGGAACATGGCGGGGGAGGGCCAGCCGCAGATCCAGGCGCAGGTCGCGGTCAATCTCTTCGACCGCGGCCTCGAGCCGCAGGCCGCCGTGGCCGATCCCCGGATCCGCGTCGCCGCGAGTGGGTCGCCGCTCTGGGTCGAGGCCGATTACCCGGGCGCCGGTGAGTTGAATCGATCCCAGGACCCTCCAACTTTGGTGCTGCCCGCCAAGAGCAGCCGGATGGGCCACGCCCAGGCGATCCTCATCGACGGGCCGGGCCGCTGGCGCGGTGGGGCCGATCCCCGTTCCGACGGTTCGGTCGAGGTCACCTGATCCGCGGAAACGAACGTGAGCGGGGTACCAGGCTCCCGGCCCGCGAAGGCCGGATGGCTCGCCTGCGTATAATTCGCTCCTAGTTTTGGCAGTTGAGACGAACGTCAAGGAGAACTTGATCGTGGAGCACAGACTCCACGGGACGGACACGGGCTCGCCCGAGGTTCAGGTCGCCATCTTCTCGGACCGCATCAAGCGGCTCACCGAGCATTTGAGGGCGAACGCAAAGGACCATCATTCGCGCCGTGGCCTCCTCATCCTGGTCGGCAAGCGCCGTCGGCTGCTGAACTACCTGGGCCGCAACGACGTGGAGCGCTATCGCTCCCTCATCGCGAAGCTCGGGATTCGTCGGTAGCCCCGGAGCCAAGCACGGCCGGTCCGGTCTTCCAAGGCCGGTTCAAAAGGTAAGAGGTCAGGCCCCTAGCAGCTCTCGTCGAGGCGTAGGCCTCAACGGCAGCCTCTGGTGACCTGGCCCCGCCACCAGCCGCAGGAAGCTCCTGTTCGGAGGTATTTCGCGTGGCAATAACCACCAAGTCGAGAGAGTTCGACGGCGTGACACTCAGCTTCGAAGCTGGTCGCGTCGCTGAACAGGCCAATGGGGCCGTATTCGTTCGCGCAGGCGACACGATGCTGCTCTGCACCGCCACCATGGCGGCGCCCAGGGAGGGGATCGACTTCTTCCCCCTCACCTGCGACTACGAGGAGAAGATGTACGCGGCAGGCAAGATCCCGGGTGGATTCATCCGCCGCGAGGGTCGCGCCACCGAGTACGCGACGCTCGCCAGCCGCCTGACCGACCGGCCCCTGCGGCCGCTCTTCCCGGACGGATTCCGCCAGGACCTCGCCGTCGTGTCGACGGTTCTCAGCGTCGACCAGGTCAATGACCCGGTCGTGCTTGCGATCAACGGCGCGTCCGCCGCACTGTCGATCTCGGACATCCCGTTCCAGGGTCCGGTCGGGGCGGTACGCATGGGTTACATCAACGGACAGCTCGTCGTGAACCCGCCGATGGCCCAGATGGAGGAGAGCCAGCTCGATCTCATCGTCGCCGGCACCGCCGACGCCATCCTGATGGTCGAGGCCGGCGCCAAGGGCGTCACCGAGGCTGTCGTCGTCGAGGCCCTTGCGAAGGCCCACGAGCGGATCGCCGCCCTCTGCGCCCTCCAGAACGACCTCCGCGCGGAGTGCGGCAAGGAGAAGGTCGCCTTCACACCGCCACAGGATCCCGAGGAGCTCGTCGCAGCCGTGTCGCAGTACCTCGCCGGCAAGATCGACCAGGCCGCGTACGATCCCGACAAGGCAGCGCGCGAGGCGAAGATCGACCAGCTCAAGAAGCAGCTGGTCACCGATCTCGTGCAGCAGTTTCCCGATGATGCCGACACTCTCAAGAAGCTCTTCGAGAAGAAGCTGAAGGACCGCATCCGGCAGCGCGTCATCGAAGAGGGTGTTCGAGCCGACGGGCGCGGCCTCAAGGACGTCCGCAAGATCACCGTCGAAGTCGGGGTGCTTCCCCGCACGCATGGATCCGGTCTCTTTACACGCGGCCAGACCCAGGCCCTCACCGTCACCACTCTCGGCTCGATGTCCGACCAGCAGAAGCTGGACGGCCTTGGCTCTGACCTCAAGAAGCGCTACATGCACCACTACAACTTTCCGAGCTTTTCGGTCGGTGAGACGCGACCATCGCGCGGGCCGGGCCGGCGCGAGATCGGCCATGGTGCACTTGCCGAGCGCGCTCTCATGTCGGTGCTTCCGAGCGTCGAGGAATGGCCCTACACGATGCGAGTGGTCTCCGAGATCCTCAGCTCGAATGGTTCGACGTCGATGGCGTCGGTCTGCGGCTCGACCCTCTCGCTGATGGATGCGGGCGTTCCGCTCAAGGCTCCGGTGGCCGGCATCGCGATGGGCCTCGTCACCCGCGAGGGCAGGCACGCCGTCCTCACGGACATCCAAGGCGTCGAGGACGCGCTGGGTGACATGGACTTCAAGGTGGCGGGGACCCGCGACGGGATCACGGCCCTGCAGATGGACATCAAGATCAAGGGCCTGACCATGGAGATCATGAGCCAGGCTCTGGAGCAGGCCCGCGAGGCGCGCCTCTTCGTGCTCGGCAAGATGCTCGAGGTGCTGCCGCGGCCGCGCGAGCAGATGAGTGACTACGCCCCGCGGATCACCACGATCAAGATCAACCCCGACAAGATCCGGGACATCATCGGCCCCGGGGGCAAGGTCATCCGCAAGATCGTCGAGGAGACCGGCGCCGCGATCGACGTCGAGGATGACGGCACCGTGTTCGTGTCCTCGAGCGACCAGGACGGCGCACGCCGCGCGATTGAATGGATCAAGGGCCTCACCGACGAGGTCGAGGTCGGTCGCATCTATCGTGGCAAGGTGGTCCGGATCATGCCCTTCGGGGCATTCGTCGAGATCCTCCCTAACCAGGACGGTCTCGTACACATCTCCAAGCTCTCCGACCACCGGGTTGAGAAGGTCGAGGACGTCATCAACCTCGGTGACACGATCGTCGTCAAGGCGACGGAGATCGACAAGCAGGGAAGGCTCAATCTGAGCCGACAGGCTGCTCTGGACGAATTCGCGGCCAAGGGAGAGGACG
The DNA here is from genome assembly GCA_043740835.1 of Chloroflexota bacterium. GTDB lineage: Bacteria > Chloroflexota > Dormibacteria > Dormibacterales > Dormibacteraceae > JAYUBK01. The sequence continues at coordinate 26,462 of JAYUBK010000119.1, forward strand.
CGGGCGAGGAGATCGACGCGGAAGCCCTCGCTGCCGCCGTCGCCGCGGGTCCGCCCCCTCCTCGCGAGGAAGGTTCCTTCGGAGGCGGTGCAAGCCGTGGCGGGTACAGCGGAAACCGCGACCGTGGACCTCGCCGCTAAACAATCGAACACGCCGATCCGCGTGGCCGTCGCAGGTCATCGCGGGAAGGTCGGAATTGAGATGAGGCGCGGCGTCGAGGCCGCTCCGGACCTTGAGTACGTGGGAGGCGTCGAGATCGGAGATGATCTCGGCGCCTTCCTGTCGTCGGCCCGCCCACAGGCGGTGATCGACTTCACACATCCGGCATCCGCGCTCTCCAACGCCCTGGCCTATGCGCGGGCCGGCATCGCGCCTGTAATCGGGACGACCGGCTTCACCCCCGAAGCGGTTGATCAGGTCGAGGCGGCCTGCAGGGAGGCCGGCGTGGGCGGCATCATCGCGCCCAACTTCGCGGTCGGAGCGGTGCTGATGATGCACCTGGCCGACATCGCCGCGCCCTTCTTCGACGCCGCCGAGGTCATCGAGATGCACCAGGACACCAAAGCGGACGCGCCCTCGGGCACGGCTCTCGCCACGGCGCGCCGGCTGGGTGGGCGAAAGAAGTTCTCCTATAAGCATCCGGAGAAGGTGACCCTCGAATCCGCCCGGGGTGGGGAGGAGGCCGGCGTCGGCATCCACTCGGTCCGCCTGCCGGGCCTGGTCGCGGACCAGGAGATCCTCTTCGGGCTCGCCGGCCAGACACTTTCGATCGCCCACCGAACCACGTCGCGGGAGGCGTTCGTGCCGGGTGTGCTGGTCGCCGTGCGCACGGTCGTGAAAGGGCCCAGGTTCTACCGAGCGTTGGACAGCCTGCTGGGCCTCTAGCGGACGTCGGATGGCGCCGAGTTGATTCACTAGACTTCACGTGTGGCAAGCAGTCCCATCCGTCGCTTCAACGTCGCCATCGTCGGCGCCACCGGCATGGTCGGACACGAGCTCCTGAAGGTGCTCGCCCAGCGCAATTTCCCCGCCGTGAGCATTCGCGCCCTCGCCAGCGAGCGATCGGCAGGTGCCCGGCTGCTCTACGACGGGACGGAGGTAGAGGTCGAGACCCTGACCGAGGACTCGTTCAAGGACATCGACATAGCCTTCTTCGCCGCAGGCGGCGCACAGTCGCTCCAGTTCGCACCCCTCGCGGTGAACGCCGGGGCCCTCGTGATCGACAAGAGCGGCGCCTGGCGAATGCAGGAGAGCGTCCCTCTCGTCGTCCCCGAGATCAACTTCGGACGCATCGCCGACAGCGAGGGAATCATCTCGGTCCCCAATTGCTGCACGATCCCCCTAACGATGGTCCTGGAACCCCTGCGCAGGGCCGTCGGCCTCGAGAGGGTCGTCATCTCGACCTACCAGTCGGCTTCGGGAGCGGGCAAAGACCTCGTCCAGGAGCTCGACGATCAGGTCCACGCGTTCGCCGAGGGCCGCCGGCCCGAGGCGAGGGTCTACCCGCACCAGCTGTTTCACAACGTCGTTCCCGGCGGCTGGACTCCTGAAGAGGAGGGCTACAACGACGAGGAGGTGAAGCTTGTGAAGGAGACGCGCAAGATCCTCGAGGAACCGGACCTCCGGGTGGCCGTCACCTGTGTGCGGGTGCCGGTTCCCATCGGGCATTCGGAGGCTGTGTTCGTCGAGATGTCCCAACCGCTCACGCCGGAGGCCGCCCGCGAGGTGCTGGCTGCGTTCCCGGGTGTGACCGTAATGGACGATCCCGCCAACGACGTCTATCCCACTGCAGCGCAGGCCGCCGGCCGCGACGAGGTCTTCGTCGGACGTATCCGCCGCGATCCCTCGGTCGAGCGCGGTCTCGCGATGTGGGTTGTAACCGACAACCTGCGTAAGGGCGCCGCGCTCAATGGAGTCCAGATCGCCGAGAAGGCGATCGAGATGGGGGTGGTGAAATGAGCCAGGAAATCGGACGTCTGCTGACAGCCATGATCACGCCGTTCACGGCGGACGGTGCCGTCAATTACGACGCCGCCCAGCGCCTTGCCAGGCTGCTCACCGAGCAGGGCTCGGACGGCGTCGTCGTCTTCGGCACCACGGGCGAGGCGCCGGCGCTGAGCGACGACGAGAAGATCCAGCTCGTCAAGGCCGTCAAGGAAGCGATCCCGGATAAGACGGTGATGGCAGGCAGCGGCACCAACAACACACACCACTCCGTCGAGCTCACGAGGCGCGCGGTGGCCGCAGGCGCGGACGCCGTCCTGGCCGTTGTTCCCTATTACAACAAGCCGGCGCAGGAGGGCATGTACCAGCACTTCAGGGAGATCGCGGGCGCCGCCGGCGGTAAACCCGTGGTCATGTACAACATCCAGGGCCGGACCGGCATCAACATGACGGCCGCCACGACGATCCGTTGCGCGGAGATCCCGGGCATCGTCGGCGTAAAGGAGGCTTCCGGATCCATCGATCAGATGGGTTTCGTGTGCGCGGGGAAGCCGGCCGGATTCAAGGTCTGGAGTGGCGACGACAGCTTCACCCTCCCGTTGCTGGCCGTTGGCGGGCATGGCGTGATCTGTGTTGTCTCTCATCTCGCCGGGCCGGCGATGCGGACGCTGATCGAGGCCCAACTGGAGGGCCGCAACGACGTCGCGCGCGACATCCACCTCCGCCTTCTGCCCGTCATCAACGCGCTGATGACCGTCGCCGGCAACCCCATCCCGGTGAAGTCGGTGATGAACGAGCTCGGATTTCCGGCGGGCCCCTTCCGGCTGCCAATGACACCGCTGTCGGCACCCGATCTCGAAAGACTCATGGCCGTCGTCAGGGACGCCGGCGAGCTGATCAGCTTCTCGCCCGCCAGTGTCGTCTAGCAGGCTGATGTACAGAGCCGATGCAGCTTTGGCCGGTCGGAAGGCGGTCGGCCCACGTCCTGTCTGGAGCGGCACTCATTCATCACCCCGCTAGCCCTGCCGAACTCCAACTCCAACAGCTCCACGGCCAGGTCCGGGGCTGCACGAGGTGCGGGCTGCATGCGACGCGGACCCAGGCGGTCCCCGGCAGCGGACCCTGCTCGGCCGCGATCATGATCGTTGGCGAGGCGCCCGGCTTCAACGAAGACATGAAGGGCCTGCCGTTTGTCGGTCAGGCGGGAAAGCTGCTCGACACTCTCCTCCAGAACATCGGCCTCCTGCGCGAGGAGGTCTACGTGACCAACGTCCTCAAGTGCCGCCCGCCGCAGAACCGCGACCCGATGCCCAACGAGGCGGAGGCCTGCGCGCCCTACCTGGGGCGCCAGTTGGAACTGGTCCAGCCAGAGGTCGTACTTCTTCTCGGCCGCCATGCCCTGGAGCGGGTGCTGCCGGGACACGGGCCGATCAGCCGCGTCCACGGCACAAGGATCGAGAAGGACGGGGTCACCTACGTCCCCGTCTACCACCCGGCGGCGGCACTTCACAACCCGCTCCTGGTGGCGGACCTTCAGAAGGACTTCGACAACGCCAAGAAGTACGTTGACGAGGTCCGCAGGTCCAGGCCGCCGGCACCGCCCGGCGCTGAGGAGCCGGAGCAGTTGCTCCTCCTGTGACCGCTACGCTTCGCTATCTCCCACTGGGTGGCCTGGGCGAGGTGGGCCGCAACATGTGGTTACTCGAATGGGACCGGCAGATCCTCGTGATCGACTCCGGCCTCATGTTCCCGACCGAGGAACAGCCGGGCGTGGACCTCGTGATTCCCGACATCTCGTACCTGACGGATCCCTCGCGAAAGGTCCTCGGGATCGTGCTCACGCATGCCCACGAAGACCACATCGGAGCCTTGCCGTTCGTGCTTCGAAGCCTCAATGTGCCTGTTTACGGCACCCGTCTGACACTGGGCCTGGTACGGCCCAAGCTGAAAGAACATCACATCCTGCGCGAAGCCGACCTGCGCGAGTTCAGGGCTGGGGACAGCATCCAGCTGGGTCCCTTCAAGGTGCGCTCGATCGCTGTCAATCACTCGATCCCGGACGCTGTCGCGCTTGCGATCCGGACTCCCGTCGGTACCGTCGCCTACACGGGAGACTTCAAGCTCGATCCCAACCCCCTCGACGGCGAGCCCACGGACATGCGCAAGTTCGAGGCCCTCGGCCGCGAGGGTGTGCTCCTGCTGCTGAGCGACTCGACCAACGCCGAGCGACCGGGCCGGTGCGGATCCGAGCGCGAGCTCACCGAACCGTTTGAAACCATCTTCAGGGCGGCGCTCGGCCGGATCGTCGTCGCCACCTTCGCATCCAACATCCCGCGCATCCAGCACATCGTGCGGCTTGCCGAGGAGCACGGCCGCAGCATCGCGATCGCGGGCCGCAGCCTCCAGAACAACAGCAAGATCGCACAGGAGATGGGTTTTCTCAGCGTCAAGCCGGGCACCATCGTCAAGCTCGAGAAGGCCAACGAGGTACCGGACGCCAGGCTTGTCCTGCTGTGCGCGGGCAGCCAGGGCGAGCCGCTCTCGGCCCTTTCACGGTTCGCGAGCCTCAAGCACCCGGTCGTCAATGTGCGCACGGGCGACACCGTGTTGATCTCGGCGACCCCCATCCCCGGTAACGAGCGTCTCGTCAGCCGGACGATCAACCACCTCTACAAGCACGGAGCGGAGGTCCACTACTCGCAGATTGGCAAGGTGCACGTCTCGGGGCACGCCTACGCCGGAGAGCTCCGGGACATGCTGGATGCGGTCAGGCCGCGTTTTTTCATTCCCGTCCACGGCGAGTACCGGCAGTTGACCCACCACGCCCGCATCGCGCGCGAAGCCGGCATCGCCGATGATCGCATCCTGATGATCGAGGACGGCCAGTCGGTCATCCTCACCAGGGACACGATGACGAGGGGTGAGGTGTTCCAGGCGGGCATGGTATTCGTCGACGGCATGGGCGTGGGAGACGTCGAGCATGTCGTGCTCCGCGACCGCAACCGCCTCGCCGAGGACGGCATCGTCGTCGTGACCATCGCCGTCGACAGCACCACCGGCGAGGTGAAGGCCGGCCCGGACCTCGTGTCCAAGGGCTTCATCGAGCCGGACCTCAACGACGAACTCATGGGAGAGGCGGGCCAGGCCATCCTGGAAAACATCCGGAAGATGCCGCACGGCGACAGCGAGGTCTCGGTCCTCAAGGAGGCGATCCACGAGGCGGTCTCACGCGTCCTCCACCGTCGCACCAAGCGCCGGCCGATGATCATCCCCGTCGTAACGGAGCTGTGAAGCTCCCACCGGCGGCGCTCACGGCGCCCTCGCTGTGCCCACGCTGCGACTCGCCCGCGATGTATGCCGATCGCTGCGGCCACTGCGGCCTCCAGCTCCGCACCTGCCCGGCTTGTCGCGGGGTGGCAGGGCCGTTCGATCGCTTTTGTGGCTTCTGCGGCCATGACCTCTTCCTGGAGGAGAAGCCGACACCGGTGCGCCGACTCTGGCTGCTGGTCGCCGTCATCCCGCTGGCCGCGGCGCTGGCCTTCGGGGTCTCACCGCTGAGCGCGCCGATCGCGACCCAGATCACACACCTACTCACGCTTTCGGGCCCACCGGCCGTGACTCTGCCCTCGGTTACGCCCGCGGGGAAGCTGCTACAGAGCAAGAACTTGAAGCTGAGCTACTTGGCGCCGACCGACTGGTCGGGCTTCGACTACACCCTGAGCACGATCAAACCGCTGCCGATGGTGGTTCTCGCCCGCCTGCAGGCCGACGCGCCGCGGGTGGCCGGCGTTGACGGCGACATCATCCGAACCCGTCCATCAGCGGCCGTCGTGACACTCAGGCGAGCGACCCTGGTGGCGACCGACCCCACCGACGCGACGGTCCTGCTGGCCTTCCAGGTTGGACAGTTGACCAGTCAACCGCCTGCCTCGGTCCAGGTCGAGGTTGCCGAGCAGGTGGCCCCGATCACGGTCAACGGCTTGACTGGCTCGCGAGCCGTCCTCAAGGTCACGACAACCGCCGGAGTCTTCTACCTTGAGCGGGCATACCTCAACGCCGGCGGTGCCCAGCCACTCTTCGAAGTCGAGGGTTTCGTGCCGCAGGCGGACTGGAAGTCCGGTGAGGAGCGCAACGTCGACCTCGTCCTCACCTCGATCAAGCTGACCTGAGGAAAGGACCCCGGAGCGACGAGCCTCGCGTCACTTGTTCCTGGATGCGACCTTGTCGGACCCCGTCTTCTTGGATCCCACCGCGCTGAGGGCCGTCCCGCACTCTACGCAGAAGCTGTGTCGGGTCAGGTTGTGGTGCCTGCAGCCGGGACAGACGAACCTCCGGGGAGGGATCTCGGTGACCCACCGATCGTGGACCCGGCGATGCCACTGACCATCCTCGGGGCCGAGGATCCACGTCTTGCTCTCACCGTCGGTGACCGCCAGGGACCGCACCTCGTCACGGAAGCGCTTGGCGGAGAGCTGTCCCGACTTCCGGGACGCGACAAGCTGGAGGTATCTGAGCTCCGCATCGGCAAAGGGTTCGACGGCCATTCCTGAGACAGGATAGGGTCCGTCCTCGCCGTCAAGGGATGGTTGGGGACGCCGTTGCCGAACTATAATCCGGGCAACCGCACTTCGTCCCTCCATTTCGTCGCTGCCATTTCGTCCCTGCACAAGATCCTGATATGCGCCAATCCCCAGTACGGTTTCGAAGAAGACCTCCTGCCAGGACTCGAACATCGAGCCCTCCTCGGGCAGCCCGCGGTCGCTCGGCGCCCCGGCGACCACTCCTCACGCCTCAGCAGACTCGCGAGGCCACGGGCGTCCTGATGATCGGAGCCGGCCTCCTCGTATTCATCGCGTTCGCGCCCCTGCTCCGAATTGCGTTCGGCTGGGGTTGGCCGGTGATGGTCGTCCTGGCGTTGGGCGGCGGCATCTACCTGATCTGGCCCAAGGCGCCGGCCGTCCGCCTCGTCGACGTGATCTCACTGGTCGGCATCGCTGTGACAAGCGTGGGCCTGCTCGCGCTGTTGCCGTTCGGCGGGGGAGTGGCCGGACACTCCGTTTCTAGCCTTCTCGCGTCGTATGTCGGAACCTCGGGTGCGGGCGTCATCCTGGCCACGGGCCTCCTGCTCAGCCTGATCGTCGTCTTCCACTTCAGCCCGGCCGCGACCTTGGGCGTGTTCGCCGGCGGCCTGCGGACGGCGCATGCGGAGCGGCAGCGGCTCAACGCTCTCGTCGCCAGGGTCCGGGTAGGTGATAAGGCCGCGATCAAGCCGGTCAAGGTCGCGACCAGGACGACCGACGCAGTGGCGGGCGCGGCGAGCATCCCTCCGGCCTTCCTCGACCTGGACGGGATCGTGGATGAGCCGGAACTACCCCGTGGCATCCGGGCCAACGTCCAGGCACCGGCCGCGATCAGCTCGTCGGTCGGGGAGCGGGACCTCGGAGACGATGACGAAGCGCCGGTCATGAGAGTCGTCGCGGATCCGATCGACGATCTACCCGAGATCGACTGGAAGCTGCCCAGCCTCGACCTGCTCGACACCGTGACAGCCCGCAAGGAACGGATGGCGGACGAGATCAAGCGCAACGTCAGGATCCTCGAACACACGCTGGCGACATTCGGGGTCGCGGCCAAGGTCGTCGCCGTCAATCCAGGGCCGGCCGTCACCCAGTACGAGATCCAGCCGGCCGAGGGAGTGCCGGTTCGGAAGATCACCTCGATGGCCAACGACCTCTCCCTGGCGCTGGCAGCCTCGCCCATCCGGATCGAGGCTCCGATCCCCGGCAAGTCGGCGGTCGGCATCGAGGTGCCCAACAAATCCGCCAGCCTGGTGACGATCCGCGAGGTCATCTCGTCGCCGTCCTTCCAGAGCGGCGGTAAGCACCTGCCGCTCGCGCTCGGCAATGACGTCTCGGGCCAGTCGATCGTCGGCGACCTCACTCGCATGCCGCACCTTCTCATCGCCGGTGCGACGGGCCAGGGCAAGTCGGTCTGCATCAACGTACTCATTGCAAGCCTCCTGTTCCAGGCCACGCCAGAGCAGCTGCGACTGATGCTCATCGACCCCAAACGAGTCGAGATGAGCTCGTACAACGGCCTCCCGCATCTCATGGTCCCGGTCCTCGTCGAACCCCATCAGGCCACGGCGGCGTTGCGCTGGGCCGTCGCCGAGATGGACCGTCGCTACCGGCTGCTGTCGTCTGTCGGCGTCCGCAACATCCAGAGCTACAACGAGCGGGCGAAGACCAGCGAGGCGAAGGAGATGGCGTATCTCGTCATCGTCATCGACGAACTCGCCGACCTGATGATGGTCGCCGCGGGCGAGGTCGAGGAGCTGGTCTGCCGCATCGCGCAGCTGGCCCGCGCCGTGGGAATCCACCTGGTCGTCGCCACCCAGCGGCCGTCGACGGACATCATCACGGGCCTCATCAAGGCCAACATCCCGTCACGAATCGCCTTTGCCGTGGGTTCTCAGGTCGACAGCCGCGTCATCCTCGACAGCGGCGGAGCCGAGAAGCTGCTCGGGCGCGGAGACATGCTCTACCAGCCTGTCGACGCGGGCAAGCCGACCCGTGTCCAGGGCGCCTTTGTCAGCGACCCGGAGGTCGACGCGGTCGTCGGCTGGTGGAAGGCGCAGGGCGCCCCGCGCTTCCTCGAAGAGGTCCTTGACGGCGCGGTTGCGAGCGACATGAAAGACAGGGAAGGGGGCGAACGCAAGCTCGACCCGCTTTTTGGGCGCGGCGCTCGCGCGGTGGCCGCCGAAGGCTCCGCCTCGGTCTCCCTGATCCAGCGCAAGTTCAATGTGGGCTACTCGCGGGCGGGGCGCATCGTCGATCAGCTTGCCGAACACCGCGTCGTCGGCGGCTACCAGGGCAGCAAGTCTCGTGAAGTGCTCATGAACCTGCCCGACGTCGACGAGCTCCTGGAGCGGCTCGGGATCGAATGAGTCCCGTCGGCAGCGTTCTCGAGGCGGCCCGCAACGCGCGTGGACTTTCGCTCGAGGAGGCCTCCGCCGCAACCCGGATCCGCGTCCGGCATCTTTCTTCTCTTGAGAGGGACAGCTTCGCCGAACTTCCGGCCCCCGTCTACGTGCGAGGCTACCTTCGCACCTACGCGACGTTCCTCGACCTGGATGGGCCGGCCCTGATGAGTGCTTACGACTCGAGCCTCGGCAAGTCAGGTCGCAACCTGGCGTTTCGGCCTCTGGCGGGAATCAGCGGACCGTCGGCCATCGTTCTCACAGCGCCAATGGCAGGCGCGATCGGTGTTCTGATCCTCGTCTTTGCCTTCACCGGCTATATTTACAGGGAGCTCGACAGCGTCCGAGTCGTTACTCCGACTCCGGGACCCGTCGCCACGGCGCTGCCATCGTCGTCGCCGAGTTCCGCCGCAGCGGCAGCAATGCTGACGATCCCGACGCCATCCCCGGCCCTGCGCCAGGTGAGTGTTGTGGTCACGGCGACGGACACGGTCTGGATCGACGTCCAGGTGGACGGCAAGCCCCAGTTCGGCGACGCCGGCAGGGTCCTCGACGCCGGCGCCACGCTGACATTCACCGGCCAGCTGAAGGTGAGGCTCACGAGCGGGAAGGCGACTGCCACCCAGCTCAACGTCAACGGCAGGGACGTGGGAGCACTCGGCGCCGGTGTCGTCACCAGGGAATTCACGCCGCAGAGTTGAGCCTGCCGACGGTTCAGACTGCTACCGTGCGGGGCCTCAACTGCGAATGAACCTCCCGAACGCTCTGACCGTCAGCCGGCTGGTCGCCATCCCGGTCCTGATGGCCGTGATGCTGGTGTCCTTTCCAGGCCACGACCTCGTCGCCGCGGGGATCTTCGCCGTCTTCTCCGTCACCGATACCGTCGACGGATATATCGCCCGGCGCTACGGGCTGGTCACCGAGCTCGGCAAGTTCCTCGACCCCCTGGCCGACAAGCTTTTCGTGCTCGCCGTGCTGGTGGCCCTGGTGCAGGAGGGACTGATCCCGGCCTGGGTGGCGATCGTCATCTTCGGCCGGGAGTTGTTGATCACGATCCTCCGCTCGGTGGCCGTCGGCCAGGGACGGATGATCTCGGCGAGCAGCCTGGGCAAGACCAAGACCGTCACCCAGGTGGCGGCGATCCTCCTGATCATCCTGGGTCGGCCCTATCCGATCCTCGAGCCGTACGCGATCGCGGTCCTCTCGCTCGCCCTCGTGGTGACCATATACAGCGGTTTCGACTACCTCTGGAAGTTCCGCCACGTCCTGCTCGGCATCGCCCCGCGCCAGGTCGCCGTCCTGCCCGTGGGCGGCGGTGGACCGACCGCGTCGGATGTCGTTCATCCGCTCGCCCGCGAGCTCGGCGACAAGCTCACGGCCGCGGGCCTGACGCTCTCCCTGGCCGAATCCTGCACCGGCGGCCTGCTGGCCAAACTCGTGACCGACCTGCCCGGGAGCTCCGCGTACTTCCGCGGCGGGATCGTCGCATACAGCAACGACGTGAAATCCGGGCAACTGGGTATCCCGCTCGACCTCCTCGCGAGACACGGCGCGGTGAGCTCGCAGGTCGCGCTTGCGATGGCCGAAGGAGTCCGGACTGTGCTCGGCACTGATGTCGCCGTCTCGGTGACGGGTATCTCGGGTCCCGAAGCAGACGGCACGGACAAACCGGTGGGTTTGACGTACATCGGCATTGCGGGGCCGGGACTGGGCCGGGTCACCGAGCACCGGTGGGAAGGCGATCGCTGGGACAACCGCCGGTCGAGCGCGGAGGCGGCGCTGCAGCTTGCCATCGACGTGCTTCCCGAGATCGTGGTTGACAGGCGAACAGGTGTTCGCTAATCTACTAATCGGCCCCTTCGCAGCGACTCGAAAGAACACCGTGCAATAGAGCCAATCAAGTAAAGCCTTGCCAACGTCGCGGAACACCCGAAGACTGGCCGTAGCCCAATAGGAGGGGACAGAAAGAGATATGGAGCAGAACACAACCGATCCGAGATCCGCCGACCACGGACCAGCTGACCAACGACCAGCTGACCAACGACCAGGTGACAAGGAAAAGGAGAAGGCCCTCGGCAACGCTTTGGCGCAGATCCACAAGAGCTACGGTGCGGGGGCGATCATGAAGCTCGGCGAGCAGGCCGCGCAACGCGAGATCAAGGTCATCTCGACGGGCGCGCTGCCCCTCGACCTCGCCCTCGGAGTGGGAGGCATACCCCGCGGGCGGGTCATCGAGATCTATGGCCCCGAAGCGGCCGGTAAGACCACCCTGGCACTGCACGTCATCGCAGAGGCTCAGAAGACCGGCGGAGTCGCCGCCTTCGTGGACGCCGAACACGCTCTCGACCCCATTTACGCCTCCCGCATCGGTGTCAACATCGACGAGTTACTCGTCAGCCAGCCCGACACGGGCGAGCAGGCGCTGGAGATAGTCGAGGTCCTCGTGCGCAGCAATGCCATCGACGTCATCGTCATCGACTCCGTCGCCGCCCTCGTTCCCAAGGCCGAGATCGAGGGCGACATGGGAGATTCGCACATGGGCCTCCAGGCCCGTCTCATGTCGCAGGCCATGCGCAAGCTCACGGCCGCCATCTCCAAGTCCAACTGCTCGGTCATCTTCCTGAACCAGCTCCGCGAGAAAGTTGGGGTCATGTTCGGCAACCCGGAGACGCAGCCGGGCGGCCGCGCCCTCAAGTTCTATTCCTCGGTTCGGCTCGATATCCGCAAGGTCGAGGTCATCAAGTCGGGGCTCGATTCCATCGGCGCCCGGGTGAAGGTGAAGGTCGTCAAGAACAAGGTCGCACCGCCCTTCCGCTCGGCCGAATTCGACATCCTCGCCGACGGGATCTCCCGCGAGGGCGCCCTCATCGACACTGCCATCGAGTACGGGGTCATCGACAAAAGCGGCTCCTGGTTGTCCTATGGCGACATGCGTCTAGGCCAGGGACGTGAAGTGGTGCGGAATTTCTTCCGCGAGAACCCCACGCTCGCCGGCGAAATCGAGGCCCAGGTCCGCGAGAAGGCGATGGCCGCATCGGCCGCACGCATCAGCAATACCCGCCAGCCGGTGGCTCCGGCGCCGACCGAGGCCCCAGTCGAAGCGTAAAAAAGCTCCTCCGACGGGCGGCTGCGAGACGGTCGCGCTGCGCTTGCTCGGCATTCGGATGCATTCCGAGGCGGAGCTTTCGCGCAAGTTGAAACGGCGCGGCTACGAGGACGACGAGGTCGCGCAGGTGGTCGCCACCTGCGTGCGTCGCGGTTATCTGAATGACGCGGCCTTCGCCGCCGCCCTCGTCCAGCGCCGCACGTCATCGCGCGGAGCGTCGGCGATGGCGGCCGAGCTCCGCGCCAAAGGTGTGGGGCGTGAGGCAGTTGCCTCCGCGTTGCTCCCGATCGACCGCGAAGCCGAAATTGACGCGGCGGCTGGCCTCTTCGCCCGCTATTTGGGTGCTGGTTCCGACATGACCGAGCGCGAGCTGCTGGAGAGGATCGGAGCGAGACTGCAGCGCCGAGGGTATGGCCCACAGATCATCCGCGAAGCCTGCCGAAGGTATCTCGCTCTTTCGAACCCAGATGGCAGGCGCTGACCGCAGGCGCTGAGCAGTGGGCGGCCAGGGCCTCGGCGGCGAAGGTGAAGCGCACCGGCTCCGAGCCACTGCACTAGAATCGGCGGGTGCCTTTGCGCCCTCGGGCGCCGGCAAGTTTCCAGTGTTCTGACCGCAAGCCGGATGAGCATCTTCCGGCGGGCTTCAGCACCTTCAAAACCGAATATGCAGAGGTGAATCTAAAACCATGACCAACGGTTTGTTTTTGGTCGTCGCCATCGTGCTCGGGACGGTTGTTGTCGGGCTCGCGGCGGCGGTCATATATCTGATAACGCGGAAGCCCGAGGCTCCGCCGGTCGTAGAACAGGCTCCGCCACCACCTCCCGTCGACATGGAAAGGCTGCGCCAGCAGGTGCAGGCAGATGTCGAAACTTCGATGAAGGAACGCCTCCTCGAGGTGAAAGAGCAGGCGGTCCAGGTCCGCGGTGACGCGGAGAAGGAAGCCCGTGACATCAAGGCCGAGGCCCTCCAGGCCGAACGTCGGGTGGTTCAGAAGGAGGAAAACCTCGATCGCCGGGTCGAGGAACACAACCGCCGTGAGCAGGCTTTTGGCGAGCGAGAGAAGCACCTGGATGAGCTGCGCGGGCAGCTTGAGGAGGCCAATCGGCAACAGCTGGCCGAGCTCGAGAGAATCGCCAACATGACGAAGCAGGAAGCCTCGACGATACTCATGGAGCAGGTCGAGCAGGAACTTCGCAACGAGGTCGCCCGCAAGGTTCGGGAAGCCGAGCTGGTCGCCCGCGAGGACGGCGAGAAGCGAGCCCGGGCCATCGTCACCGAGGCAATCCAGCGGATCGCCGCGGACCAGACGTCCGAGACCTCGGTCTCCGTTCTTCCCCTCCCGAACGAGGAGATGAAGGGACGGATCATCGGGCGCGAGGGCCGCAACATCAGGGCCCTGCAGCAGGCCACCGGCATCGACCTGATCGTCGACGACACGCCGGAGGCTGTAATCATCAGCGGCTTCGACCCGATCCGCCGCGAGGTGGCGCGGGTCACCCTGAACAAGCTCATCGTCGACGGCCGAATCCACCCGGCGCGGATCGAGGAGACGGTCGCCAAGGCGAAGATCGAAGTCGCCCAGAGGGTCAAGGAGGAAGGCGAGGCGGCGGTGCTCGACGTCGGGCTCCAGGGCCTCCACCCGGAGGTCGTCCGCCATCTCGGGATCCTTCGCTTTCGGACCAGCTACGGTCAGCAGGTCCTCAATCACTCCAAGGAGGTCGCCCACCTCGCCGCGATGATGGCGGCGGAGATCGGGGCCGATGTCCGCATCGCCAAGATGTCCGGTCTCCTCCATGACATCGGCAAAGGCATCGACCACCAGGTCGAAGGCTCCCATGCCGTTATCGGAGCCGACCTTCTGCAGCGCAACGGAGTGCCGGCGGCGGTGGTCCACGCGGTTCGTGCCCACCACTACGACGAGGAGCCCAACAGCCTCGAGGCGATCCTGCTCATCGCCGCGGACGCCATCTCGGCGGCCCGTCCGGGGGCTCGCCGGGAAACTCTGGAGGCGTACATCAAACGCCTCGAGAAACTCGAGGAGATCGCCAACTCGTTCACCGGGGTGGAGCAGACCTTCGCAATCCAGGCCGGGCGAGAGATCCGCGTCCTGGTCCGCCCTGAGCAGATCGATGACGCGTCAGCTCAACTGCTGGCTCGCGACATCGCGACTCGCATCGAGCGCGAGATGAGCTATCCAGGCCAGATCCGCGTGACCGTCATCCGCGAGACGAGGGCCATCGAATACGCCAAGTAGGTAAGAAGGGGGCTCCGCCGCGGGGCCCCCTTTTTCTTTTGCCGGCGCGCGGCCGGCGAGTTCGTTGGGCGTCTTCACAGCTAGGGGATGCCGCCTGCCAAACTCTTGCGGTGCCAGCCTCCCGGGAGTTCAGGTTCCTGTTCGTCGCCGACGTGGTCGGCTCGCCCGGCCGGGATGCGGTCAAAGCGCTCCTGCCCGGCCTCCGTGAGGAACTAAAGCCGCACCTCGTGGTCGTCAACGGCGAGAACTCGGCGGGCGGCTTCGGTCTCACCGTGGGAACCATCAAGGAATTGAGGGCGGCCGGAGCCGACGTGATCACCACGGGCAACCACGTTTTCGACCAGCGCGAGTTCGTCCCCGAGCTGAACAGTCAGGAGCGGGTGATCCGGCCCGCCAACTATCCTCCCGGGGCACCCGGCGTCGGCCACTGCGTGGTCGAGGCTGACGGGGAAGAGGTGCTCGTGATGAACCTGATGGGGCGCCTCTTCCTGCAGGACATCGACGACCCGTTTCGGAAAGCCGATGAGATCCTTTCCGCGAACCCGGAGCCTCGCATCACGATCTGCGATTTCCATGCCGAGGCGACCAGCGAGAAGGTTGCGATGGGCTGGTTCCTCGACGGCCGGGTGGCGGCAGTCCTCGGTACCCACACCCACGTACCGACGGCCGATCAGCGGGTCCTGCCGGGCGGCACCGCCTTCTGTACGGACGTGGGGATGGTCGGGCCGCGCGACAGCGTAATCGGAATGGACCCCGAAAACGTGCTCAAGCGGTTTCTCACCGCCGTGCCCCAGAAATGGCGCGTAGCGGATGGCCCGGTGACATTCAATTCGGCTTTGGTTAGCATTGACAGGCAAACACGCTTGGCCACCTCGATCCAGCGCATCGATCGACTACACAATTGATTGGAGTTTCAGCAATGACCGGTGAAGGGCGGGCGCCTATAGAGATCCTCAAGGTGTCCTCCACGTCCAAGCCAGTGGCCGTGGCCGGCGCCATCGCGGGCGTAATCAGAACCGCCAGCCGCGTTGAGGTCCAGGCCATCGGCGCCGGCGCCATCAACCAGGCCATCAAGGCGATCGCGATCTCTCGCGGCTACGTCGCGCCGGGCGGGCTCGAGATCGTCTGCATACCCTCGTTCATCGACATCTCGATCGACGGGGAGGAGCGGACCGGCATCCGGCTGCTGGTGGAGGTTCGCTGAAAGCCCAGGGAAGGTCGTTCGCAATCTGGACCATCGGTTGCCAGATGAACGCGGCCGATTCGGAAAGCCTTGCCCGCCGCCTCCTCGCGGCGGGTTACCAGCAGACCGACCTCGAAAAGGCCGACGTCGCGGTTCTCAACACCTGCTGCGTCCGCCAAGCGTCCGAGGACAAGGTCTATAGCAAGCTGGGCGAGCTCCGGGCCTGGAAGACGCCCGACAAGGTCATTGCCCTGACGGGCTGCCTCGGCGCCAAGGAGGGAGAGAGGCTCACCAAGCGGTTCCCCCAGCTTGACGCGGTCGTGCCGATCGGACAGTACGAGGGTTTCGTCGCCGAGCTTGAAGCGCGCTACGACTACTCAGAGGGCGAGCCGCTGCCTGCCACCGGCCGGACCGGCGTCAGCCACTACGTCTCCGTAATCCACGGCTGTAACCACAATTGCACCTTCTGTATCGTCCCCAAGGTCCGTGGCCGCGAGCGCAGCGTCCCCATCGCCGAACTCGTCGCCGAGTGCACCCGCGCGGTGGAAGAGGGGGCGCGGGAAGTGGTCCTGCTGGGGCAGAACGTCGACGCCTACCGCGACCCGAGCGGGGCCGGCGGTCTCGCCGAGCTCATGAGGCAGATCGAGAAGGTGGACGGCCTCCGTCGGGCCCGCTTCATGACCAGCCACCCGCGGGACCTCGAGCCCGAGCTGCTGGAGGTCATGGCGCAGAGCTCGGTCGTCTGCCGCGAACTTCAGCTCCCGATCCAGTCCGGCGATGACCAGATGTTGAAGCGCATGGCGCGCGGGTACTTGACGGCCGACTACCTGAAAATCATCGACCGCGCCCGCGCCTTGATGCCGGACCTCGGGATTGCGACGGACATCATCGTGGGCTTTCCGGGTGAGACCGACGAGATGTACCGGAACACGCGGCGGCTCGTGGAGATGGTCGAATTCGACGTCGTGCACATCGCGATGTACTCGCCTCGGCCTGGCACCTATGCGGGCGACAAGCTTCCAGACGACGTTCCCCTCGAGGAGAAGCGCCGTCGTATCAACGACCTCCTCGCCGTCCAGAAGGCGATCGCCGGCAAGCTGACAAGTCGGTGGCTGGACACGCGCGTGCAGGTCCTCATAGAAGGCCACGATGAGCTCGGACGGGCGTATGGCCGCAGCCGCCAGGGCAAACGCGTGATCGTCAGACGAGCTCGCTGCAGTCCGGGCGACATCGTCCAGGTCCTCATCGACGAGGCCACTCCGGGCCAGCTCATCGGCCTGCTGGCGGCCTAGTCAGTGCCCGGCGCCTCTGACACCCCGGTGATGCGACAGTACCGGGAGGCGAAGGAAGGCCACCCGGACGCGATCCTCCTCTTCAGGCTTGGCGACTTCTACGAGATCTTCTTCGAAGATGCCGAAATTGCGGCGCCGATCATGGGCATCACCCTCACATCACGGCCGATGGGAAAGGACGGCCGCAAGCCCATGTGCGGCGTGCCTTATCACGCCTGGCAGACCTACGTCGGTCGCCTTCTCCGCGCCGGCAGGAAAGTCGTCATCTGTGATCAGCTCGAGGCTTCCACGGGCAAGGGGATCGTCAACCGCGGGGTGACGCGTGTGCTCACCCCCGGAACGGTCGTCGAGGAGGCCTACCTGGAGCCGAAGGCGGCCAACTTCCTCGTCGCGGCATGGACCCGAGCCGGCGAGGCAGGCCTGGCCGCGTGCGACATCTCCACCGGCGAGCTCCTGCTCTGCCAGCTGCCGGCCGAACGGCTTGCCGGAGAAGTCGAGCGACTGCGGCCCGCCGAGCTCCTGACCCCCCCCGTGGTCGACGTCTACAGGTTCGATCCCGAACGTGGCCGCCAGCGGCTCAGGGAGATGCTCGGTATCGCCTACGAGGAGTCAATCGGTGCGCAGGCGGCACCCCTGGCGATCGGCGCTGCGGGCGTCGTCCTCGACTACCTCAAGACCAATCAGGTCAAGGTCCAGCCTGGCTTCTTCCGGGTCAGAACTTATTCGCCCGACTCCACGATGCAGCTGGATCCGGCCACGGTCCGCCACCTCGAGCTTGGGGAGGTCGAGAAGCTGTGCGACCGCACGGCGACAGCGATCGGCGCTCGGCGTCTCCGCGCCTGGCTGGAAGCGCCCCTGCGTGATGTCGAGGCCATCGAGCTGCGCCTCGCCGCCGTCGCGGAGCTGGTGGATGACCCGCGCCTCGAAGCTGCACTGGCAGGCGAGCTCAGCGCGGTCGGAGACCTGGAACGGCTGACCTCCCGCGCCGCCCAGGGTCACGCCTCACCGCGCGAACTGGTGGCCCTCAGGCGCTCCCTCGAAGCCCTGCCCGAGGCCCTCGCCGTCATCCAGCAGGCGGAGGCGCTGGCCCTCCGCGACATCAGCGGTCGAGTCCGCGCGGAGGATGACCTTGCGACCACACTCACGGCGGCGCTCGTGGAGGAGCCTCCAGTCCTCCTTCGTGACGGCGGCTGCATCCGACCCGGCTTCGATCCCGAACTCGACGGCATCGCCCAGGCGTCCCGCTCGGCGCGGGAATGGATCTCGAACCTGGAGTCGTCGGAGCGCGAACGCACCGGAATCAGGGCTCTCAAGGTCGGCTATAACCGGGTCTTCGGCTACTACGTCGAGGTGCCCCAGTCGCAGGCGGCGCAGGTGCCCCCCGACTATGTGCGCAGGCAGACGGTGGCGACTGGCGAGCGCTATCTGACGCCCGACCTCAAGGAAAAGGAGGCGATCGTCCTCAACGCCCAGCAGCACGTCGTCGCGCGCGAAGCGGAAGTGCTGAAGGAGCTCACCTTCAAGATCGCCGCAGCCGCGGGCGGCATCCTCGCCTCGGCACAGGCGATCGGCGAGGCCGATGCCCTGCGCAGCCTCGCCGCAACCGCTCGCGAGCACAGCTGGCACCGACCGGAGGTCAATGCCGGCCGACGCCTCAGCATCACAGCCGGCCGCCATCCCCTCGTCGAGGCGGCCCTGCCCGCCGGCACCTTCGTACCGAACGACCTTCTCCTCGATACAGAGGCGGAGCAGATCGTCATCCTGACGGGACCCAACATGGCCGGGAAGTCGACCTACCTGCGCCAGGTCGCGATAACCGTGATCCTTGCCCAGGCCGGCAGCTTCGTGCCGGCAGAGTCGGCAGCGGTGGGCTTATGCGACAGGGTGTTCACGCGGGTCGGCGCGCATGACGACCTTTCCCGAGGGCTCTCGACCTTCATGGTCGAGATGACAGAGACGGCAAGCATCCTGAATCACGCCACTGCGGCATCCCTGGTCGTGTTCGACGAAGTGGGGAGGGGGACCTCGACCTACGACGGCATGTCGATCGCCCAGGCGGTCGTGGAGTACATCCACGAGGCGCCGCGGCTGGGCTGCCGGACCCTGTTCGCCACGCATTTCCACGAACTCACGGCCCTCGCGGACCGGCTGCCGCGGGTGCAGAACCAGCGCGTGGAGGTCCTCGAAGAGGGTGAGACGGTGAGGTTCCTGCACAAGGTCGTGCCAGGCGGGGCGGACAGGTCATATGGCATCCACGTCGCCGCGCTGGCGGGGCTTCCCGCAGCCGTCATCGCACGCGCCCGCGCTGTGCTCGACGAACTCGAGCGCGCGCGCCCACTCGAGCCGCCCGCCCAACAACTCGGGCTTCCGCTCGTGACACCGCCGGATCCGCTCACGGGCGAGATCCGGGAGATGGAGATCGACAGGATGAGCCCGCTGGAGGCGCTGCAGAAGCTCTACGACCTCAAGGCCCGCCTCCGGTGAGCGGCGGTGCCATTCGGGCCCTCGCGCCGGAGGTCGCCGATGCCATTGCGGCCGGCGAGGTTGTCGAAAGGCCCGCCTCGGTCGTAAAAGAGCTTCTCGAGAACTCGCTCGACGCCGGCGCCCGCCGCATCACGATCGAGATTCGCGGCGCGGGCCGCACCCTCATCAGGGTCGCCGATGACGGCGACGGCATCCCGTCGGAGGAATTGAGGCTCGCTTTCACGAGGCACGCCACCAGCAAGGTGAGCACCCTTGAAGACCTGGTCGCCATCTCCAGCCTCGGGTTCCGTGGCGAGGCACTCGCGAGCGTCGCAGCCGTCAGCGACGTCGAATGCGTGAGCTCGGGCCATCGGGTTCGGATCCGCGCGGGTCACCTCCTTGAGGAAGGTGCGGCGGCCGCAGCGCCAGGGACCGTGATCGAGGTACGAGACCTCTTCGCAAACACGCCGGCCCGTCTTAAGTTCATGAAGTCCGATCCCACCGAGACATCTGCCTGCGTCCGCATCGTCCAGCAATACGCATTGCTCCATCCGCTGCTCCGCTTTCGCGTCCTCATCGACGGCAGAACGGTCCTCAACTCGCCCGGAGGCGGCGACGCGATCGCCGCGGCTGCCTCGGTGCATGGCGCGGCGGCGGCCCGCGAGCTCGTGGAGGCAGATCACGTGGAGGACGGTCTCCGCGTCAGCGGTCTCGTTTCCCAACCCCACCTGAGCCGCGGCAACCGCGATGGCATGGTCCTGGCCGTAAACGGGCGCCCGATCAGCTCGCGGGCGCTCTCCTACGCGTTGGAGGAGTGCTACCGCGGCAGCCTCGAGAGGGGTCGGTTCCCGGTGGCGATCCTCTCCGTCGAGCTGGATCCTGCGGCAGTGGACGTCAACGTCCACCCGGCCAAACGCGAGGTGAAGTTCAGGGAAGAGAGCGCCGTCTTCGCCGCCCTCCAAAAGGCGGTCCGCGCCGGTCTGGCGGGCAGCCGGCTTCAGC
>JAYUBK010000120.1:0-6372 GCA_043740835.1 Chloroflexota bacterium
GCACGAGGTGTCTATAATCTCGATCGCGGAGTGGAGCAGCGGCAGCTCGTCGGGCTCATAACCCGAAGGTCCTTGGTTCGAATCCAAGCTCCGCAACCATTGATCTGAATGCGAAAGGGGCCCTCGCGGGGCCCCCTTTTCGTCTGTGAAGGGTTCCTGGCGCGGACGGCGCGGGCAAATAGAAGGGAGTGGAGCATCGTTCCCGCCCTCGTGTTGGCTGCCAACATGGGGTCGGGTTATGGGGTCTGACTTCCTGGGCGGCAGGAGCAATCGCGGACGTTGCGCGCCCGATAGCGCTCTCCGCGTACCTTCCCGGCTGACTGCACGACGGTGTCCCCCGGGCCATGTGGCCGCAACTCTATTTGGGAGCCTGGTTGCGGTTTTTTTGGGAGGCTGCGGAATCGGAATTCCGTCCGCGCCGACGCCGCGGCTCACGGACGTCCCAAGCGCCACCCTGGCTCCCGATCCGACGCCAGTGCCGCGCACCCCGGAACCAACCCCGATCCCGTCTCAGCCTGGTCCGACCCCGACGCCGATCTACACCTTCACTATCAGGTCGGCAGAGTACGGCTACGTCGAACTTGCGGCGCCGCCGGGCTCGAGCTGCTTTACCATCGTGTCGTTACCAGAGGGCGAAGTGGTCGGGCTCGCCGCCCAAACAGTTGGAGCGAGCGGCAGGATTTACTGGAAGTATCCGCAGAGTCCTCGGCCGGGCGGAACTGGACGCGTGTCGGCCCAATGCACGCTGATGGGAAAGTCCGACATCGAATCTCTGGATTTTGAGGTAAAGGCGTAGTCCACGGTCCGGAGCGTTCCGAAGTTGCAAAAAGTCCGGGTAGATCGGCAGGGCGGAATGTCGGGTCTCCGGCCAGCCAGCCGACTCGACGCACGTAACCGTGGACCCCTGAACCCGTTCCATCAATGATGCCCCGAGCAGTGCTTCTCACCTTCGTCCTTCTTGCCGTCGCCCTGGTCGCTGCGTGCAGCGGGGGTACGGCCGTCACTCCAGCTCCCAATCCTCACCCACGCGAACTGCAACGCCGGCCACCGTGCAACCGACGCCCTCCGCGCCGCCCTCGCAGGCCTTCGCTGCGGTTTTCGGCAGTGGCCCGGGAGGATCGTTCCTGACGGTCGTGGCTGCCGACGGGACAATTTCGGCTCAGGTCCCTGCGCAGTCGCGAGCAGGCGACTTCTCGGGCCAACCCTGGGCCTCCGCATCCGGCACGGCGGTCTACTACCTGGCCAGCGATGCAGCGCTGATGCGGCTCCGGCCGGGAGGCTCTCCGGACCATGTGCGTGATCTCCCCGGCACTCCTTCGAAACACGCGGTCTTCGCGGTCAGCGCGGATGATCGCCGCGTCGCCGTCGCGTTGCTGACGTACGGTCCGACCCCTACCGACCAGGGTCTGGCGACCGCCAACTACCAGGGCATGACCATGTACGTCGAGGATGTTTCGGGCGGTAACCACGTCGACGTCTTCAGCTCGGCGACTGCGGCCGAGTGGCCGATCGGGTGGCGAGGAACGGACCTCGTCATCGCTGTCGGCTCTCCCCAGACGCCCGGCCTCGGCCTCAATCCGCTTCCGAACTACGCTTTCAATGGCATCCGGGTCGTCGACGCAGCGACAGGCGCGAGAAAGGTGGCTTTGTGTGAGGGTTCGCCCGCGCTTGGTGTTGCGACAACTGGCGGAATCATTTGCGCATTGCCCGGCGGGACGGCGATCGTCGATTGGTCGGGACACAATTCCCCCATTGGCGAGAGCTGCACCACGGCGCTCCTGCAACCCGACGGCAACAGCGTCGCCTGCGCGGGCTTCCCCGGCAACTTCATCATTTCCGGAGGATCACGCCGGACGTTGCCTGCAGCGCCACTCGCCTGGATCGGAAGCGGCCACCTTCTCCTCGGCTCGCCGGCCGGACGCTTGCTTTACGAACTCAGCAGCGGCACGGCCCGATCGTTGGATCTGCTCGCCACTTTTCAACTGGCCGCGATCCCCGGCGGACTCTAGAGGGTCAGACATGGTCACTGTCGCTGCTGCCTCGGTGCGGATGCTCGAGGCGGGCGATCAAGGCTTCGACTCGATCCGCTAGACTCCGCCTTCGACCAGGTCCTGGGGAAGCACCGGCTTCACCGCAGCTTTACGGGTGGGTGAACTTTTCATTGAACAAGCGCAAGCGCGTGGCGATCGCCAAGCATCGAGCCAAGCGGAAGAAGACGAAGGCTCGAGCCACCGCTGTCAGGTAGCCTTTGCCGCCGGGGCGGTGTAGCTCAGTGGTAGAGCACACGACTCATAATCGTGTTGTCGGTGGTTCGAACCCACCCACCGCCACCAGCCGGCTCGAGCCGGCAATCGAGTACCTTCCCAAGGGCGGTCGCGTCCTCGTCGCCCTCAGTGGAGGTCCCGATTCAACAGCCCTTCTGATCTCTTTGAAGGAGCTTGGTGTCGACCTCGTCGCTGCGCACTTCGACCATGCTCTGCGGGCGGGTTCCGAGCTCGACGCGATGCATGTCGCAAACCTCTGTGCAGGGCTCGGAGTAGATCTCATCACCGGCCGCCGGGAGCAGCCGTTGCCGGCCGGGTCGCTCCAGGCCGCGGCAAGGAAACTGCGCCACGGCTTTCTCGAGGAGGCGCGCGCGAGCTCGGGCGCTCAGGTCGTCGCTCTCGGGCATACCGCCGATGACTTCGTCGAGGGGGTCCTGCTCCATCTCCTGCGCGGCAGCGCACTGGCGGGACTAAGAGGCATGCCCGCAACCCGTGGAGCGATCGTGCGCCCGCTTCTCAGGATCTGGCGCCGCGATATCGAAGACTTCCTCGCCGGCCGCCAGGTCCGGCCCCTCAGGGACCCGTCGAACGAGGATCTGCGGCACGCTCGGGTGCGCGTCCGCCTCGAACTCTTGCCGCGCCTCGAGCGCGACGCGCCCGGCATTTCCAGGCGGCTAAGCCTCGTCGCCCAGCGAGCGGCAGTCATGCAGGCCGACCTCGCGGAGAGGGCCGGCGCACTGGTGCACGACGGGCGTGTCAACCTGGTCGAGCTCGGGGAGGCGTCCGAAGCCATTCGCCTGGAAGCGCTCAAGGAACTCTTCGTCAGCGCCGGCGGAGCGCAGCCCGGTCTCGATCGGCGCGCGCTCGCGAGGATGGACCGGCTGGGTATCTGCGGCTCGGCCGGCGACGGTCTCGACCTTCCCGGCGGCCTCCGAGTTCGCCGCCTCTATGGCGAGATGGA
The DNA here is from genome assembly GCA_043740835.1 of Chloroflexota bacterium. Lineage (GTDB taxonomy): Bacteria > Chloroflexota > Dormibacteria > Dormibacterales > Dormibacteraceae > JAYUBK01. Next base: position 3,226 of record JAYUBK010000120.1, read on the forward strand.
GGTGACCCGCGCGGTTGGAATGTCACCTCCACGGGTAACCATTGTTCGATGGATGTGCGCGGGCTGCGACTCTCTCCAGGCGGCACACCTCCGGCCCGGCGCGCGGCTGACCCTCGGGAAGCGCGCGGCCGGACTCCGGATGCGGCCCTTCCCGGATCGCGGCTCTCGCAAGCTGCAGGACATCCTCGTCGACGCCAAGGTGCCGAGACACCGCCGCGATGAGCTCGACCTCGTTTTCGCGGATGGCCAGCTGGCCTGGGTCCCCGGCATTGCCGTGGATGCACGCTGGGTCGCCTCCAAAGGCACCGCGGCGGATCACGTGGAGGTCAGAGGTGTGCCAAAAGGCCTATGTTAGAATTCAATCCACCCCTTCTAGGAGTCTGCCCTAAGTGATTCGCGTCCCCCGCTCCAGCCTTTTCTATTTCGCTCTCGTGCTAGTTCTCGGCGTGATTTTCTGGATCACGTGGCAGGGGATAGAGTCCAGCCAGAAGGCGGGCCCGCTGACCTATGCCGAGCTGATCCAACAGGCTGACAAGGGGCAGATCAAGAGCCTTGTCATCAAGGGCGCCGACGGCGTCGCCACCGACACGAACGGAAAGAAGTTCGATGTCCATCTGCCCGACACGACCGAAGCGATGTCACTGAAGCTCATCACGGACGACCATGTGGACGTCAGCTACGACAGCGCAAGCTCGAGCGCGTACTGGCTCCAGGTCCTCGTCCCGAACCTCATCCTGCTGCTGCTGATCGGCGGGTTCATGTACTACATCCTTCGCCAGACCCAGAGCGGCAATAACCAGGCGATGTCATTCGGACGCTCACGCGCTCGCCTGATCGCCGGCGACAAGCCCGCCGTCACCTTCTCCGACGTCGCGGGCGTCGAAGAGGCCAAGCAGGAGCTCACCGAGGTTGTCGAGTTCCTCAAGTACCCGGAGAAGTTCGTAGCCCTCGGCGCGCGCATCCCAAAGGGTGTGCTGCTCGTGGGGCCGCCCGGAACCGGTAAGACCCTGCTCAGCAAGGCAGTCGCCGGGGAGGCCGGCGTGCCCTTCTACTCGATATCCGGCTCGGAGTTCGTGGAGATGTTCGTCGGGGTCGGCGCCAGCCGCGTGCGCGACCTCTTTGACCAGGCCAAGAAGAACAGCCCCTGCATCGTCTTCGTCGACGAGATCGACGCGGTCGGTCGCCAGCGCGGCGCCGGACTCGGCGGCGGCCACGACGAGCGGGAGCAGACGCTGAACCAGCTCCTGGTCGAGATGGACGGGTTCGATACCAACACCCACGTCATCGTCATCGCGGCGACCAACCGGCCCGACGTCCTCGACCCCGCCCTGTTGCGCCCCGGGCGCTTCGACCGTCACGTCACGCTCGACCGCCCGGACATCCGCGGGCGACGCGCAATTCTCGAGGTTCACGCTCGCAACAAGCCGCTCGACACGACTGTCGAGCTCGAGGTCCTCGCCCGCCAGACTCCCGGCTTTTCGGGCGCCGATCTCTCGAACCTGATCAATGAGGCCGCCATCCTCGCGGCGCGCTTCAACAAGAAGGTCATCGGCATGGACGAGCTCGAGGAGGCAATCGCGAGGGTCATCGCCGGGCCCGAGAAGAAGAGCCGCCGCATCTCCGAGCACGAGAAGGCGATCATCGCCTACCACGAGGTCGGCCACGCCCTGGTCATGCGCAACCTCCCCAATTGCGACCCTGTACACAAGATCTCGATCGTGTCCCGCGGCCAGGCCCTGGGCTGGACCATGAGCCTTCCCGAGGAGGATCGCTACCTCATCAGCAAGTCGCAGCTAATCGACCAGATCGCCGGCACCATGGGTGGCCGCGCCGCTGAGGAGATCGTCTTCGGCGACATCACGTCGGGTGCGCAGGACGACATCCAGAGGGTCACGGCCACAGCTCGGCGCATGGTCACGCAATGGGGGATGAGCGAGAAGCTCGGAACTGTCGCCATGGGCCACAAGGAAGAGCTCGTCTTCCTCGGTCGCGATCTCGGCGAACAGCGCAACTATTCCGAAGAGGTGGCTGCGCTCATCGACGAGGAGATCCGCGGGATCGTCAGCGACGGCTACGACACGGCGCGTCGCATTCTCACCGAGAAGCGAGCACAGCTGGACCTGATCTCCGAGCACCTCAAGACAGTCGAGACCATCGACGCCGCGGAGTTCGACAGGCTTCTGACGCAGCCCGCGGCCTCGCACGATTCCTCGGCTTCCGCGTCGGCGTCCTAAAGACGCGGCTCGTCGGAGGCTCCCGGCGGAACCCGTCGTCGTCGGGGTGGCGGCCGAGGCGCCGCCTTTGTCGATCGTCCGTACTTCCGGCCTCACATAACGCCTCGCCGTTCTAGCCGTGTGACTCGGCGCGACGAGGCTAATCGACAACCGTCTCCGCGCAGGCGGAGCGGGTGGCCCTTACACGAGGTAGAATGGGGCTTCGTTTTGGCGGCAGCCCATATGACGACCAAGACCACACCAATACTTTTTTAGGGGGTTTCTCTCTTGACCAAAGAGACAGCTGTGCTTTTGGAGACCGAGGAAGACGAGTCCTCGGTAGCGATGACGATGGAAGACTACCTTCAGTACGAGGAGGAGGCCTTCCGCACTCTCAACCACGGCGACATCATCGATGGTGTCGTGGTTCGAGTCGATCCGGACGAGGTTCTTGTCGACGTGGGCGCCAAAGCGGAAGGCGTCATCTCAAACAAGGAGCTCGGGTTCCGGGGTGAGGCCGACTCAGTCGATCTCCAGCCCGGCGACAAGATCAAGGTCTACGTTCTTCAGAGCGAGAACGAGGAGGGCAACGTCGTCCTCAGCCTGCGCCGCGCAAAGGCGGAGACGACGTGGCTCACCGCAGCCGACAAGCAGACCGCCGGCGAGGTGATGGACGCAGACGTCCGTGAGCAGAACAAGGGCGGCCTCATCGTCAATGTGCTCGGACTGCGGGGCTTCCTGCCTTCCAGCCAGGTGGCGCGCGCTTACAGCGGCAACCTTGAGCAGCTCGTCGGCCAGCGCATCCCGGTGAAGATCCTCGAGGTCAACCGCAAGCGCAACCGCCTCATCGTCAGCCAGAAGGCCGCCGAGGACGAGGATCGCGCCCGCCGCCGCGACGAGCTTTTCGGAAGGCTTGGCGTCGGCGATACGGTGA
>JAYUBK010000121.1:0-1871 GCA_043740835.1 Chloroflexota bacterium
AGGATGTCGGGCCAGCTGGACCCGTACGGGATCGTGCTCAAGGGGTCGAAGACCACCCGGCCGGGGGGCCCCTGAGGGATCGGGTGCCGCGCGAGCTGCGTACGCATGATCTCGCGGGGCAGGTCACTCTCCAGGCGGTGGGGAATGACCCAGTAGACGAAGTTGATGACCGGGTCCCAGAACGAGCTCTTGATTACCTTGCTCTGCACCAGCGTGTGCAGAAACCCCACGGCGCCGACGACCTGGTAGAAGACGAAGCCGATGATCGCGGCCACGATGTTGTTCACGACCACGGTCAGCGCCATCACGAGCACACCGAAGATCAGCACGTTGCCCAGCTCGGCGCCGAGGAAGCCCGCGACCGATACCTCGTGGCCGCCCCCGTTGAGCCTCAGCACGATGAACAGGGTGATGGCGAGCGCGCCAAGGATGAGGCACAGCATCAGCACGGCGGATGCGATCTTGCCCAGGCTGTAGGAGAGCCGGCTGATGGGTTTGGCGAAAATGGTGACCACCCCGCCGCCGTCGAGGTCGTGGTAGATCAGGGTCATCCCGATCGCGATCGCGCTTATGAAGGTGAAGAGGCCGATGACGGTGGAGGCGCTGTTGATGATGAAGTAGTTGCGGTCCTCGCCGGTTGGCGCCCCCGGGATCAGGAGCGGTGCCACCCCGATCGCGGTCACGAGGAGGACCGCGATCACCACCAATGCGATCAGCACCCAGCGCCGGGTCTGCTCCAGCAGCGTGTAGCGGAGGACCGCGAGGGCTTCGGTCACTGGTTGGTTGGCCCCCAGAGGAAGGTTGCCGGTAGGTTGGCGGCGCTGGGGTCGGACGCCTTCACCAGTTCGACGAAGACGTCCTCCAGGGTTCGGCCCGCGGGCACGACGTCCTCGATGGTCCCCTGCTTGAGCAGCTTGCCCTTGGCGATGATGGCGACGGTGTCGCAGACCGACTCCACCTCGGAGAGCAGGTGGCTGTTGAGGAGGATGGCGGTGCCGGCCGCCTTCAACTGGACGATCAGCTCGCGCACGTCGCGCCGGCCGAGCGGGTCGAGGGCGGCGGTGGGCTCGTCGAGGATCAGGAGCCGCGGCCTGCCGAGGATGGCCTGGGCCAGGCCCAGCCGCTGCTTCATGCCCTTGGAGAAGAAGCGGGCCTGGCGGCGCTCGCCCTTGAGGTTGGCCCAGGCCAGCGCCTCCGGGATGCGGACAGCGCGGTCCGCCGCGGAGAGGCCGAGCAGGCGCCCGAAGTAGTCGAGGACCTCGTCGGCGCGGAGGAACTTCGGAAAGTCCGGATCCTCGGGCGAGAAGCCCAGCTGGCTCCGGTTGGCGGCCAACCCTGGTTCGCCGCCGAAGAGGCGGACCTGGCCCGAATCAGGGCGGCTCAGTCCGACGATCATCTTGACGATGGTCGTCTTGCCCGCCCCGTTGGGCCCGAGCAGACCGAAGACGTGGCCGGGGCCGATGCTGAGGCTGACGCCGTCAACGGCCAGCGGATCGCGGCGCCGGTAGCGCTTGCGCACGTCCTGAACGTCGATCACCAGCGGGGTGCTCATTCGGCTTACTCGAAAGCTGAGAGGTGGGGCCGTTCGGCCTCCCACATCTCGTCGAACATCGCGCTGATCTCGTCCAGCGAGCAGACGGCGGCCGTCAGAGGGTCGAGCATCAACGCCATTCTCGCCTTTTCCCGGTCCCGTTCGATCAGCGCCTGGACCATGAGCTCGTGAACCGTCATGTGAGCGCGGTTGAGACCGGCCAGCTGCTCGGGCAGGGCTCCGAACTTCTCGGGCTGGATTCCCCTGCCGTCAACCAGGCAGGGGACCTCGACGCAGCCCCGGGGGAGGTTCTCGATCCAGCCGTCGTTGGTCACGTTGC
>JAYUBK010000122.1:0-6345 GCA_043740835.1 Chloroflexota bacterium
CACCGGGGCTCGAGCTATCCCGGTGTAGCCCCTGTGCCTTTTTGGAGTCTTCCGTCCACCAGCCGCGCGAAGTCGGCCACCGGGACCACACGGCGGCCCGCGTTGCGAATCATCGCCACAACGTTGCCGCGGGCAAAGAGGATCACCGTGTCACCGGGGGCGCTGAAGGCCAGCTCGCCGGCGGGCGGATCGACCAGGCGCTGGATCTGCGGGGACTGGAACTGGCCGAGGAGCTCCAGGAGCATCTCGCGAGCTGCCGTCGCCGAATCGGTCTCGATCAGGTCGAGCCTCAAGAGCGCTTCGGCCGAGGCGGTCTCCTGCCACATCGATAGCGACGCGGCCCTTGCCCTCGGGACCTTCACCGGTTCCGCCCGGCGCGCGGTCCACCTGCCCAGTTCGCTCCCCACCTCGGCGACTCCACCCCTTGACACCTCGGCGGCACCTCCGGGTGCGGATTTCCAAGACTCGAAGTCAAACCTCTTCTGGAGCTGTTCGCGCGTGGTCTCGTCCATCACGTCACCGCCCGTCGCTGTCTCGTTCCCGGTTGGGGGTTGCAATTGAGCCGGCCTGCGGGGGTCGCGAGCCGATCGCGGTAGACCCCGTCTCCCGGCTGGCCGAACCGGAGGTCTCGTGGAAGCAGCGCCGTATGCGGTGCCGTCGTGGGATCGGCGTCCCCGTCCACCTGGAGGCAGGCGTCGAAGACGTCCTCGTTCGCAGTGCAGGCGCCTTCCCAGGCGACTTCGTGGTAGCTGAAGCCGCCCCAACCGCAGGCGGTCTGCCAGACGCTCGAGCCGATGCCGAGTATCTCGTTCAGGGCGAAGCTGCTCATCCCGGACATTCGCGACTGCCAGAGGTCGCAGCCGAGGGCGTTGGCGAAGGTGGAGGTGATCGTCGCGCAGTCGCTGCAGTTGAGGTAATAACCATTACCGATGCCACCCCGCAGCCGGTCGATAAAGGCGGTGCAGTTGAAGTCGGGCCAGGCGTAGTTGGTCGAACCGCCGCCCGGACAGTCATAGGTGAGAACAGCCGGCCCCAGGTCGTAGACACGCCGTGTGATCCGCCCGGCGGCTTTGTCGGCCGACTTGGCACCGAAGGCCCACCAGCACGCGTAATCCAGCACATCGGTCCAGAGAATCTGGGTGTTGGCGGAGTTGAAAGGTGCCTGCTGCCAGGGAGCTGTGGGCGCTGCCAGGATCGAGTAGATGCGGTGCCGGGTGGTGGCAAACAGTTCCCAGTCGTCGTCTGGATCGTCCCGCATCTGCCAGTGCCAAATCGTCTCCCGCACCCCGACCCCCCATTCGTGCAGTTTGACCTTGTGCAGGGTCAACTCCTGGAGGCCGCTTTGGCCTGCGGTGAAAGCGATCGCCTTCGCCTGAACCTGGCCGAGGACGTTGCGGCATTCGGGCGGTACATCGGGATCGTCGAGGTCATCCACGGCTCGGATCTCGAGCGTATGCGAGCTCGGGTTCGAGCTCCTGAAACTGGCCTTGATGGTGATCGTGTTGCCATGGGTTTCGGCGATCGAGTACGCCGCCGGGGAGTCCTCCGGCCGGACGCAGATCCCTTCCCGCCATTCCGGGAGGCGCACCTCTTCGCTCGCGTTGCGCCGGAGGTTGAGTGCGTCGTGGGTGGCGGCGCTGTGATCGTGGTTGAAAGTCACGGCTTCGATCCAGACGGTCAATTTAAGTCACCTCATCTCCCGAGGCGGCCATTATGCACCCCGCTCAGGCCATGTCAATCGAGCCGCGGCGGTCATCGATTTGCGGTTGAGTAACTGCGAGGTGGCACAGGTCTTGGACCGCCGATCCGCCTGCCGCTGCGCAAGCGAAGCGGTGCTGCCCAGGGTGGCGCCTGCCCCTCTCGGAGCAGGTGGGATCGGCTCAGCCTTGTGGAGATGAGGCACCATGAACCCTGTGCGCCGCCCTCCTCGCGATTCCGAATTGGATGGAGCGACGGGACCCCTTCGCGCCGACGTCCGGCGGCTCAGTTCGACACTTGGGCGGGTGCTGGTGGAGGACGGCGGTTCGGAGCTGCTCGGCGATGTCGAGCGGTTGCGGGCATCCACCATCGAATTGCGAGAGTGCCGGGGGGCCGAGGCCTCTGACCGACTCGCAAGCGTGGTCAACCAGGTCGATGGACTTGACCTGGAGCGTGCGGGGGGTGTTGCGAGGGCCTTCACGGTGTACTTTCAGCTCGTCAATCTTGCTGAGGAGCGGCATCGAGTCCGCATCCTGCGGGGACGCAGCCGCTCCGGCGCGCTCATCCCTGAATCCCTGGCTGCCACGGTCGCCGAGCTCCGCGCCCAGCTGGGGGCGGCGCAGGTCTCAGTCCTTCTCGGAAGGCTGGAAATCATGCCGGTGCTCACCGCTCACCCGACCGAGGCACGACGCCGGGCGATAGTCGATTCGCTGCGCCGGATCGCGATGGTGATGGACCAGCTGGATGACGAGAGGAGGTCGGCGTCCGAACTGGCTGACGCGGAGCGGCGACTCTACGAGGAGGTGACCATCCTCTGGCGGACTTCCCAGCTGCGCCGGACCCGACCGACGCCGCTTGACGAGATTCGCAGCGTGATGTCGGTATTCGATGAGTCCCTCTTCAGCCTGGTCCCGGTGCTTTATCGAGAGATGGAGCGAGCCCTTGGTGCCGCCGAACCGGTCAGGCCATACCTGAGGTGGGGAAGCTGGGTGGGCGGTGACCGCGACGGCAACCCTAACGTCACCCACGAGGTGCTCGAGGCGGGCCTCGCGATCCAGTCCGAACATGTGCTGCTGGCGCTGGAGGCAGCCGCCCGTCGAATCGGTCGCTCGCTGACGCTCTCCGATGACTGGACGCCGCCATCGGGGGAACTCACTCTCGCGCTCGACGCGGCGGAGGTGGCCGTCGGATCCAACGCCCGAGAGGTTCGCGCCCACTCGCCTGGCGAACCGCACCGGGCGGCGTTGCTGCTGGCCGCCGAGCGGCTCCGTGCCACGCGACTTGGCGCCGGCGGCGGGTATCCCTCGGCGGACGCGTTCGTAGGCGACCTCCGCACGATCCAGGACTCGCTCCGCGCGGCCGGCGCCGACCGGGTCGCCGGCGGCGAGTTGCAGAACCTGATCTGGCAGGCCGAGACCTTTGGCTTCCATTTCGCCTCGCTCGAGGTGCGCGAGCATTCGTCCGTCCACCGCGCTGTCCTGGCAGAGCTCCTACCCGGCCGCGAGACCGACGCAGTGGGCCTGGACGCGGCCGCGACAGGCGCGATGGTTGCCCCTGCGGGCGAGCTTTCGACGACCGCCGACGAGGTGCTCGCCACGATCCGAACCATCGCCAGGATGCAGTCGCGATACGGCACCGAGTCCTGCCGCCGCTACATCGTCAGCTTCACCCGCTCCGCCGCCGATGTGGTGGCCGTGCGGGCGCTGGCGCGACTCGCGGTGCCGGACGCGCCGATGGAGATCGATGTCGTGCCGCTTTTTGAGTCGCGCGCCGACCTCGAAGCGGCTCCGGGTGTGCTTGACCGGCTGCTCGAGCTGCCCGGCTGGCGGTCCTGGCTCGAAAGCCGCGGGCGGCGCCTCGAGGTGATGCTCGGCTACTCGGACGCGACCAAGGATGCGGGCTACCTCGCCGCCAACGTTGCCCTCTATGGGGCACAGTCGGCGCTTGTCGCCTGGGGGGAGAGCAACCGGGTCGAGTTGACCCTCTTCCACGGTCGCGGCGGCGCCATCGGGCGGGGCGGTGGACCGGCGAGACGGGCCATAGGGGCCCAGGCGCCGGGCTCACTCGCGGGTCGGTTCAAGATCACCGAACAGGGCGAGGTGATATTCGCCCGCTATGGAAACCATTCCCTTGCACTGCGGCACATCGAGCAGGTGACGAGCGCAGTTCTGACCGCGTCCACGCCGCATCACGCGGTGACGCTGAGGAGTGCTGAGGAGCGTTACTCGGACGCGGCGGAGCTGATGGCGAAAGCTTCGGAGGCCGCCTATCGGGACCTGGTTGGCGCGCCCGGCTTTGCCGATTTCTTTGCCCGAGTGACCCCGATCGACGAGATCAGCCGACTCGCACTGGGGTCGCGGCCGTCCCGGCGCAACTCTGGCCCGGTGCGTGACCTCGAGCAGTTGCGGGCAATTCCCTGGGTCTTCGCCTGGGCCCAGAACCGCTGCAACCTTCCCGGCTGGTTCGGGCTCGGCACCGGCCTCAAGGTGGTCGCCGATCGCCACGGCATGCCATACGTGAGGCAGATGGTGGCCGATTGGCCCTTCCTGGCCTCGATCGTGGACAACGCCGAAATGAGCCTTGCCAAGGCCGACCCGATGATCGCCGGTCTGTACCTGGAGCGTGGCCAAAGGCCGGACCTGGTGGCGAGGATTCGGGAGGAGTATCGGCTCACTCGCCGGATGGTGCTCGAGACGACCGAGCACGATCGGATCCTGGCCAGTCACCCGATCCTTCGAATGGCGGTCGACCTCAGGAACCCCTACGTGGACGCCCTTTCCTTCCTGCAGTTGAGATTCCTTCGTGAGCTTGGTCGGGTGGGCGGGGAAGGACACGAAGCGGAACTGCTCTCGGACCTCGTTCGGCTCACCGTCAACGGCGTCGCGGCCGGACTCCAGAACACGGGCTGAGGAGTGGCTCGACCTGATCAGCGCGGGAGGACTTCCCGGCAGTCAAGCAGGTTCCACTTTCCGCTCGAGGAGTCTGCGTGTAGCACCGCAAGGCGACAGTAGTGGTGTTTGATGTCGTTGGCGGGAGGCGACGTCAGCGCCGGATCGGCCAGCCGATCTAACGGCCCCTCGATCCCTCGGGCGACCTTGCCCACGGGGATCTCCCAGTAGTTGCCGGTGGCGTAAGTTCCCGCGCCGAACGCGACCTCGACGCCCCCCTCCAACGGGATCCAGCCCGCACTTTCAAACGACGTCTCTACCGGCAGCAGGGGAAGCCCGACCGCTGCCGCCACGTCCCAGCGACGCAACCTGGGTCGGTTGGAGACGCTGAAAGGGGAGTTGACGGCGGCGGAGAGCGTTATTGCGCCGGCGGCGGGGTCGATCCTGGTGATCTGAGCCATCTGGCCGGGAAGCCGGACCACGTCCGTGTAGTCGTCACTGAGCTCGACCCACTGGCCGACGCCGAGGCCCCGCATCTCGTCCGGGTCGGTGCTGTCGACCGTAACCGTGCTACCGCTGACGGCCTGGACCCATATCATCTCGGAGCCATTGGTACGCGACCACTTGAAGGTGGCCTGCCCCGGGTCGCCGGGGTCGTGGACTTCGACCCGGTAGAGCTCGTTCTCGAGTCCCCGGTAGACCGGCATTCGAGGTACCGGGGAGGCGTCGATGTCCTCGCCGATGCGTCGAGCACGCATCGTCATGGTTCCGGTGCCAGGCGCCACCATGTCTTCCCAGGACGACAACTCGTCGCCGCAGGCGGGCGCTGGAGGCGCAGCGGCGGCGAGACGCGGTGTCGCTGACACGTTCAACACCCCGACCCGCCACGCCGTGCGCACGCGCACGCCGGTGTCAGGACCACCGAACGCAACCTCCCCGAGCGTCTGATCTTCGAGCGCCGTGACGAGCCTCTGCCAGACGTGCAGGTAGACGATGTGGTCGGTAGGAGCGCCCTCGCGCCAACCTTCGGAAACGGGATCTCTCTGGAACTTCATATAGGGCTGGTCGGTGAAAGCGACTTCGGTGATGTTCTGGCAGAGGATTCCGTCAAGGTAAATCTGCCCGGCCTCGATGCTCATGTGTCCGCCACCGTTGAGGCTGATTCGAAACCCGGCGTCCCGAGCGAAGACACAGCAGCCGCCGGTGGCCTGCGGTTCGTTCCAGTCGGCATCGACGGAGACCCGCCCTTGCTGCATCAAGACCGCCTGGGGGTGCTTTTCGGCCGGAGACGTATGCCGGCTGAAGTCGTTCTTCACTGTTCTTCTGAGACCTCCCGCTCTGGTTGCGCTTTCCGTGACTCACCGATCAGCTCGAGACGGTGCAGCTCGAGACGGTGCCGGCCGCGGCTGAGTTAACTCGTAACGGGCTTGGCCAGGACCTCAAAGGACATCGGAGATCGCCACTTCGATTGAAAGCGTGGCATGCGCAGAGTCCTGGAAGCCGCCTCGAAGCGCCCTGAATGCTACTGCGATCTTGAAGGGTGAATGCCCTTGACACCGCGGCGGGCAGGTACATAATCGGCACTCGGGGGGGTCCATCAAGGAGGATTTGTGATGGCCGGTACATGGCAGCCATTGGCCAATCAGCCCAGCTTCGGGGCGAGCACCATGCTGTTACTCACCGACGGTACGGTGATGTGCCAACAGGCGGGCGGCCGGAACTGGTGGAAGCTGACACCCACGGCATCCGGCGACTACGT
>JAYUBK010000123.1:0-6252 GCA_043740835.1 Chloroflexota bacterium
ACAGCGAATGAGAGACGGATCTCGCGGAGGACGCCGGCCGTCCCTCCGCCGAGGTAGGCCGCCTCGATCTCCTCGCTGAAGATCGCCTTCATCTCGGCGGGCACGCCGGGCAGGACGTAAACCGAGGTGGCGTCGACCCGGTAGACGACGCCCGGCGCGCTACCCACGCGGTTTCGGAGCACCGCCTGCGGGTCGGTCGGTATCGTCGCCATCCGGAGGTGGCCGTGATTGAGCTCGGCGGAATCGATGAGGCCCGCCTGAAGCATTCTCGCCAGCCGTTTCTCGATCTTCACCCTGACCCCTTCCCATACGACCAGGTCGCGCCCGAGGGCGGCTCCAAGCGCCTCGAAGGTCCTATCGTCAGGTGTCGGTCCCAGGCCGCCCGTACAGAAGACGTGCTCCACCTCAGGGTCGGCGATCTCGCGCCTGACGGCCTCTACGATCTCGGCCTGGCGGTCGCGGATTTGGGTGACGCGCTTCAGGGGGTGGCCGAGCAGTCGGAGCCTCTGGGCAATCCAGTGGGAGTTGGTGTCAAGCGTGAAGCCGGAGAGGAGCTCATCGCCGATCGCCACGATCGAACCTGCCACTGCTGGTAGGTTAGCCGTCGTGATCGAGGTCGAAGGGCTAACCAAGCACTATGGCGAGCGCACGGCAGTGTCCGGCATCAGCTTCACGGTTCCTCGCGGACAGGTACTCGGCTTCCTCGGCCCCAATGGCGCCGGAAAGTCCACCACGATGCGGATCCTCACCGGGTACCTATCCGCCAGCGCAGGCACGGCGCGGATCGCGGGATTCGACGTCTTCTCGCAGTCGCTGGACGTGCGCCGCCGCGTCGGCTACCTGCCAGAAAACAACCCCCTCTACAACGAGATGCGAGTGGCCGATTACCTGGGGCTGGTCTGCCGCCTGCGCGGGGTCAGCCCGAGGCGGCGCCAGGCGCGCATCGACTACGCGATCGAGGCCTGCGGCCTCGGCGAACGCCGTCGGGAGATCATCGGCAGGCTCTCGAAAGGACTCCGGCAGCGGGTCGGCCTGGCCCAGGCTGTCGTCCATGACCCTGATCTCCTGATCCTCGACGAGCCCACCAGCGGTCTCGATCCGGCCCAGACGCGAGAGACGCGCGATCTCATCATCGAGCTCGGGAAGGTCCACACCGTGATCCTTTCGAGCCACATCCTCCCCGAGGTGAGCGCTACCTGCGAGCGGGTCGTGATCATCAACCGCGGCCACCTTGTCGCTGACGACGCTCCCAACCAGCTGGCCCGGCGCCTCTCCGCAGGGAAGGGCATGGAGGTCGAGATGGTACTCAGGGGGGACCCTTCGCTGATCGAGAAAAAGCTCGCCGCGATCAGTTCTTTGGACGCCATAGCGGTGACTCCCGTCGGCGGGGAAGGGGAGTCGCGCGTCGTCGTTCACAGCACCGCCGACGACCCGCGCGAGGAGCTGGCGAGGGCCGTCGTCAAAGCGGGCTTTGGCCTCCGCGAGCTGCAGTCCCGCAACTTGACCCTGGAGGACGTCTTCATCTCCCTCACCACCCAGGAAGATGAGACCCCGGGAGATGAGACCCAGGCCGGCGGTTGGAAGGCATGAGCGCAAGCAGCGAGCAGCCCACGCCCCGGCGCTGGGGAGCTTATGAGGTGTTGTGGAGAAGCGGGCTGCTCAACGTCATCACGATTGCCCGGCGCGAGCTCGGGAGCTACTTCGTCTCGGCGATGGCCTGGGTCGTCGGCGCTCTCGTGATCTTGCCCGTATCGCTCTTCGGCTACCTCCTGCCGATTCTCAGCCAAAACCAGGCCTCGATGGACAGTGTCTTCAGCATCATCGCCTTCCTGATGCTCTTCCTGATGCCCCTCTACACAATGCGGCTGCTGGCCGAGGAGCGCCGCCAGGGAACTCTGGAGATGCTGCTCACATCGCCCCTGCGCGACTGGGAGCTGATCACGGGGAAGTGGCTGGGGGGCTTTCTGTTCTTCACCGCGACGATCGCCTTCACCCTCGTCTACCTGGTTCTCTTCCTCTACTACCTGCAGGACCGGGTGTCTCTCCACCTGGCCGGCCAGACGCTCGCAGTCGGTAACCTCGACTGGGGCACGATCGCCTCGGGCTACGCCGGACTCCTGCTTGTCGGCGCCACCTTCACGGCCATCGGGGTGCTCGCCTCGAGCGTCACGCAAAACCAGATCATCGCGGCTGTCATCGGCGTCGTCGGGCTGATGCTGCTGTGGTACCTGGGCATCTTCTCCCAGTTCCTCGGCGCGCCCTACGACAGCTTCTTCGACTATGTCGGCGGTTCCAATCGCTACGCGGGCTTCAGCCGCGGGCTGATCCAGGTCAAGGACGTCGTCTACTTCCTGTCCCTCATCGTCGGATCCCTCTTCCTGGCGACGCGGGTCATCGAGTCGAGGCGCTGGCGATGATCCAGTCGTGGGAGAGACGCTTCGCGATCTTCTGCGCCATCTTCGGCGTCGCCCTGATCTTCCTAGGCGTCAGCATCTCCCTTGTCGAGGGGCGCATCGGCGCGGGCTCCTACCCCCTGATCGCGGGAGTCGCCCTGATCGTCGCCTACGCTGTCCTCGATCCGAGCGCGATTCGCGACCTTGTCTCGAGCCGCCAGTCGCGTTTCGGCAGCCTTAGCGTCCTGATCACGGCGCTTGTCGTCGGCCTCCTTGTCATGGGAAACGTCCTCGCCTCGCGCGACACCCATGCGCTCGACCTCACGAGGTCCCATGCCAACACCCTGGCGGCGAAGTCGGTTGCGGTTGCCCAGGCGGCGGATTCGGACATCCAGGTCATCCTCTTCTTCGCCCGCGGAGACCCCGGCCTGTCGGACGTACAGGCCCTGCTCTCCCGCTACCAGGCGGCCAGCAGCCACGTCAAGGTCGCGGTCGTCGACCCCAACAGCAATCCCGAGCAGGCCCGCGCTCTCAATGTCCAGGTCGCCCAGACAGTGGTCATCCAGTACCACGGCAAGACCACGCTCCTCAACTACGGCCAGCAGTCGGAACAGGAGATCACAGCCGCAGTCCTGAAGCTGGAGTCGAACCAGACGCCCGAGGTCTGCTGGACCATCGGGGACGGCGAGCGTGACCTCAAGGACACAGCCAGCGTCCAGGGCTATTCGGAGGCCTCCCAGCAGATCGTGAAGGACAACTTCACGACCAGGGACCTGCTTCTCTCCCAGGCCGAGACGGTTCCTGCCGACTGCAGCGTCGTCGTCGTGATGGGACCGGCCAAGGGCCTCAGCGAAGCGGGCACTCGAGCGCTGACGGCCTACCTCGCGGCAGGCGGGAAGTTGCTCCTGGCACTCGATCCCTGGCTCGACGCGACGACGACGGCCAAGTACAACGAGCTCCTCAAGCCCTATGCGCTCAGCTTCAGCGGCGGCCTCGTCGTCGACCCCGATGCCGCCCACTCGGCGAGCAACGACCCGACGACGCCCGCAGTCACCCAATACGGAAACTCGCCGATCGCCAAAGACCTCAACAACAGGGTTGCCTTCTTCCCGGTCTCGGATGCGCTCTCGGGCAGCGGCGGCAGCGACGAGACCGTCGTCCAGGTCGCCAGGAGCTCTGACCTCTCGTACCTGATCCAGGAGCCTCGCCAGGACCTCAAGAAGCAGGCAGGCAAGGACAAACCCGGCCCGCTGGTCCTCATGGCCACCGTCGAAAAGACGGCGGCCGGCACCAGGAAGCAGCGCCTCGTGCTCATCGGAAGCTCGTCGATGGGGGAGAACCGCGCGCTCGCGGCCACGGTCGTGAACACCCAGCTGCTGACGGGCAGCCTCGACTGGCTGGCCGAGCAGGAGAGCCTGATCTCGATCCCTCCGAAGGCCGGTCGGAACCCCCCGCTGACCCTCACCCAGGAGCAGCAGAACGTCAACGTGTTCATCACGATGCTTCTGCTGCCGATCCTCGTGGTGGCGGGAGGCATCATCGTCTGGGCCCGCCGCCGCCACTAGCGTTCCGATGATCAATTGGAAGGGCGCCGCTGTCCTGCTCGCGATCGTCGGAGTGTTCGCGGCCTATATCTACCAGACCCGGCCACAGTCGCATCCAGCGGGGCCCTCCGGTCAGGTTTTCCTGGGCTGCACCGCGGGCGAAAGCGTCGCGCTGGAGATGACAGGGGCGGATGGTAAGACCCTCGCTCTCCAGCGCCCGACGAGTCTGGGCAACTGGTCGATCAAGACGCCGGTGCCCGCCCCTGCCCGCGACTCCGACGTCGACGGCCTCATCACGCAACTCCACACGCTGACGCCGTCGGACATCATCCTGACGGCGGCCCCGGGAGTCGACTACGGGTTTGAGCATCCCCACCTGGCGGTTGCGTGTCGCGTCGGCGGCGGCGTTTCCTTTAACCTATCGGTCGGCAAACAGAGCTTCGACGGGTCCTCGCGCTACGCCCGCCTTGCGGGCGATCCCAAGGTCTACGTCCTCTCTGGAGCCGAGGTTGATCGGCTCGATCAGTTCCTGGATCAGCCCCACTATCGTCCGTCCCCAATCCCCTCGGGCTCGAGCCCGAGTCCAACTACGTAAGAAAGAGGTCCTGGAATGAACTTCGGATTCCTTGGTTATGCGGTGGGTGCCGGAGCCCTGGCGGTCATCTACGCCATCGGCCTCACGGTCTGGGTGATGCGGCAGTCGCCCGGCAACGAGCGGATGCGCGAGATCGCCGCCTACATCCAGGAGGGCGCCTCCGCCTACCTGAACCGCCAGTACATCGTCATCGCCGTCATCGGGGCCGTGATCGCCGTCGTGATCGGGGTCCTTCTCGGCTGGCAGACGGCCGTGCTCTACGTCGTGGGCGCCGTTCTCAGCGCCGCCGCCGGTTATGTCGGCATGAACGTGTCGGTACGGTCCAACCTGCGCACCGCCGAAGCGGCGCGAGGCGGTCTCAACAAGGCGCTTTCGGTCGCCTTCCGCGGCGGTGCCGTCACCGGAATGATGGTTGTCGGCCTCGGACTCCTCGGGGTTGCGGCCAGTTACTGGCTCTTCCAAGATCCCAACAGCCTCGTCGGCCTCGCCTTCGGGGCCAGCCTCGTCTCCGTGTTCGCCCGTCTCGGTGGAGGCATCTACACCAAGGCGGCTGACGTCGGAGCCGACCTCGTGGGCAAGCTCGAGGCCGGCATCCCCGAGGACGACCCTCGCAACCCCGCGGTCATCGCCGACAACGTCGGCGACAACGTCGGCGACTGCGCCGGCATGGCGGCCGACCTCTTCGAAACCTATGCGGTGACGATGATCGCCGCGATCCTCCTCGGCTCTCTCCTGTTCAAGGGCAACATCGGCTGGGCGATCTACCCGCTGATGCTTGGCGGTGCCTCGATCGTGGGCTCAGTCTTCGGAACCTTCGCGGTACGCGTCTTCAATCCCAAGTGGATCATGGGCGCCCTCTACCTGGGTCTGGTGATCGCCTCCGCGATCTCCATCGCCTTCTTCTTCTTCATCACCCAGTACTTCGTGAACCAGGGCTACCTGGTCAGCGAAAAGTTCGGCCACGACCCCCTGAACCTCTTCTGGGCGGGCGTTGTCGGCGTCGTCATCACGATGCTCATCGTCATGATCACCGAGTACTTCACGGAGACGCGCTACCGGCCGGTCCACCTGATCGCGCGGGCGTCCGAGACCGGTCACGCGACGAACATCATCGCGGGCCAGGCGATCGGCATGATGGCCACCGCACTGCCTGTCATCACCATCGGCGCCGGAATCATCATCAGCTACGACCTCGGCGGGCTCTACGGCATTGCCATCGCCGCGGTCGGCATGCTCTCGATGACTGGAATCGTCGTGGCCATCGATGCCTACGGCCCCATCACCGACAACGCCGGCGGCATCGCCGAGATGGCCAACCTCCCCGACGAGGTGCGCGGCATCACGGACCCGCTCGACGCGGTCGGCAACACGACCAAGGCGGTGACCAAGGGTTATGCCATCGGCTCGGCCGGCCTTGCGGCCCTAGTCCTCTTCTCCTCCTACACACAGGAACTGGACAAGGTCGGCCAGCACACGCTGTTCGACCTCAGCGACCCCCTCGTGATCGTCGGATTGTTCCTGGGTGGGATCCTGCCGTTCCTCTTTGGATCGCTGGCGATGCTCGCCGTGGGGCGCGCCGGCGGACTCGTCGTCGAAGAGGTCCGTCGCCAGTTCCGCGAGATCCCCGGGATCATGGAGGGCACCGGCAAGCCCGAGTACGGCACCGCCGTTGCCATCGTCACCGCGGCCGCGCAGCGGGAGATGATCCTGCCCGGCATCA
>JAYUBK010000124.1:0-18672 GCA_043740835.1 Chloroflexota bacterium
CCCGAATTATGGGGTCTCGGGCCACCTCACGCGGCGAGAATAGGTCGCTTTGCGGACCTTTCGAAGACCGGATCGGACAGCCACCTGATCGAAAGTCCCAGTGCGGTCCAGCCGACTCCCAGGCTGAAGCCGCCGAGGACGTCGCTGGGCCAGTGTTCGCCATCGTAGACACGCCCGATCGCAACCGTCAGGAGAATCAGCGCCGCCACGACCCAGAGGCCGGTGAGCGCCGGGCGCGGCAGGTAGCGCACCGCAAGGCAGAGGATCAGCAGCGTCAGGAACCAGGTGAAGAACACCACATGCCCGCTCGGAAAGCTGAAGTTGCCGGTGTGTCGAATGACGTGCACGAGGCCGGCGTCGGGCCGGGGGCGATGGACGAGGGCCTGGACGACGGTGTAGGCCGTCCCCGACAGTGCTCCGAAGATCATCAGCAGGACCGCGCGCCGATTGAGGATCAGAACCAGTAGGATGCCCGCCCCGGCGGCGGCCAGTTGGCGAAGGCCCTCAAGCCAGTCGAAGAAGCTGAAGATCCCAATGGCCGGGCCCCAGGGCACCGCCTGGACGGCGCGTTCGACGGGGATGTCGAAAGGTAGGTAGGTGGCGTACAGGCTGGCGATCGTGTCGGCTCCGAACACGAGCAGCGAGACGAGGGCGACGAGGAGGAGACCGGGACGCAGATGGCTCGAAACCCCCTCGCGTCCCGGTGCCCTGTGGAGGGCCTCGGTCAAGCCTAGCTGCTCCCCATCAGCCGCTCATAGCGCGCCTGCGCGAAGCTGTGGAGCCCGAGCGCCACGAAGCCGAGCGCCACGACCCCAAGCAAAGCGTGGCCGAATGGTTCGTTGAGCAGGGCGAGGAAGGCGCCCCCATACCCCTTCGCCTGGCTGGCGTCATGGTGCTGCGCTGCCTGGGTTAGGAAATAGCCTACGAGTACGAAGACGACGCCGCGGGCGAAGTACCCGAAGCGGCCCAGACCTATCGCCAGGTCTTTCTCGGTCTTGCTCATCTCGTCCAGTTGGAGATCCTTGCGGAATCCAGCCTTGCGGGACTCGATGAACTGGCCGATGCCGGCCGCGATGGCGATGATCCCGGCGCCGAGTGTCAGCCAGTAGCCGAACGGGTGGCTCAGGAGCGACGCTGCGAAACCCGGCAGCGGGTCCGGGTTGGAGGCGTTCGCCTTCCCGCCGAGGAACTGCAGGGCGAACACCACCATCGCACCGTAGGCAAAGCCGCTCCAGGCCATCCCCAGCCTCTGCACAATGCCGTTGGCGTCCTTGCCGCGATGCAGTGGGTCGTAGACGGCCCTCACGAAGCCCCAGATCGAATAGGCGCCGAGGCCGGCGATGAACGCGATCAGGACGAACTTGCCGAAGGGATTGGAGACGAGGACGAGAAGGCTGCCCTTCTGGTCGGTGGCCTTGCCTCCCTGGCGGCTGGTCGCGATCTGGAGCGCGAGGATTCCCATGACGAGGTAGAGAAGTCCCCGAACGACGTAACCCACCCTCTCCAGAAATTCGAGGACTGGGTTCTGGGCCGCGCTGCGAACCTGGCGACCGGCCTGTCCTGTTGTTGGGGGCTTGCGATCTGCTGTTGCCATATGTGATAGCACAATAGATGATAATCACCTCCGATGGCTAGACCGAAATCGAGAACACCGACCGCCGGAGGCAAGCCGGCCTCCGCCCCAGCCCGTCCCCCGGCTTCAGCCAAGGACGGGAGGCCGGAGGACGTCGGGCCGGCCGA
Source organism: Chloroflexota bacterium (assembly GCA_043740835.1). GTDB lineage: Bacteria > Chloroflexota > Dormibacteria > Dormibacterales > Dormibacteraceae > JAYUBK01. Next base: position 1,741 of record JAYUBK010000124.1, read on the forward strand.
GGCTGCGAAACGAACGGCCTCCGGGGAGGGCCGGGAGAAACGATCGTCATCGGGCCAGGGCAGAGCAATCGCCGTCGCAGGCGAAAACCCGGCCGCGCCCGCGGTTCCGGGTCACCACGAGATCGAGCTGGAAGGCAAGGTCGAGTCGAAGGCGGCGGGGACCATAACGACCACCCTCCTGCACGGGAACCATCCCCACGATGACTTTCCCCTGGACCAGCTCTACAAACTGTCCCTCTCGAAGGAGAACCTGGCCTGGGTCGACCTCTCCGAATACGGCGAGGCTGACATCCGCAAGGTCGCGGAACTCCTGAAGCTGCACACCGTGGGGGTCGAGGCGACGATGGCGTCGTGGCAGCGACCGCGGGTGGATGCCTTCGACGACCACTACTTCGTGTCGGTGACGGTCGCGACCGTAAACCGCCCGAAGCACCGAATCGTGGCGACCGAGCTCGATCTCTTCGCAGGCCCCAATTTCCTCGTCAGCGCCCACAAGACCCCGCTGCCATTCCTCGAACAGGTCCGGGAGAGGCTTCTCCTCAGCCCGGAACTCGCCCGCTATCACACCGCCTACGCGGTTTACATCTTCCTGGACGAACTTTTGGAGTACTACGAGGGGATCTTCGAGCACCTCGAGGAGGACATCGAACGGCTCGAGGAACGGGCTCTCCGCGAGGAGTCGGAGACCTTCCTCGAACAGCTGATCGCCATGAAGCGCCACGTCTTCAACCTTGTCCGCCTCGTTGAGCAGCACAGGAGCGTGTTTGCGGCTTTCACACGGCCAGATTTCCCTTTCGTGGCAGGCGACGACGTGGAGCCCTATTTCAAAGACCTGCAGGAAGAGCTTTCAACCGTGGTCGACAGGCTGCAGGCCGCCAAGGATTCCGTGAACGGGGCTTTCGAGATCTATGTCTCGCAGGTCGCCCACCGCACGGGGCAGGTCATCAAGCTGCTGACGATCGTCTCGACCGTCCTTCTGCCGGCGACGGTGATCATCAGCTTCTTCAGCACGAACTTCAATTTCTTTGGCATCCGCTCGCTGACCTCTTTCTTCGTCATGATCGGTCTGCTGGTGGTTGTCCCGGGCGGAATCCTTCTCGGACTTCGCCTCCGCCGCTGGATCTAGACAGTCGAGCGGGCCGACCCACCTCGGGTCGGCCCGCTTTCGCCGGGAGCTTTACGGAACCGGCTTCAGTCGCTTGCGGAGATCGGCGATGTTCAGATGCGGCCTCGGGTACTGGAGGTTCATGTCCTCCATCGTCCGGGCGATGATCTCACTGACCGCCCAGTTCCGGTACCACTTCTTATTGGCCGGGATGATGAACCAGGGGGCGACGTCGGTGGACGTCGCGGCGATGGCCTCATCGAAGGCAGCGCGGTAGTCGTCCCAGAAGGGCCGCTCCTTGATGTCCGCCTCGCTGAACTTCCAGTTCTTGTCCGGGTCGGCCAGACGATCGAGGAGCCGCTGGCGCTGCTCGTCGTAAGAAATATGGAGGTAGAACTTGACGATCGTGGTGCCCTTCGCGCTGACCTGCTTTTCGAAGGCGTTGATCTCCTTGTAGCGCGACTCGATGACCGAATCGGGCATGAGCTTATGGACCTTTGGCACGAGGACATCCTCGTAATGCGAGCGGTTGAAGATCACGATCTCGCCGGCAGAGGGCAGGGCGTTCCGTATCCGCCAGAGAAACGGATGTCGCTTTTCGATCGCACTCGGGACTTTGAAGGCGACGATCCGGGTGCCCTGGGGATTGAGCCCCCGGAGGGCGTGGCGGATGGTGCCGTCCTTCCCGGACGTGTCCATGCCCTGGAGGACGATCAGGATCGATCGCTTGCCCTCCGCATGAAGCTGATCCTGGAGGTTCATGATCCGGTCCTCGTCGGGGATCGCCGCCGCCGCCGCGGCCTTCTTGTTGACCAGGGGCGTCGCGTCGGGATCGGACTCCTCGAGGTTCATGTGGCCGTCCACGACATGGGCGCGGAGACGCTTGCGGACGTCGTCGTCTTTCAACCTGGCGAGCTTCTTGAGGGGCTGACCTTTAGCCATTTGCTACAACTTCAGTATCGCTTTTCATACGTCACCATGTCCCTGTTAAAATCCATTCTCAATGACAACTAACCAGCCGTTGACGGACCGCCTCTTGATTATCAGCCCCAAGGCGGGCTCAATGACACCCGAGGTCGAGGCGAAGCTCCGCAGCGCCTTCTCCGACTACACCATCGTCGAGTTCGACCCCAAGGCCGATTTTATGAAGATGCTCGCGCCCAAGTCGAACGTGATCGCGGCCGGCGGCGACGGCACCATCGGATTCGTGGCCCGAAAGCTGGCGGACACTCCCCACGCGATGGGGGTCATCTCGCTGGGCACCTTCAACAACTTCTCCCGCGCCCTCGGCATGCCGAAGGACATCGACGAGGCGATCGCGATCATCAAGACCGGCCAGGCCTATCCGGTCACCCTCGGTCGCGTGGACGGACAACCGTTCCTCGAGGCCGCCGCAATCGGCCTCTTTGGCGAGGCGATCGCCCTGGGCGAGGCGGCGAAGGACATGACCTTTGGCGAGCTGAAGGATCACTTTAGAGCGGTCGCCGACTCGCCACCGTTTCACTACAAGATCACCGGCGACATCGAGGAGGAGGGCGACGCCATGTCGCTCGTATTCGCCAACACTCCATCGATCGGCGCTCAGCTCCCGGTCGGCGACAGCACCCCCACCGACAGGTCCCTCGAGCTTTCGATCCGGGTGGGCGCCTCCAAGGTGGACCTCGTGGGCCGGCTCATCGCCTCGACAGTCCTCGGCAAGCACCACGAGGAGGAGGGCGGGGTGAGGTTCAAGCGAATCCTGATCGAAACCACGCCGGAGGTGAACGTGTACGCGGACAACCAGGAGACAGGGAAGATCGGCCGGACGCCGGCCGAGATCGTCGCCGAGGAAGGCGGCCTCAATGTGATCCTCGCCTCCGCCCATCCAAAGCCAGTCGAATGAACTCGGGAGACGAGCCCGCCAACCCGGTCGCCGCCGAGGGCAAGCAGGCCGCCGACGAGGTCATCGCCGGGCGGCCGGGCCGCGCGGCGCGGCACTGGCTGGCATACCTGACCGTCATCCTCGTCGTTCTATTTGCGCTCGACGCCCTTGCCATCACGACCTATGGGTACCTGCCGTTCGACCGGCCTGTTGAGTTGTTCGTCCAGCAGTTTCCGTGGGGGCCCGTCACCTACGTCTTTGAGGCCATCAATTGGCTGGGCGGCACCAAACAGCTGATCTTCGGCCTTCTCATGTGCGGCGCGGTTGCGTTATGGGATCGGCGCGGAGGCTGGTTGATGCTCGTCGGCTCTCTCTCGAGCCTCTGGGACAACCTGCTGAAGTCGTCGTTCGCTCGACACCGCCCGACCGCCGATCTCGTGAGCGTCATCAACCCCGAGACCGGCTACAGCTTCCCGAGCGGGCATGCCGTTTTCTTCACCTGGCTGGCCGTGATGCTCGCCGCCTCGATCGCGCCTCGGATCAGCCCGCGCCTGCGACCGCCGCTCTGGTGGGCCGCAGGCCTGCTTGCCCTATTTGCCTGCCTCGCCCGCGTCTGGGCGGGCGTCCACTGGCCAAGCGACGTCATCGGCGGGTTCCTTCTCGGCCTCGCCTGGTCTGCGTTCGTGCTCTGGCTACCGGAGCGCTGGCTTCCTAGCCCGAGCTGGAGCTGGATCCGACGCGGCCGACGGATCAAGGCGGCCTAGAGCTCCCCCGCATACGCGAAAAGGGCGGGCGTCCCCCCGCTGTGCAGGAAGACGATGGGCTCAGCCAGCTCGTGCGCCGACGCGATGAGGCCGGCCATCGCCTTCGCGGTGTAAACCGGGTCGAGGAAGATCCCCTCCAGCCGCGCCACGTCGCGGATCGCTTTGACCGAAGCCGGGGTCGGCACGCCATAGCCTCCCCCCTGCTGCCCGTCGAGCACCGTGACCTCCGCGCCGTCGCCGTCGACGCCGAGCAGCAAAGCAGCTTCTCGGACGAGGACGGCCACCCGCCGCCGGCACACCTCCACCGGTTCGGCGATCGATATGCCGACGACGCGGGGCCCGCCTTCGTCGAGCGCAGCACCGAGGGCAAGGCCGGCGTGGGTGGCGCCGCTGGAGGTGACACAGACCACGGTCCCTCCTCGTCTGCCCTTTGCAGCGAGCTGCTCGGCGAGCTCCTGATACCCCCAGACGTAGGCGGCCGCACCGATGTCGTTGGAACCGCCGAAAGGGATCACGTAGGCGTTCGAGTGACGCGAAGCCGCGGCCGCCATCAGCTCACCGGAGCGGGGGCTGTCGGATAGGGGTCGGACCTCCACCGTCGCACCCAGCAGGCTGTCGAGAAGCAGGTTGCCGTTGGGCTCGTTGTGGCGGCCCTCGAAGAGCACCAGTTCCACCTCCAGTCCCAGCTTCCGCGCCGCAGCAGCGGTGCAGCGGCAGTGGTTGGACTGCGTGGACCCGGAGGTGATGACGGTGCGGGCGCCAAGGCGCACCGCCTCGGCCATCAGCATCTCCAGTTTGCGGACCTTGTTGCCGCCGAAAGCGAGGCCGGTCAGGTCGTCGCGTTTGACCACAACCTCGACGCCAAGCTCCCGGGAAAAGTTCGGGAGCGGCTCGAGAGGAGTGGGAAAGGTCCCCAGGGGGACGCGGTCAGGAAACCGCACCCGTGCTCAGGGCGACGACGTGAGGCTCGTCGAAGGAGTGGTTGCGACGGATGAAGTCGCGGGCCTCGGCCTCGTGGGCCGCCGTTGTGGTCACCAGAAGGAGCGCTTCGTGGCCGCGCTTGATCTCTCCCGACTCCAGCCAGAAGGAGTGAACGGCGGGGATGACGGAGCCGCGTGTGCCGAGGCCGGCCGCCAGCAGACCTTCGCCGAGGTTCTCAGCCTCGTCGCGGGTACCGGCCGTGACCAGCAGGACCACCGAACGCTCACTCAATTGCAGTTCCCCCTCGAAACTCGAGCCAGGTGATGGCGACGGCAAGGCCCAGGCATCCCAGGACAAGTCCGCCCACGACGTCCGATGCCCAATGGACTTCAAGGTACACGCGGTCGAAGGCCATCAGGACGATGAGCGCGATCGCCGCCGGCACGGCGACCCTGCGCCAGAATCCGGCGGGCGCAAGCCGGTGCACGATGAACGCGAGAAGGCCGTAGACGATGACCGTCCTTGTCATGTGGCCGCTCGGGAAGCTTGCCTGCAACTGCAGCGAGGAGTCCGCGAGATCCGAGAGGCTGGGGCCGTCGGGGTGGCTGATCGCAAGGGGCGGACCGGGGTGTCTCAGGAGCTTTTTGTAAGCCAGCTCGATGACCACGGCGCCAAAGAACGCTCCCACGGAAAGGGCTCCGAGGCGGTAACCCCGCCGCCAGAGGAACACGAAGATCCCGAGTGCGACGAGCGACGTGGCCTCGATTCCGCCGAGCAGGGCGACGCCCTGGAGCAGAACGTGCAGGGCCGGGATCCAGTCGGCGGCGAGCGTCCTTGACACGCCCACGTCGAGGGGGCGGAGAGCGCCGGCCGCCACCGCCAGAGAGAGCAAAACAAACACGAAGGACAGGGCGCCGATCACGGCCAGCAGACGCTGGACACGGGCTCGAATCATCGCTGGCAGCGACGGCAGAAGACCGTCGCCCGTCCCCCGAGTCTCACGAGGGCCAGCGGCCTGCCGCAGTTGACGCAGGGTTTGCCGCCCCGCCCGTAGACGAGCAGCTCCTCCTGTTGGCGGCCCTTCGCTCCCCACACGTCCACATAGTCCTCAATTGAGCTCCCGCGGTTGCGGATGCCCAGCAGGAGCACCTCCCGGAGCGCATCGTGGAGCCGGGAAAGGGAGACGCGGCCCAGCTTGCCGGCGGGCCTGTCAGGGCGAATCCGGGCGCGGAAAGCCGCCTCATCCGCATAGATGTTGCCGACGCCGGCGATGACGGCCTGGTCGAGGAGCATCACCTTCAGCGGCGCGCGGCGTCCCTTCAGGCGCCGTCCCAGCTCGGCGGCCGTGAACTCATCGGACAGCGGCTCGGGGCCGAGCCGCGGCAGCTGCCGCGCGAGGACCAGCTCCTCTTCGCTACCGAGCAGGAGGCGGCCGAAGCGGCGAGGATCCCTATAGCGCAGCTGGGCACCCCCTTCGATGGCGAGGACCGCGTGCGTGTGCGGCTTGAATGGGGCATCCGGGGGCAGGTGGAGAAGCTGTCCCGTCATGCCCAGGTGAACGACGAGCAGCGCAGGTGAGTCGAGCTGGAACAGCATGTACTTCCCGCGCCGCGTGAGCGACTCGATGCGGCGCCCGGCCAGTCCCCGCGCGAAGTCCTCCGGCTCTGGGTAGCGGACTATCGACGGAAAGCGGAGGTCGACCTCCTCGATCCGAAATCCGACGACGAGGGGCCTGAGGTCGTTCACGATCGTCTCGACTTCCGGCAGCTCGGGCATCCTGGTCCGGCCGGTGAACTAAGCCCGAACGGTGGTCAGCTTTCTGAGGTCCGCCCAATTGGGCCCGACCCTGGCTTCGACCTCGAGCCCTCCCTGGAGCTCGTAGGCGCTCACCATTACCCGTGGGACCAGGTCGGTGAACGCCTCCGTCTCGCCCTCCGGGATCTCGAAGACGAGCTCGTCGTGCACCTGGAGGATCATCGCGCCGGCCAGGCGCTGCTCCTCGATCTCGCGCTGGAGGCGGACCATGGCGATCTTGATGATGTCGGCGGCAAGCGATTGGATCGGGAAGTTGATCGCCATCCGCTCCGCGGCGGCGCGCAGCTGCCAGTTCGGTGAGCGAAGGTCGGGGATGGACCTTCGGCGCCCGGTCTCGCTGATGACGACCCCCTCCTCGCGGGCACGATTGCGCACCCCATCGAGCCATTCCTTCAGATGCGCGTAGGCGGTCCAGTAGTTCTTCAGGAATTCGCGCGCCACATCGCCCGGGATGCCCATCTGTTGAGAGAGCCCGTACTCGCCCTGGCCGTAGAGAGAGCCAAAGTTGGCGATCTTGGCGAGCCGCCTCTGGCTCGCGTCAACCTGTTCGAGCGGCACCTTGAAGACAGTCGCCGCGGTCGCCGCGTGGATGTCCTGGCCGGCCTCGAAGGCGCCGAGGAGGTTCGGATCCTGACTGAGATGGGCCGCGATCCGGAGCTCGATCTGCGAGTAGTCGGCCGAGAAGATCACAGTCCCCGGCCGCCCCGCCACAAAGGCACGCCGAATCCGCTGACCGAGTTCGGTACGGATCGGGATGTTCATGAGGTTCGGGTTGGAGGAGGACAGCCGGCCGGTCGCCGTCACCGCCTGGCCCAGCGAGGTGTGGACCCGTGAATCGCGGGGGTCGACGAGCAGGGGGAGGGAGTCGACATAGGTTGACTTCAGCTTGGACAGCTGGCGGTGCTCAAGGATCCGCGGCACCACGACGTGCTTGTCGCGCAGCCCCTCGAGAGTCTCGGCATCCGTCGAGTAGCCGGTCTTGTTGCGCTTCCCCACGGGCAGCTTCAGGTCTTCGAAGAGGAATTTCGCGAGCTGCTGGGGCGCATTCAGGTTGAAACGCTGCTCGCCGGCCGCGGCCGCAACCTCCACCTCGATCTCGGCGAGCTGTTGATTGAGCTCGACAGCCATCTCACCGAGGTACGCGGAGTCGATGGCGACACCCTCCGCCTCCATCGCTGCGAGGACGCGGGCAAGAGGCAGCTCGACCTCGTGGAAAAGGTAGTCGACACCCAGGTTGCGCATTTCGGCCGCAAGCCTAGGGCGGAGGTTGAAGATGGCCTGGGCCCGGGCAGCCGCAAAGGTGGCCGCGTCGGCAGGCGAGGTGGCGGACACCGGGCGCGTGTGGCGGCCGGTCCCCAGGAATTGTTCGCTGCTCATCAACTCGACTCCGAGGAAGTCGCGGGCCAGGTCCTCGAGGCGCGGATCGCGGGCCCCGGCGCCAAGGAGGTATGCGGCCAACGAACTGCTGAAACCCCAGTGGTACTGGTGGGGATCGAGGCCGTCGAAGGCGAGCTGCATCTCCTTGACGTCGTGGCTGAGGAGCTCGATACCCCGCAGAAGTGGCGTGATGTCTCTCGTGACACTTTCCAGCGGCAGGTTGGCGCCGCTTCCCAACGACAGGTCGTGATTCAACGGTAGGTACCAGGACTCTGCCGCCGAGGCGATGCCCAGGCCGACGATCCGTGAATCGCGCGGGCTGCCATCCCAGAGGCCGAAGACGCCGGCCTCCTCCAGGCCCTTGAGACTGTCGACGAGCGCCCGCAGTGATTCCTCGCCGTCCACCAGCTGCGCTCCCGAGGCGGGCGCGGTGGGCTCGAAGGCAAGGGTCGGCTGCACAGGGGCGATCTCGACGACGTCAGGTGGCGGAAAGCGGCTGATCAGGGCGCGGAACTCGAGTTCGTCGAAGAGGCGGCGCACATCGTTGTCGTCGTAACGCGTCCAGCGGGCTTTTTCGAGGTCGAGCTCGACGTCGACTGCTCGGTTGATCGTCACCAGGCGCTTGCCGAGAGCGATCCTGTCGCGGTTCTCACCAAGTGCCGTTCGGATGCGCCCCTCCTTCAGCTGATCGAGGTTTTCGAGCAGGTTCTCGACCGACCCGAACTGTTGGATGAGCTGGCTTGCCGTCTTCTCACCCACTCCCGGAACCCCCGGGATGTTGTCCGAGGTGTCGCCGCGCAGCGCCTTGTAATCGATGAGTTGGTTGGGCTCGAGGTTGTAGCGCTGGCGGACCTGGTCGGGACCGTAGGTGAGCGTGTCGGTGATCCCCCTCCGGGGCACCAGGGCCTCGACCGAATCCGAAACGAGCTGCAGGCAGTCGAGGTCCCCGCTGACGATCGTGACCTGAAGACCCTTCTCCTCGCCGATGCGCGCCAGGGTCCCCACGATGTCGTCGGCTTCGTGGCCGGGCAGGGCATGGATCGGGATCCGGAAGGCCGTGAGGATCTGGCGCACGCGCTCGATCTGGGGCCGAAGGTCGTCGGGCATCGGCTTGCGGCCCTGCTTGTACTCGGGGTACTCCTGGGAGCGGAACGTCGGGGCCGCCACGTCGAAAGCGGCCACGGCGTACTCAGGACGGTTGGCAAGAACGATGGCGAGCATCGATGTGAAGCCGTAGGCGGCGTTCGTCACCTCTCCGCCGACGGTGGACATCGGAGGGAGCGCGAAGAAGGCCCGGTAGATGAGGCTGTGGGCGTCGATCAGGATCAGCCTTCCCTTCCTCGACCCCTTCGCCATCCGCCCGATTCTAGGCTGGCATTTCAGTCGGTTCTCGGTGCGGCGCGCACCTAGAATGGGTCGCAGGCCGTACCAAAGATGCAGGAGGCGTCCAAATCGAAGATCTGATAGAGGTCGCTGTCGATTCAATCAGGGTTCACGTGCCCACCGGCCAGCACGTCGTGATCCTCAAGGAGAAGGGCGCAGACCGCTACATACCGATCTGGATCGGCGTGGCCGAGGCGAATGCGATCGCTCTCAAGATCACTGGGATCGCGCCGGACCGCCCGATCACCCACGACCTGATGGCGACGACGATGGGAACCCTCGACATCCGGCTCGACAGGATCGTCGTCACCGAGCTGTCCAATGAAGTCTTCTTCGCGCGACTCCATCTTCGCCAGAACGGCCGTGAGCTCGACGTCGACGCCAGGCCGAGCGACGCCATCGCCCTGGCGGTGCGGATGGAATGCCCCATCTACGTGGCTCCCGATGTTCTGGAGAAGGCGGGCGTGCTGCCCGAAAAGGACGACGACGAGGCCGGCTCCGGTGACGATGTTGACCGGCTGGCCGTTTTCCGAGATCTCGTCAACAGCCTCGACCTGCCCGAGCTCCCGGATGATCCGGCGGGCGGCGGCGAACGCGACGTCACCCCGAGCAACTGAGAGCGCATGTCGAATGACGATCAGGTCCAGATCGTCCTGCGGCTGCTGGCCGCGCTCCTCATCGGCGCGCTGATCGGAGCCGAACGGGAGTACCGCGGCCATTCCGCAGGCATCCGCACGATGGGCATGGTGGCGCTGGGCTCGTGCCTTTTCACCGCCGCCGGTTTCTACCTCCTCCCCGGCCACACCACGGACCCGACCCGAATTGCGGCCCAGGTCGTCACCGGGGTCGGATTCCTGGGTGCGGGGGCCATCTTCCGCTCCGGCGACGACGTGCGCGGCCTCACCACCGCGGCGACCGTGTGGGTGGTCGCCGCGCTCGGCATGGCGGCCGGCTTCGGGCTTTTCATCCTCGCCGGCGCCGGGACCGGAGTCGTGCTCGGGGGCCTTGTCCTCATCAGGCCGGTGGAACGCCGCATTTTCCACCGCATCAACAAAGGTGGCATGGCGCTCGACGAAAGGGACCCTCCCTAGGAGGCGGACGTTCCGGCACCAACCTTTTTGGTTTCTTGGGTGTATTACAGAGGTGTGCTTCTACTCCTCACCCCCCGCCGCCTCGAAGCCCTGGAGGTCCTGAGCCGCCTCACCGATGAGGCCGGCTCGGCTGTTCACTATTCGCTGGTGGGCGCGCGCATGCGGATCTCCGCCTGGACCGCGTACGACCTCCTTCGCGAACTCGAGAAGCTCGGTCTCGTCGCCCGCCGCTACGTCCAGGGGGAAGCGCCCGCCGTGAAGGGCCGCTCGCGGATCCTGTTCGCGCCCGTCACGCTCCGCGTCACGGGTGAGGCGGCGGACTCGCCATCCGGTCTGGGCAGCGCGTACCTGAGGTTCGCGGCCATGGACGAGGCGGCGGCCGCCCGCGCCTACCTCGCCGACGCCGGCCGCGAGGTCGGCGTCGAGATGGGATATTGGCTCAGCCGCCTCGGCGCCGCCGGCCGGCAGGGGTCGGACGCGGCGCGGACGGTTCTCGAAGGTGGCAGGGCTCCGCTCGCCAAGGCGCAGGCGCTGGCTTCGATGGGCCTCGGCAGTGCGCTTGCGCGCCTCGGAACTTCACGCCTGGCCGGCCGGGTCACGGCCGCCGCGACCGCCTTCTCGGCCCGCCTTGAAGAGGTGGCCCGTGGTTCGGAGCAGGCCCTGCTCGACCTGGTCGAGGCCAGCCGGCGCTTGGAGATGCGTTGAGCCGCTCGATCGCAATCGTCACCGACTCGACAGCCGACCTACCGCCCGACCTGGCCAGCGAACGCGGGATCTCGGTGGTACCCCTCACCGTCACCCTTGACGGCCGGAGCTACCTCGACGGCGTTGACATGACACCGGCGCGGTTCTATGCCCTGCTGGCGTCCTCAACAGGCCATCCGACGACCTCGCAGCCCTCCCCCGGCCTCTTCGCCGAAGCCTACGAGGGGCTGCTTCGCGATCATGACGAGGTCCTCTCCCTGCACATCTCGGCGAAGCTCAGCGGCACCTACGCATCGGCGGTCCAGGGGGCGGCTCTCGTCGATGCCAGGCGAATCCGAGTCGTCGACACCCAGGCAGTCTCGATGTGGCTGTCGCTGCTGGCTCTCGGCGCGGCGCGTCTTGCCGACGATGGCAGAGGGATCGACGGCATCGTTAAGACCCTCGACGAGGTCAGTTCCGCGACGGCCGCCTTCTTCAGCGTGCAAACCCTCGAATACCTGCGCCGAGGCGGGCGCATCGGTCGGGCCGGCGCTCTCCTGGGCTCGGTGCTTCAGATCAAGCCGATCCTCCATATCCACGAGGGTCAAGTCGCGCCGCTGGAGCGGGTGCGCACCAGGGAGCGGGCGCTGACGCGGATGGTCGAGTTGACGAGAGGGCATGACCGCGGCCAGGGCCTGTGCGTGGTCATCGCCCACGCCGCCGACCCAGCCGCCGCGCAATCCCTGGCGGATCGCCTCCAGGACTGCGCCGAGACTCTCGTCATGCAGGACATCGGGCCTGTCGTCGGCGCCCACGCCGGACCAGGGCTCGTCGGCGTCACCAGCTACCCGGCGGACATCCTCCCCCTCGGCCTGAAGCGGGGCCTCGAGTCAGTGCCCGCTTAGCACCCAATGCAACCGAATGGTTCGGGCCGCGCGGCTGGGGGCGCTGTTCGAACTGTCTCGAGTGTCGGGCGCCCGGGTGGGTTAATCCCTGGCGGCCACTCGCCACGTGATCGAGTCGCGGCCTACGTGCTTGACGAGGCGGCCGGCCACCGCCATCGACTGCAGGTGGGCGAGGCCCTCCTGGAGTGCCATGCGCGTGTCCCAGATGTGCTCGCGACGGCCCCAGAGCTCGTGCGCCACCTCCCATCCCGTCACCTCCCGGTCGCCGATGATGCCCTCGATCCTGACCTTGCGCCGCTCGTGGTGGGCCTTGAGCCTGTCGACATGCTCTTCCAGGTGGGAGAACGGCCGCCCGTGTGAGGGCAGCACGAGTGCCGGCCTGAGAGCCACCATGCGCTCCATCGACCAGATGAAGTCATCGAGCGGGTTGGGCGTGCTCTGGGGGTGAAGCCCGATGTTCGGGCTGATCGAAGGAAGCAGGAGGTCGCCGCCGAGGAGTAGGCGGTCCGACGGTTCGTAAAGGCTCATGTGGCCCGGCGAATGCCCCGGAGTCCACTGGACGATGACCCGATGCTCGCCGAGCTCGAGCGTTTCGGCGCCGTCGAGCTGGACGACGGGATCGGCCGGCGTGACGAAGTCGCGCAGGCTGCGGGAGGCATTCATCAGCGAGTTGGCCACCTTCTCGGGTGCACCGTTGATCCGGAGCCAGCGGCCGACCTCGGCGATCAGCTGCTCGAGCTCGAGGTAACGCGGGTGGACGAGGGGCACCTCGAGGCGGTGCAGGTAGACCTCCACCTCGGGATCCGCCGCCAGGACGCCGGCGGCGCCGTAGTGGTCGGGATGGATGTGAGTGATGACCAGGCGGCGCAACCGGGCTCCCGGTCCGCCCACCTCGGCTATCGCCCGTCTTATGAGTTTGATCGAATCGTCGGACTGGATGCCGCAGTCGACAAGATCGACGACCTCGCCCCGATTGAAGAGGTAGCAGTTGACGAACTCGTCCTCCCAGGGGATCGGCAGCCGCAGCTCATGGATTCCGGCCGCAACTGCCGTCAAGTTCAAAGTCGGGCTTCCAGAATCGGTCACCGCCTGAGTCTAAGATGTTGTCAGATCAGCGATGACGCATGGCGGCATACACGCCGAGCGACTTCACATTCGACAAACACACATTCGACAATCACACGGAGGTTACGCATGAGCCAGGAGATAGTCACGCCCGACATGGTCATCGAGCAGATGCCCCAGCACTTCGACAGCGCAAAGGCCGGGAGCACGAATGCCACGGTCCAATTCGACCTGAGTGGCGACCAGGGTGGCAAGTGGTGGATCAAGATCCACGACGGCCAGGCCGAGGCCGGAAAGGGAGAGGCGGAGAGCCCGAACCTGACCCTTCTCGCCGACGCCAACGACTACGTCAAGATCGCGCTCGGCCAGATGGACGGCACCGCCGCCTTCATGCAGGGCAAGCTCAAGATCAAGGGGGACATGGGCCTCGCCATCAAGTTCCAGACCTTCTTCAAGCGGCCTGCGTAGGGACTCCCGCCGCGACTGGTCGTCCCTGTCGGGCCTCCAGCGCAATCGGTGCCCCGGCCGAGCCGGGGCACCGCGGGAAACCTGAACCCAACTGCGCTTCGACCACGCAGTCCGCCGCGTTCAGTCCAGGAAGTTCCAGGTCACCAGCCTTTTTGCCATCTCGGCGCTGATCGCGTCGCCCCTCACGTCCATCTCGACGACGTGATGGGAGGTCAGGGCGAAGCGGTGCCCGTTCGAATCGATCGCCGCCTCTTTGGAATTGCCCCAGGTGATCGATGTGAGAGTGACGGGACCGATGTAGGTTGCCACCCAGGTCTTCAGGTCGGCAGCCCCGGCGAGCTGGTCGGTGCTGATGATCAAGAACCCGAAATCGCCGCTTCCGGGAGTGCCTTGAGGAGAGGCGTCGGTGATGTCAAATGTCGCATCGACGCCCCTCGGAGTTGCGGTTGGCTGCAGCCGCTCCTGGAACTTCCAGGTCGCCGGATAGCAGAAGGACCACCCGAAGGCGGCCTCGGAAAGGCCGTGGTCGGCGACGGCGCAAGTCGTCCCCGCCCCTTGCACGTTGATCTGGGGGGGCGTCGCCGACGTTTTCGGGCTGGTCGGCCCGAACGCGCAGGACGCAGTGAGGACGAGAGCTGCCAGCCCGATCCCAAGGTGCAGACGGCGAAACGCGGTGCTGACTAAAGGCCCCCGATGACCACCGACTTCTGCTCCGTGTACTGGTGGAACGCCTCGATGCCGTGCTCCTTGCCAAAGCCCGACTCCTTGGTGCCGCCGAATGGAAGCTCGTCGTAGGCGATCTGTACCGAGTTGACCCACGTGTAGCCGGCCTCGATCTCGTTGATCGCCCGGAAGGCCTTGCCCATGTCGCGGGTCCAGATGGACGAACCGAGACCGAACGGCGAGTCGTTGGCGAGCCTGATCCCTTCGTCAAGGTCCTTGATCTTCACGATCGGCAGAGCCGGGCCGAAGACCTCCTCGGTGAGCATCCGGCTCCCCGGCGCGACGTCGAGGACGACCGACGCGTTGATGAAGTGGCCACGGGCATACTCGTCGCCCTCTGGGCGGCCGCCGCCATAGACGATCCGGGCGCCGTGGTCGAGGGCATCCTGGAGCTGCGCCTCGACTTCGGCGCGCTGGTTCGCGCTGTGCATGGGGCCCATCCGGCTATCGGGCCTGGTGCCATCGCCGGGCTTCATCTTCTTGGCCTGGGCCACGATCTTTTCCACGAACTCGTCGTATACGGCCTCGTGCACGTAGATCCGCTTGGTTGCGAGACAGGCCTGGCCGCAGTTGAAGTAACGGCCAACACGGACCCCCACGGCGGCGGCGTCGATATCCGCGTCCTCCATGACAAGGCAGGGATCGCTGCCACCCAGCTCGAGTGTGAGTTTCTTCAGCCGATCGGCGGCTTTCCGCATCACGTGCTTCCCGGTCGGGGTCGAGCCGGTGAGTGCGATCTTTCGGATCAGCGGGTGCTCGACGATCGCCTCATTGGTGCCCGAACCGAGGACGACGTTGATGACGCCTTCGGGCAGGCCCCCGTCGATCAGGGCCTGAATGCAGGCGAGGGTGGCGAGAGGCGTCGAGCTGGCCGGCTTGAGGACGACGCAGTTGCCCGCGGCGATCGCCGGTGCCACCTTGTTGGCGGCCAGTGTCAGAGGGAAGTTCCAGGGGATGATCGCCCCGGTGACGCCGATGGGTCGCCGCACGACCAGGCCGAAGAGCTTGGTGCTGGCAAGCGAGACGTGCTCGCCGTGAATCTTGTCGGCAAGGTCGGCGAACCAGGCGATGTTGTCGGCGAAGCGTTCGGCTTCGATCTTCGACTCGAGGAGCGTTTTTCCCTGCTCTGCGGTGAGGATCGGAGCTATCTCCGCGACCTTCGAGTGCGCGTGGGCCGCCGCCTTGTGGAGAATTCGGGCGCGCTCCGCGGGGGCCAGCCTGCCCCATGTCAGGAACGCCTTCGCCGCCGCCCTGGCGGCGCGGTCGACATCCTCCGAACCGCCTGCCGGGACGCGGTCCACGACCTCGCCGGTGGAAGGGTTCAGCACCTCGTAGGTTTCGCCGGAGGCGGCCTGTACCCGCTCCCCCTCGATGATCATGGTCGCCATTCGATGGACCCCCTGAATCTGTTTGACCTGGTTCCTGATAATTATGGCTTCGAGTTCAAAACGCACTGGGGTGAGATGCAATGGCTGTGAAACTTGAGAAGCAGGACGGGGTCGGCGTAATCGTCATGGACCGGCCGCCCGCCAATAGCTATGACGTCGCGTTCGCGCGCGAGCTGGGGTCCGTCATCGACGACATCCGGCTCGATGAGGAGATCGGCGCGGTCGTGCTCACGAGCGCCAGCCCGAAGTTCTTCTCGGCCGGCGCCGACGTCGGCGCCTTCAAGGCCGGTAGCCCCCGCTCGCGCTGGATGACCGTGCTTCTGATGCACGAGGTCCTGCGCAAGATGGAGAACACTCCGATGATCTTCATCGCGGCCATCAACGGCCACTGCCTCGGCGGCGGCCTCGAGATCGCCCTCGCCTGCGACCTCCGCTTCGCCAGCAACGGCGAGTACCGTATGGGCCTTCCGGAGGTGAACCTCGGGCTCTTTCCGGGCAACGGAGGCACTCAGCGACTCCCCCGCATCGTCGGCAAGTCGAAAGGCCTTGAGCTGATCATCAAGGCTCACACCTTCTCGGCTGAGGGCGCCGAGAAGCTTGGCGTGATCGACCGCCTCTTCGAGTCGGCCGAGCTCTGCACGACGAGCGCCATCGAATACGCCCAGGAGCTGGCGGCAGGCCCCCGTGAGGCGATCGGGCGCGCCAAGATCACGACGACGCTCGGCTTCGACGCCCCCCTCGACCTCGGCAACGCCCTCGAGCGCGAGGCCATCGGCCGCATCTTCGTCTCCGAGGACGCCGAAGAGGGGATCAATGCCTTCTTCGAGAAGCGCAAACCGGAATTCAAGGGGCGCTAGCGCAGTTTTCCTTACTCGAAATGGAAGACTTCAACAGGAACCTCATCGCAGACCTCCGAGCCCATGAGGGCAAGGCCACCTCCGGACCATTCGTTGGTCGTGATGTCGTCATCGTCACCAACCGTGGCGCCAAGTCGGGCGAGCCACGCGAGACGCCACTGGCCTACACACGCGACGGCGAAGCCTTCGTGATCATCGCCTCCAAGGGTGGCGCGCCCACCCATCCCGGCTGGTACCACAACCTGAAGGCGCACCCGCGTGTGACGCTCGAGGTCGGTGTCGAAAAGTTCAAGGCAGAGGCCCGCGAGGAGGAGGGCGCCGAGCGCAACCGCCTCTTTGACGCCATGTCGACACGCCTGCCGGGATTCAAGGATTACCAGGCCAACACAGATCGTGTGATCCCGGTCTTCACGCTCCGGCGGGTCAGCTAGCTGAGATTCCTGCACAGATTTGAGACTCAGGCCGCTCTGACCTGATCCAGCCATTCGACGAGGTGCCCAAGGGCGGGGATGTTCTCGAATCCAC
>JAYUBK010000125.1:0-18661 GCA_043740835.1 Chloroflexota bacterium
CCGGCTTTCCGAAGCGCCGTCTGGAACTGGTCCCGGCCGGGTAGCGGATGACGGCCGGGGCCCTCGGCGGCGGTGATGTCGCGGTCGAGATCGATGAACGCCGCCCCCGGGATGTGCGCAGCCACGTAGGCCTCTTCGCCCCGGCGCCCATCCAGGTACCAGCGCAGGTCGATGATCCGGAGCTGTGGCCCCCCTCGATGATCTCGAAGCCACGACGCGCTGACGAGCGGTCCAAACCCGGTCATGGAGGGGATTCTTGCAGACTGGCAGGGTGAGCACTTTCCGGGCTTCCGGCACGCCCCCACGCAGGCTGGGCTGGCAGCCCTTTTTCGGCCCCTCCTGGCGGCCCGAGGGCGGGGTTCGCTTTCGAGTCTGGTCGCCCTCCACCAGGAAGGCCGAGGTGGTCTTGGAAGGCGACAGGCTGTCCATGAGCAAGAACGCCCAAGGGGTGTTTACGGTGGTCGTGCCGAACGCCCGTCCCGGGATGACGTACGGGGTCGCCCTCGATGGCGACGGTCCCTTTCCGGATCCCTGGTCGCGCTGGCAGCCCTGGGGAGTTCATGCTCCCAGCGCCCTCATCGCGCCGGGGCCGAAGGTCGGACATCGGGCGGTGCCGAAACGACGCGCGCAGACGGCGTACGAGTTGCACATAGGCACGTTCTCGGCGAGCGGCGATTACGCGGGTGCCATCCGCCGCCTCGACTCACTGGTCCGGCTTGGCGTTGACACCATCCAGGTGATGCCCATCTCGGAATGGCCAGGCCGCCGGAACTGGGGCTACGACGGCACCTACTTCCACGCCCCGACTCGCGCCTATGGGACACCCGGCGAGCTGCGCAAGTTCGTCGCGGCCGCCCACCGGCGGCGGCTGTCGGTCGTCCTCGACACGGTGTTCAACCACCTCGGCCCCGACGGAGCGTACATCTACAGGTTCGCGTCGGAATTCTTCACAGACAGCCACAAAACCCCCTGGGGCGGGGCCATTGACTACACGCGGCCAGAGGTCCGCCGGACCGTCGCCGACGCGGCGCGCTGGTGGATCCAGGAATACGGCTTCGATGGGCTACGTCTCGACGCCACCCACGCCATCTACGACGCTGGACCGACGCACATCGTCGCCGACATCGCCAGCGCCGCGCGGCGGGCCTTCGGTGGGTGTTACATCGTCGCCGAGGACCACCGCAACGAGAGCCGCCTGCTGACCGTATCGCACCTCGACGCGATCCTCGCCGACGACTTTCATCATGCCGTGAGGGTTGCCCTGAGCGGGCAGCAGGACGGCTACTTCAAGATGTACCGGGGAACCGCCGAGGAGATCGCCACCGCACTCGACGATGGTTGGATCCACCAGGGCGATCGAAAGGGAAAGATGGGTCCCGGCTCCAAGACGGACGGCATCGACGCCGCGGGCTTCGTCTTCTGTATCGAGAACCACGACCAGGTCGGGAACCGCGTGGATGGCCAGCACCTCGCCGGACTGGTCGTGCCGGAAGCGTACCGGGCGGCCAGCGCCCTCCTCCTCCTGGCCCCTGAGCGCGTCATGCTCTTCCAGGGTCAGGAATGGGCCACCGCCGGCAAGTTCAACTACTTCACCGACCACTCAAAGGAGCTCGGGCGGCTGGTGACCGAGGGCCGCCGTAACGAGTTCGGGAATTTCACCGCCTTCCGCGAGCACCCCGAGAGGATCGCCGACCCCCAGGCCGAAGCGACCTTCCTGGCCTCTCGGATCGACCCGCAAGAAGCACGAAGGAACGCCTGGTGCCTGCGGCTCTACACCGCGCTGCTCGCCCTCCGCACCGGTGATCCCGTGCTGCGGCGCCCGGACCGCCACGCGATGGCGATCACGACCCGGGGGTCGCTCCTCCTCATCGAGCGCCGCCACGGAGGGCAACGCCGGCTCATCGCCGCCACCTTGAAGGGTGAGAAGGGTGCCTTTGTCCCGGCCGGGAAAGTTCTTCTCCACACCGAGGAGCGGCGCTTCGGTGGCTCGGGGCGGCCTTCGCTCGAAATTCCTGCCACGGTCGTGATCGACCCCGACCGCTAACCTTTCCCGCGCATGCCCAAGGGCCGCCTGACGGTGATCTCCGGTCCGATGTTCTCCAACAAGAGCGGGGAGCTTCTCCGGCTGGCCACGGTCCACCGCATCGCCGGACGGCGTGTCGGGCTCTTCAAGCACTCCCTCGACGACCGCTACGAGGGCGTCGGCCACATCTCGACCCACGGCGGCCACTCGGCCGAGGCGGAGCCCGTCGCAAGCTCACACAGCATCAGCCTTTTGGCGTCCAGCTACGACGCCGTCGCGATCGACGAGGCGCAGTTCTTCGACGACGCCCTGGCCCAGGTCTGCGCGGACCTCGTCGATTCTGGAACGACTGTCCTCGTGGCAGGCCTCGACCGGAACTTCAAGGGCGAGCCCTTCGGCCCCATGCCGGCGCTGATGGCCTTCGCCGACGAGGTCATGAAGCTGCGTGCTGTCTGCATGAAATGCCGGTCGATGGATGCCTCGATGACGCAGCGGCTCATCGACGGGATCCCGGCCTCTCGTCACAGCCCGATCATCCTCATCGGTGCGGCCGAGAGCTACGAGGCGCGCTGCCGGGACTGTCACGAGCTGGCGCCGTAGGTCGACGGCGTACCCGGTGCCCAGGCGTTGCCTTGAAACCCGGTCATCAGTGCCGGTGATACGTGTCTCCGACGCGGTGCAGGACAGACGTGTCGTGGCAGAAGTGAACCTGCTCAGGGCGCATGGAGTGCAGCCTTTCGAGTGACCTCCGCCAGCTGCCGGAGTCGGCGGCCTGTCCCGGCACCTGATTCGGATCAAAGTCCTCGTGACTCTCGAAGATGCGCGCGTTGTAGGCGGCGTCCCCGATGAAGACCTGATCGCCTTCCTGCGTCTCCACCAGCACCGACTGATGACCGAGGGTGTGTCCCGGCGTTGCTACGACACGAACACCGGGCGCCACCTCGGCGTCGCCGTCCATCAGCTCGAACCGGGCGCCGGCGAAGTCGAACCATTCACTGGTCCGCTTCTCGTCGCGACGGGCGCGGTCAAGTTCGGTTCGTTGGACGTAAAAAGGCGCGTGTCTGAAGACCGCATTCTGGCCGCAATGGTCGAAATGGAGGTGGGTGTTGATCACAATCTTCACGTCGATTGGCGCGAGATCATGCTCGGCCAGAGCATCCTTCATGTGGTGGTTCACGATCCGCCAGTCCGTGAAGATTTCAAATGGAAAGCCGACTCCGGTATCGACGAGGATCGCCCCGGCCGTCGGATGCATGATCACGAAGCCGTGGACCGGGACGTCGAACTCGAAGCGTTTTGCTCCGACCTCTGCCAAATGCAGTCGAAGTATCTCCATCGCAGCCGACGCTAGCCGAGCAGCCCCGCCACCGCAAGGATCGTGAATAGCGCCGCCAGGTAGGCGATCGAGTACGCGAACAGTGGCCGCGTCCAACGCCTGCCTCGGAGGTCGAGAACTGACACGGCCACGAGGCCGAGCCCGAGGACTCCGGCGCCGGCGAAATAGATCGGCCCCACCGCGTGCGTGAAGTAGGGCACGAGGCTGACCGCGAGGGTGAGGATCGCGTAAAGCACCGATTGGCGCTTTGTCGAAGTGCTGCTGGCGACAACGGGCATCATCGGCACTCCGGCGCGCTCGTAATCGCGGGCAAGGATCTGGGCAAGAGCCCAGAAGTGCGGAGGAGTCCACAGAAAGATCACAGCGAACAGCGACAGCGCCGTCACGTCCAGGTTGCCGGTCACGGCCGCCCATCCGACCAGGGGTGGGATGGCGCCCGCGGCGCCACCGATGACAATGTTCTGCGGAGTCGAGCGCTTGAGCCAGATCGTGTAAACGAACACGTAGATCAGCGTCGCCAAGATGGCGAGCGAAGCGGCCAGCAGGTTCGCCCACGCCCAGAGCACCGCGAAGGCGAGGACGTTGAATGTGATGCCCATCACCAGCGCGTGCCATCCGGGGATCCGGCCGTCCGGGATGGGACGGTGCCGGGTGCGGGACATGACGGCGTCGATGTCGCGGTCGATGAAGCAGTTGATGGCATGCGCACCTCCCGCGGCAAGGCCGCCGCCGACGGCCACCGCGATCGCGGCCAGGAGGTGCGGTCGCCCATGCGCGGCGGCGATCATCGTCGCCAGTGCGGTGGCGACGAGAAGACTCACGATGCCCGGCTTGGTGAGGCTGGCGTAGTCGGCGGCGATCTGGCGCAGGCGCGTTCCCGTGTCGCTGTTCGGAGTCGCCGTCGCCAGGCTCATGCCGTGCCCCGATTGAGGGCAAGCGCGGGGCCTCCGTCGGCAGGCTTGAGGGCGGGACGGCGGATCAGCACCGTGAGCGTGACGAGGCCTGCCCAGACAGCGGTGCCGAGGGCCACGTGCAGGCCCTGGAGCGAGGCCACGTTCACATTCACCGCGGTCAGGGCGCCAATGGTGATCTGGGCGAGGAGGACGGCCAATGTCGCCCCGGCGACGAAGCCCACACCCTGGATTGAGCGGTGACGCCGGAACGCGACCGAGAGGACATGCAGCAGCAGCAGGCCGACCACACCGACCGTGAACCGGTGGAGCATCGCAAAGCCGGCCACCCCGCTGAAGTCGGGCTGGAACCCGTTCCCACAGAGCGGCCAGCTGCGGCAGGCGTCGTCAGCCCCCGAAGCGACGACCGAGGAGCCGGTGAGAAGCATCACATAGGTCAGGACGAGGGCGACGGTGAGCAACCGTCCGAAGCTGCCGCTCGACGGAACCGCCGCCGCCGGCTCGGCCAGCAGGGCGGCAGCGATCATGAAGGCGAGGATCAGCATGGCGATGCCGAGGTGAGCGAGAACCAGCGCCGGGTGCAGCTCGGTTCGGACGACGAGACCTCCGAGTAGCCCCTCGACGATCACCGTCCCCAGGGTGCCGAGGGTCAGCCAGTTCACGGGTGAACGCCTGCCCCGATAGGTGAGGTAAGCCACGACGACGGTTGCGATTATCAGGAGCCCGGTGATCGCGCCGACCGTGCGATGCGAATACTCGATGATGGCGTGCAGATTGGCAGGCGGATAAGGGCGCCCGTAGCAGGTCGGCCAGTCGGGGCAGCCGAGGCCGGAACCGGAGACACGAACGAGCGCGCCCAGCGTGATCTGCAGGTAGGCGAAGAGGGCCGTGACGGCGGCCAGCACCCGAAACCGGGCGGGGGTCAGCACACCGAAAGTCTACCTGCCGTCCCCCTGTGGGGCTGCCCCGGCGGGGGCCGACGGCGGGGTGCCGTAGCGGTCCATCAGCCTCTCGACGAAGGCGGCGGCGATGTCGGCCAGCGCAGCGTCTTCGATCTCGAGAACGTTCTCGGCGTTCATCTCGCCGCTGTGGCTGAGGTTGAAGCTGCCAACGAAAACGGTGTCGTCCGCGACTGTCAGCTTGGCGTGCATGTAGTCATGGGTCGTCCCCACCCCCCAGGGCGTTGACTTCTTGGATGCGAAGCGGGCGCTCTGTTCGACAGCATGGAATGCCTCCAGCTTCCAGGCCGAGAGTGGGCTGACCGACCACTGACGCTGGACCTCTTCCATCTGGGTCGCGTCGTAGACCCCGCGAACGTCCACCGTTCCCGCCCGGAGGACTTCCGTCAGGGTGCCGAGGATGGGTCCCGAGGTGAGAACCGGGGAGGCGATGCGGATGCGGCGCGTTGCCGTGGCCAGGCGCTGAGAGATCTCATGGACCATTTTCTGAGCGCGGCCCGGGGCGAAATAGGGGCGGGCCCGGCTCGTGCCGATGTCGACCCACTGCGTTGCGAACTCGCCACTGGAGGCGACGTTTCGTTTTGCCCACAACTCCTCGAAGTCCTGCCGAAATTGGAGTGCGAGGGGCTGGGAGAAAACACGCACGAGCACGTTGTCCTCCCGCGTCCAAGAATCCATCGTCCAGTTCGTCGACCCGCTCCAAACGGCCGCCTCAGGCGAACCTGCATCCCGAACGACGTACTTGTGATGCATCAGGTCCGGAACCCCGGGGATGGGCTCGGAGACGGCCCCCGCCTCGTCGAAAAGGCTCTTCTGAACGTAGCCCGGAGGGGGCACGTGGCCCGGCCGGGGATGGTCCTGGTTGAATACGACACGCACCTTGACGCCGCGCTCGACGGCGCTCCTCACGGCGGCGAGGAGCATGGCGTAGGCGCCGTCCGTCAGCAGGAGGTCGTAGATGGCGATCTCGAGAGTCGCCTGGGCCCCATCGATGTAGGCCGCGAGCATCGTCGCGATCGAGTCCGCGGTCTGCCCGCCGTCATTTAGGAACGCGAGCGCGATCGGCGGCTCGGTCGGATTACTGGGGATGATCGGCTCCAGGGGCTCCGCGCGGCTCGGGATTGCCTTTGGCGGCCCATTCGGCCGCCTCCTCCGGATCGTCGGTGACGCGGAGTAGGTCGAGGTCGCCCGGCTCAAGGTAGCCTCGCGGCAACCCCTGGGTCCGGATCCACTCCAGCAGCCCGGACCAGTACTCCCGTCCGAAGAGGACGACGGGGAAATGCTCGATCTTTCCCGTCTGGGAGAGAGTCAGTGACTCGAACAGCTCGTCGAGTGTCCCGAACCCGCCCGGGAAGATGACGAAGCCGCGGGCGTATTTCACGAACATTGTCTTGCGGGCGAAGAAGTAGCGGAAGTCGACTCCGAGGTCGACGTACTGGTTCGTGCCCTGCTCGTTGGGAAGCTCGATGCTGCAACCCACCGACACACCGCCGGCCTCCTTGCAGCCGCGGTTGGCCGCCTCCATGACCCCCGGCCCGCCTCCGGTGATTACAGCGAAGCCCTTCTTGGCGAGGGCCGCCCCGGTCAGGCGTGCCGCCTCGTAGAAGGGATCGTCGCGCGGCGTCCGTGCGGAGCCGAAAACACTCACCGCCGGACCGAGCCCGGACAGAGCGTCGAAGCCCTCCACGAACTCGCTGAGAATGCGCAGCACTCGCCACGGATCGGCGTGGTACAGCAGCTGGTCGAAGGAGTCCCGGTCCAGGAACGTCTTGTCTGCAAGTGGCTTGGCGGGCGGGACGAGCATCCGGCCGGCGCGGCGGCGATCGGTCATAGCCCGATAGTAAGGGCGCTAGTTCGGATCGACTTGCCTGGGACTCGCCCTCAGTGCTCGCGCCGCCCGGGCGGGGTGCTCGGCCGGCAGCGCCGCGGCGGCGGCCGCGATCGCCTCCTTCATCGCGTCGGCCGCCCCCGGTGGGCGCTCGTGGGGCCTCCGCTCCGTCGGCCGCGGCCGGTGCCCGTTTCGCAAACCATTGACCCCGGACTCGGCGGCGGGCGACGCGGCCGCGATGCCCACGGTCTGCAGAAGCACCGGCTGGGATTCCGCCAAGGCCAGTTGGGAAGGCGGATCTGCGGGTGGCGTCACATTCTTCGCCGCGGTGTCGTCGTTGGGCATTGCCAGCAGCCGGTCGAGGCTGCGGGACAGTTCCTCGTTCTCCCTGCGGAGTTCATGGACGAGGCCGCGATGCTTCATGTGCTCGCCGAAATGATGCATTCGCGCCGGCAGGTGGTACAGGTAGCCGGCGGCCACGCCGGCGACGAGGGGCACCAGTCCCAGGGTCCAGAGTGGGACGGCCTGCAGATGCCAGGCGCCGATGGCAAGGGCGGTGCGCGCCGGGTTGTCAAACGCGAAAAGCACCGAGAGGCCGCCGACGAGCAGGCCGGCGAGGAACGCGGATAGCCGCAGGGAGCGGTGCATCATTGCTGACATCGGGTTTCGCGGCGCAGGTTACGCCTGTTTACCACCGTATGGAGTGAGAATTGCAAATGAAGTTTGGACTCGCCCTCTTCGCCACCGATCAGTCCATCGGCGCGGTCGAGGCGGCTCTGGCTGCCGAGGAAAGGGGCTTCGAATCCTTCTGGCTTCCCGAGCACACGCACATCCCCGTCAGCCGCGTGTCCGCCTGGCCGGGGGGCGGGGAGCTTCCCGAGCGCTACAAGCGCACCTACGACCAGTTCGTGCTGCTCGGCGCGCTCGCGGTCACGACGAAAACAATTCTCCTCGGAACAGGTATCACTCTCGTAATCCAGCGCGACCCGATCATCACCGCCAAGGAGGTGGCGTCCGTCGACCAACTCTCCGGTGGCCGGTTCATCTTCGGCATCGGAGGGGGGTGGAACCTCGAAGAGATGGCCGACCACGGCACCGACCCCAGGCGCCGCTGGAGCCGGATGCGCGAGCAGGTGCTCGCCATGAAGGAGATCTGGGCGCAGGACGTGGCGGAGTTCCACGGCCAGCAGGTCGATTTCGGCCCGCTCTGGTCATGGCCGAAGCCACTCCAGAAGCCGCACCCGCCGGTCCTGATCGGCGGCAACGCCGAGAACACTCTGAAACGGGTGGTGGAATATGGCGACGGCTGGATCCCCAACGCAGGGCGCAGCCAGCGCCCGCTCGGCGAGCAGATCGCCGACCTCCAGCGGATGGGCGCCGAGGCCGGCCGCGGCCACCTCGAAGTCACGGCCTACGGGTCGCGCGCGACCCCCGAGGAGATCGAGCAGTACCGGGCAGCGGGGGTCGACAGAATCGTCTTCTGGCTTCCCTCCGAGCCCGCGGACAAGGTGCTGCCCCAGATTGAGAAGCTCTCGGACCTCGTCAGCCCGTTTTCGTCTTAAGGCCCTCCAGCGCCGCGAGGATCGCGTTGCGATCGGGTCGTGCGCCAGCATCCTCGTTCCGCTGCTCGTAGACGATCCTGCCGGTGCGGTCGATGACGAAGACGCCGCCCTGCTGCCAGGGGTCGCCGGCGAGCCGGGTCTGACGGTGCCCGTTCAACGTCGCGCGCAGACCTCGGATGGCCGAGCGCGGTCCCAGGGTCGCCCCCACTCCGCGCTTCAGTCTCATGACGTCGTAGGACGCCAGCGTGGGATCCGTCAGGACGGTGCATCCGCCGGCGTGGCGCTCGGCGAAGTCTGCCGCCATCGCCGTGGTCCCATTCCCGATGAACACGAGATCGCCTCCGGCCGCCCTTATCGCTGCTACTGCTCCGCGCAACTGCGCGGCCGTCTCCTTGCAATGGAGTCATCCATAGTGGCGCAGGAAGCACACGACGAGAGGCCCGCGGGATGCAAGTTCAAGGAGTCGGACGGGGCGACCCTGGGTGTCGAGCGCGGTGATCTCTCCAGCTGCCATGGGTATGTCCACTGTCCCCCGTCCTTGCGGAGTGGCGGCGGAGACGAACCTGTGTCGAGATGGTGTCGCGGTGTGCGAGAGTGCGGCCGTGCGGCATCGGCCCCCCGATCAGACCGTCTTGAGACTCGCCCTGACGGTCTTTTTCTGGGTCCTTCTTGGCTCCTCACTCGTGCTTTACGGGCTTCTCTGGTTCGCGACGCCCGCCGATATCGCCGCCGCCAGATCGTTCCGCGAGGCACCTCGCTGTGGCGACGCAACGGTCGAGCCTGCTACACGGCACTGACCGGCACGCTCGCGGGCGGGCATGAGATCAAAGTCCAGCGCTCGCAGGTCGCCTATGAGGTGACCGTCCGTTCCAATGACGGCAGTCGCGAGCCTTTCACAGGCCAGGTCCATACCAGAGGGGGCGGCTTCTCGGCCTCCAACCGGGAGAGGCAGTGCAGCTCCGTTATTACGGCGGAACGCTCACCGACGTGATCGCCCCCGAAGGGCACTTCGAGACCAATGCCAACCCCAGCCAGCAGGCTCACCCGGACGAATCGCTGGTCGAGGTCCGGGAATGGGTCGTCCCCATCCCTTTGGTCCCGGTGGGAGCTTTCCTGCTGCTCACCCACAGGCACCGAAGGACGGGCCTCTACTGAGTCGGCGACTCCTCGGAATCGGCGGCGGTCTGCGCGTCACGGATCTGGTCCCGGACGGTCTTCGACTTCAGGGCCTGCCGCACCACGAACTTGGTGACGAAGCCAGCGGTGCGTCCCACTTTCTCGGCCGGTGTTTCGGGGGTTTCCTCGCCTTCGCTCACCGTCTCATCCTGCCTGAACTGACGCTTCCCGGCCATCGAGCGAGAGGGCGGCGCTTCCCAATACACTTTCTGCAGGTGGCTGGACGCTCGTTCCATCTCGGCTTGGCGAACTCCCGCCGGAGTTGGGCGAGCGCGTTTGGGGCCGTCCTCGACCTATCGTTTCGAGGGGCACAGGGCGAGCTCGATCTCGGCTCCCCGGGGCACTTTTAGGGTGCCCTTCGCCCACGGAGTCGACGAAGTTCGCCTCTACCACGAAACCGGTGGCGCGGGGGAGCCGCTCTTGCTCATCGCCGGCCAGGGCTCGGACCACCTTGCCTGGGAGGCCGTGAGGAGCCATTTCGAAAGCCGCCAGCTCGTGATTCTTTGCGACCATAGGGGCACCGGGCGGAGCGACAAGCCAACCGATGCCCCCTACTCGATCAAGGGCTTCGCCGATGACTGCATCGCCATCCTCGATCACCTCGGCATCCACCGAGCGCACATCTATGGACACTCGATGGGAGGCCGAATCGCCCAGCGTCTGGCAATCGATCACCAGGCTCGCGTCGGGGCTGTGGTACTGGCGTCGACCACGCCCGGAAATCGTCATGGCTTCCGGCGGTCGGCAGACGTGGACCTGGCCATGCGCTCGCTCCAAAACCCGTCGGCCCGCACCGATTTCATTCTCGAGCAGATGTTCCCCCGCCCTTTCGCGAGAACCACCCGGACTGGTTCGACGCGACCCGGCGGCGGTACCTCGTCGCGACCCTGCCACCCTCGCTGGCCCAGCTCCACTACACCGCCAGCGAAGGTCACGAAGCCTGGGACGAGCTGCCCGGGATCACCGCTCCGGTCCTGGTCACTCACGGAGGGGCGGACACCCTCAACCCCGCGGCGAACGCCCAACTCCTGGCCGGGCGGATCAAGGGCGCCGAACTCCAGGTTGTCGAAGGTGGCCGCCACGGCCATCACATCGAATTCGCGGACGAGGTGAATGCGGTGGTGACCGACTTCATCGCTCGACATCCCCTCTAGGCTGAACGGCTTCCGAGATCTCCCGACAATTGGGATATGGCTGGATTAAGAGAAAAGACGGCCTCAATCTCTGGGTGTTCTACGCCACGGAGGAGGGCCCCCTTGACTAAGGACGACCTTCTTTTCGGACACCGGAAGCAGCTGTTCAAGCGGCCGGGCGAGGTTGGCGTTCGCCGCGCCCGCGCCGAGCTGGGTTACCACCACTCGACCTGGACGTCGGCCATCTCAGCACCCCTGGTGACCGTTCCAGTTCTCGATGTGGCGAATCACCAGCTCTTCCCGCGTCCTCGCAGTTTTCACGGCTGTGGCGCTCAGGTGTCCCGACGAAGCCATGCCACGGCTCGGAGCTCACGCCGGGGCCAGGGGCCGGCCACTGAGTCCGGCCGGCCCCATGGCGTCATGCGGTCAGAATGACCCCGATGCCACGGCGGCATCCTCTTGATTGATGTCGGTCGGAACGAACTGGTAACCGTAGAACCAGGTTACCGACTGCTTGTTGTTGGTATCCGTCCAGGTTGCGTGGTAGCGGCCATCGGATCCGGCCGCAAGACCGGTATAGTCGCCGATGAACCCGCCGCCGAACTGAGAACGAGTGTTGATCGGGTTGCCCGTGACCTTTTGAGTCGAGCTCATGTTGGTGACGTAGTAGTCGAGACGCGCGTTATGGACGTACGGCCCCAGCGCGAGGCAGTTGATCCGGCCGACAACGGTGGGGGTGGCGGGAGTCGCGCATGTCTGCCAGGGGGAGTCAACGTCGGCGGCGTAGGCCGACATGTAAACCTTTCCGCCGGGCGTAACGACGACGCCTGGCCAGAAGGTGTCGACCCGCCTCGGAGGTGGGGCGATGAGGCCTCCCGCTGGGTAGCCGACAGCGTTCCGGTTGGAGGCGTCGAGGGCCCCGAATATCGGCCCCGGCGGCGACCACGTGGCACCACCGTCGGAGGATTGGCTGAAGACTGCCACCGAGTGGCAACCGCCGTTGGTTGCATTGGGACAGAGACCACCGGTGGCGTCGCTTGTCAACGATGACCAGGCGACGTGGAGCGACCCATCCGGCGCAGCGGCGGCCGCCGGGAAGCTATTGACACGGAATTTGGCGTACTTGACCGGGATGATGTCGACCAGCTCCGAAACCTGGGTGGGGCTGCTCCATGTCTCTCCGCCGTCGGTCGATTTGACCATGTAGATGGAATCGAGCGCCGCTGCGCGGGTGGATCCGTCCCAGAAGACATAAACCGTACCGTCGGGTCCGACCACGGGGCGCGATCCCTGGCCGTAAAGGACGGGGGCGCCGATCAACTGGGGGGCCGTGAAAGTCGCGCCTCCGTCGCTCGAATGGGCTTCGAAGATCGGCGACTGCACGTAGGCGCCCGTGCCGGCGCTGAAGATGAATCGGGTCCAGGTGACGTACACCCGATCGCGGAAGGGACTCGTGACATTGCTGTCGGCCACGACCCACTCCTTGTCGTTGAATGTCGAAGGCGACGTGGTCGGATTGATGAAGGTGGGCGCACCCCAGGTGAGGGCGCCGGCGCCGTCGAAGGTGCCCCGGCTCAGCGTCACGGTGTTGGGAGCTGAGGTCCGGTTGAAACCGAGTCCGGCGTAGAAGACGTTGCCACGACTGTCGAAGGTAACCGCGGGATCGCCTGCGGCGTCGTAGGTGCCGCCGGCGAGACGAGTGACCCCGGGGATGAGTGTGCCAAGGTGACTTGGGTCTGACGACGTGCAGCACCAGGTGGCGCCGCCATCGTTCGAGTAGTCGGTGCCGGAGTAGCCGTCGCCGAGCTGACTGCAGGGTGTGGTACCCACGAAACAGTCCCAAGTGCGAGAGACGTAGTCGTTCGTCCCGACCACGACCCTGTTCGGGTTGTTGGGGTCGACGGCGATGGCCGTCTCGTTCTGCGGGGCAGCGTGGGCGTCCTGGTTGACGGTCACGCCTGGGACGGCGATGTTCGTGCCGTC
This sequence comes from Chloroflexota bacterium, assembly GCA_043740835.1. Classification (GTDB taxonomy): domain Bacteria; phylum Chloroflexota; class Dormibacteria; order Dormibacterales; family Dormibacteraceae; genus JAYUBK01. The sequence continues at coordinate 12,912 of JAYUBK010000125.1, forward strand.
CCAGGGGCTGGAGAGGACATGGGTCGGCGTTATCGGTCCCGAGGTTGGAGTGGGGTCGCCCGGGGTCGCGTCGGTGGTGGCCCAGTCGTCTTGCACGAAGGCCGAGATGTGGAGGTTGGGGCTCGCGGCACTCACGGCCGCCTGCTTCCCCTTCAGGGTGTTGATGTCGAAGGTTGGCGAGCCCGCGCCGACGGTGATCGGCTGGCTGCCGGCGCTCGCCGCAAACATCGGAAGCAGGATCGCCGCGCCTGTCAGCGCAGCTCGGATACGGTACCGAAGTGGGCCTGAAGCCATAAGCGTATTCCCCCAATGGCAAAAAGAGACAGAGTCCCCGCCGCCTCTCCGGGGCGGTTACCAGAGGGTACCCGTAACCCGCCCGCGCCGTCTGGGCGTTTGAGACCGTCCTGACGTTCGGGTCGGCCGCCGCTGCGGGTGCCTCCTCTACGATGGACCGGCTTTGACTCAGCCAATTGAGGTGCTGATGACCGGCTCGCGGCCGCCACGGTCGCTGGTCCGTCATCTGGACAAGACCGGTCTCTTCCGGGTCACCCTGGCGCCCGAGCCTCCGGCCGACCTCGGCCGCCACCAGGTCGTGATCGCCGCCGGGCCGCAGCGGCCGCTGGGGGCGGAGAGGGCGGCAGCACTCGTTCGGTTCGTGAGTGCGGGCGGTGGGCTGGTGACGGTTGGCGTCGCCGCCGGCTGGTCCGCCGAGCCCGCGCTGGGAGCTCTGCTGGGCCGCACCCCGGTCGAGCGAAGCCCGGCTGCCGAGCTCGTTTTCAGCCCGGTCCCCGGGCACCCGATCACCGACCGACTCGACCCCGAGATCAGCTTGACCGACCGCATCCACCTGGACCTCCAGCCCCCGCCCGGAGCCACCGTCATCTTGACCGTCCGCTGGAGGTACAGCACTCGTCCGGTCGGCTTCATCCAGGAATTCGGCAGTGGCCGCCACGCTCACCTCGAGCTGGGCGGACTCTCCGAGGCAATGACTGCGCCGGCGTTTGAGCAGCTCGTGCATCGCTGCCTTCGCTATGCCGCCCGCCGGCCCGAGGTCGCGCCGACGGGGGTCGGGCTGCTGGGATACGGCGCCATCGGTCGCGAGCATGCGGCCGCAATCCAGGCGGTCAGCGGCCTCGAACTGCGGGCGATCTGCGACAGCTCACCCGCACGCCGAGCGGGGGCCGCGGCCGAGGCAGGCGTTCCCGTCCACGCCGCCCTGCCCGACCTGCTTGCCGACCCCGACGTGGATCTCGTGGTGGTCGGGGTGCCGCCCGTAGCGCATGCTGAGGCCGTTCTTGCCGTACTCGCCGCCGGCAAGCATGCCGTCTGTGAGAAGCCGTTCGCGATCACCGCCGCCGAGACCGCGGCCATGATCGAGGCCGCCGATCGGAGCGGCCGAGTTCTCACCGTCTACCAGAGCCGGCGCTGGGATCCCGATTTCAGCGCCCTCCGCGGCGCGGTGGCCGCCGGTGAGATCGGTGATCCCTTCTACATGGAGTCCTTCATCGGCGGCTACGGCCACCCCTGCGGGTACTGGCACAGTCACGAAGCCGTCTCCGGGGGCACCATCTATGACTGGGGCTCACATTACTTCGACTGGGTTCTCCTCACCTTCCTCGCCCCCGTGACGTCGGTATCGGCGGTTGCCCACAAGCTGGTCTGGCACGACGTGACCAACTCCGATCAGGTCCGCGTCGACCTGAGCTTCGCCGACGGCGCCCAGGCCACTTTCCTGCAGTCCGACATCGCTGCGGCCCTGAAGCCGAAGTGGTACCTGCTCGGCACCCGCGGAGCCATCCTCGGCGAATGGCGCCAGGAGTCGGTGACCTCTCGAGCGTGGACAGGTGACCTGGTCGAGGAGAGGCTCCAGCCCGCCGAGTCACCGGCGCTGGTGCGCGTCCTCCGACCCGACGGCCGGGGCGGCACCCACGAGCAGCGGCTGGCTCTTCCGGAACGCGTTCGGAACGGCTTCTATCGCAATTTGGCCGACCACCGCTGTCAGGGCGAGCCGCTGGCAGTGCCGGCCGCCGAGGCCGCCAGGACAGTCGCGGTGATGGAGGCCGCGACCACCTCGGCGGCTGCCGGCGGTCGCCCCCTGAAGGTCAGGATCTGACGGTCGCCGAGTCCGGTCCCCGCCTGCGCTGGGGGGTGCTCGGGGCCGCCTGGATTGCAGGCCGCGCCGTCCTCCCGGCCATCGCCGCCGCCCGCAACGGCCGCCTGGCCGCGATCGCCGGACGCGACCCGGAGCGAACCCGAGCGATGGCCGTGGAGCACTCGATCCCTATCGTGCACGCCACCTACGCGGCGCTGCTGGCAGACCCCGCAGTCGACGCCGTCTACATACCGCTCGTCAACAGCCTTCACCGGCCCTGGACACTGCGCGCCCTTGCCGCCGGCAAGCATGTCCTCTGCGAGAAGCCGCTTGCGCTGACATCCGCCGAGGCGGAGGAGATGGCCGCCGCCTCGGCAGCCGCCGGAAGGCTCCTGATGGAGGGGGTCATGTACCGCTTCCACCCTCGCCTCGCCGCCCTCCGCGCAGAGGTCAAGGACGCCCGCTTCGTGCATGCGGCATTCGGCTTTCCACTCCAGGCGCCCGCCAACTACCGCCTTGACCCGGTGCTCGGCGGGGGCGCCCTCCTAGATGTAGGTTCTTACGTGATCAGCGCCGCCCGCTGGTTCCTGGGCGAGCCCGACCGAGTCCTGGCCAGCGCTCACCAGGAGGTGGTCGACCTGACCGTCGCCATCACGCTCGGATTTCCCGGGGGCGCCCAGGCCTCACTCTGGGCCAGCTTCGAGTCGGCAGAACACCAGGACCTGGTGGTTGTCACCGCGGATCGGGTCCACCGGGTGCCCGGTCAGGCGTTCACCGCCTGGCGCGACCCGGCCGACCCCTATCAGCTGATGGTCGAGGCCTTCGGCGACGCCGTCCTGGAAGGAGGGCCGTCACCACTGCCCCTGGAGGACAGCATCGCCAACCTGCGGGTCATCGACCGCGTCCGGGCGGCGATGGGATTGGCAGACTAGCGACCAGCCGCACCAGTCGGTGGCAGATGACCGGACCCGGACAGCACCAGAAATGGTAGGTTCGTTCACCGAGAGCAAAGTAGTGCCAGAGTCCTTTTTCCCCGGCGTCTATGTCGAGGAGATCACGTTTGGTTCCCACCCCATCGAGGGTGTCAGCACCTCCACCACAGGCTTCATTGGCCGGGCCGCCCAGGGGCCGCTGCACGAGGCAGTGCAAGTCACGGGCTTTGGGGACTTCGAGCGGACATTTGGCGGTCTGCAGGCGGATGCTGAGCTGGGTTACTCGGTATTCCAGTTCTTCGGAAACGGCGGGCACGACGCCTGGGTCGTACGTGTCGCTGATGACAGCCAGGTTGCGAATAGCCTCGTCGCGTTCGACGCCGTCGATTCGATCGGCCTTCTGTGTGTGCCGGGCTGCGTGAATCCCCGGGCATTGCAGGCGGCTCTTGAATATTGCGACAGCCGCCGGAGCGTTCTCATCGTGGACCCGCCGACCAACGATCCTCAAGCCGCCCGGGACCTGGCCACGATGCTCCGGGCGACAGGAAGCTCGAACGCAGCCGTTTATTTCCCTCCCCTGACGCTGGCCGACCCTCTCGCCGAGGGCTCGACAAGGACAACATCGCCCGGCGGGGCCGTCGCCGGGGTCATCGCTCGCACGGACACCCAACGAGGCGTATGGATCGCGCCCGCGGGAGTCCAGGCATACGTGCAAGGAACTCTCGGGCTCCAGGTGGCTGTCGACGAGGCCGCCGCGGGTTCGCTGGCGGAGGCGGGCGTAAACGCCATCCGTTCAATTCCCGGTTCAGGTCCGGTGCTATGGGCTGCCCGGACGATTTCGAGCGACGATCAGTGGAAGTACGTGCCTGTACGCCGGCTCACTCTGTTCATTGAGGAGAGCCTCACCCGCGGCCTCCAGTGGGCCGTGTTCGAGCCCAACGGCGAACCCTTATGGCTACAGCTTCGGATCTCGGTGAGCACGTTCTTCACCTCGCTTTGGCGCAGCGGCGCGCTTCAGGGCGCAGCGCCGGACGAGGCCTTTACGGTGAGGTGCGGGCGTGATGTCATGTCGGAGGCCGAGTTGGATGCACATCGCGCCGTACTCCTGGTGGCCTTTGCGCCGATCAAGCCGACGGAGTTCGCCCTGCTGCGAGTCGTTCTGCAGCTGAGCAGAGTCTGATCTAATCGACGGGCGTCGATTTACGGCTCCTATCTCGAAACGACACGATCGTCTCGGGGTCATCTTGGGGTCAGACCCGCCGGTCTGAATACGAAAAATGGTGGAGGCGGCGGGAGTTGAACCCGCGTCCGAAGCAGCGTCCCTCGGGATCTCTACGAGCGTATCGAGGAGTTTTATCTCACCTTTGGGCTCCTCCTCGCGGGATCCCTGTCGGCCAGCCTCGGTGCAAGTCCCCGCCTGGAGCCGAGGCGCCTCCAGGCGAGCAATCCGGTTGTTTTACGCAGCTTCCCGATTCACCGGCACGACCGGGGGCCACGCCCAGGATCTTGTCCCGGGAATCTCTTTCCTACCGCTTACGCGGCGAGAGCGAGACCGTTCTGCTTGTTGGCAGTTGTGTTTTTTGCGCTGTAACGCTCACGCCTTCGACTCGCAATCCCGAAGCCCAACTACCCCGTCGAGACCGGACGCCCCCACGACAGTGGTACTTCAGTAGAGAGTTTACCCGGACGTCGGCCTCTTGAATCGATGCGGAGAGGGCGGTGCTGCCAACGTTTACGGGGAGCGCCTAGCCACGACCGATCGCCCGCGCCATCTGGCGCTTGGCATCCGCTTCGGCGATCGACTGGCGCTTGTCGTACTCCTTCTTGCCGCGCCCCAGGCCGATCTCAACCTTGGCCTTGTTGCGCGTGAAGTAGACGCGGAGCGGGATGAGCGTGTAACCCGACCGCCGGACCTTGCCGATCAGGCTGGCGATCTCCGAAGTGTGGAGCAGCAGCTTGCGGGGCCGCATCGGTTCGTGGTTTTGGAGGTTGCCCTGCGGGTAGGGCGAGATGTGGACGTTCTCCAGCCAGGCCGCGTTGCCGCTGACGCGAATGAAGCCGTCCCGAAGGTTGCACTTCCCGGCCCGGAGAGACTTGACCTCAGTGCCCAGGAGGACGAGCCCCGCTTCGTACTTCTCATCGACGAAGTAGTCGTGGTAGGCACGCCGATTGACGGCAACGTCACGATTGCGGTCCGCCTCCTTCTTCTCAGGCATCCGGGAGTCTCAGCAATTGGTTGGCCGGCATGGGTCCGCGACCGGGTAATTGGATGGTTTCGAGGCGATAGGCGCCCTCCCCCGTCGCGATGGCGAGGCCCTCGCGCGAGCGGCCGAGGACGGAGCCCGGCTCGCCAGAGCCGTCCACCGGCGTGCCGGCGACGATCTTGAGCGCCCGCCCCATGAGATTGACAGTGTTTCCGGGCCAGGGTTGGAAAGCGCGCACGTGGCGGTCGATTTCATCTGCGGTCATCTCCCAGCGCAGGCTCCCATCCTCCTTGCGCAGGCGTGGCGCCATCGTGGCCCTTGTGTGGTCCTGTTCGACCGGAATGATCTCGTCCAGCCGGACGAGCGTATCGGCCACAAGACGCGCTCCCGCCACCGCCAGGCGGGCGGTCAGCTCCGGCGCCGTCTCCCTGGCGCCGATGGCCACCTTCTCGTACTGGAGGAGCGGTCCATGGTCGAGGAGCTCGTCCATCAGCATGATGGTGACGCCCGTGACCTTGTCGC
>JAYUBK010000126.1:0-1820 GCA_043740835.1 Chloroflexota bacterium
CTCGGCCGTGACGCCACGCCGGTGGGTCTCGCGACTTACTACGCGCGCTGGGCGGGGACTTTCGTTCTCGACGCGCGTGACTCGGATCAGCGTTCAGCCATCGAAGCGTTGGGTGCGAAGGTCCATGTCCTCGACACCGTGATGGCGGGCGCCCACGGCCGCGCGCGCTTGGCGAGGGAGCTTCTGGGCGCTCTCGCTTAGGGCCCCCGTTCCTGGAACGAGCCCTGCCGGGGCCGGTGCCGCACCCGGTCCGGTGGTATATCTCCAGTCGTGCCTCTCTATCGGGCTTTGAGCATCGTGATCGCCATCCTCCTCTGCTTCGGCGCGATCCTGCTCCGCGGCGCCACCAGCCCGAGCCGGAGCGGTTACTGGCCCGCGGTGGCGGCGGCGCCCGGCGGCGGGCTGTACATCGCAGACGAGGCTCGAGCCGCTTTGCTTCTGGTTGCGGACGGCGTACCTGACCGGATCGTCGGCAGGCTGCCCCGGGGTCTTTACCGGGGTCTTGCGGTCGACGGGCAAACCCTCATCCTGGCCACCCAGAACGGCCTCTTCGTCTCGACCGATGGCGGGGTTGGTTGGAGCCGGAAGATCAATCGCCGCTTCACGGCCGTCGCCCTCCGCGGCCAGGACGCCCTGGCAGGCGCCTGGAACGACGGCCTCTGGCGCAGCCGGGACGGAGGCCAGAGTTGGGAACAGGTCCCGGTCCCGGCGGGCGACACGGAGTTCGAGAGCCTCGCCATCACCGAACGCGCGCAGCTCGCAGCCACCCTCCTCGGCGTGTTGGTCTCGACCGATGGCGGGGGAACCTGGGCGCGTGCGTCTGGAGTTGGTGACCGGGTGACGGCTCTTGATGGGTTGGAGGCCGGCGACTGGAACGGGAATCTCTACACCAGCGCCGAAGGGCAGTCGTGGCATCGGACCGGTCACCTGCCCGGCGGAATCTGGTCGCTGGCCGGCGGCCTGGCCGGAACGACGGTGGGTCTTTACGAGGGCGGACGGCCCACCCGGGGCCTCGGCGGGCACGAGATAACGAGGGTCGTCTCAAGCCCCCCCTATCAGTACGCGATCGCCGCTCTCGGCCCCGTCTATGTCTCTGACTCCGGTACCGACTGGCGCCTCAGCCGCGAGGGCTGAGAAAAGTCCGAGCCCAAGCATGACGAGGGCGAGATCGAGGTAGTTCGGAGCCAACACCCGACCGAAGAAGAAGACCACCAGCACGAGGACGCCGTTCCAAATCCAAAAGCGCGCCCAGCCCGGGCGGCGGAGAAGATCCCAGGTGGCCACGGCCAGCAGGGGCAGCGTGACTGCGATCTCGTACAGGGATGATGGGAAGGGCTGCCAGCGGCTCTCGATGACGCCCGCTCCGAGGAGCAGGCCCGGGAGCCCAAGACCCCGGATCGGGTAGCTGTCGACGCCCGAGCTGAAGAAGAACCCGGCGGTGTCGGCTGCGAACGCGCGCCAGTCCCAGACGAGGAAGGGACCGACGATCAGCGCCAGCACGAACAATCCGGCAGCCGAGGCGCGCCCGATGCCCGCCCAACCGCTCCGACGCCACCCCATCACAAGGAGCAGGGGAAGGAGCAGGATCGCCTGCTGCTTCAGGGCTAGCGCGAGGCCGAACATCAGGCCCGCCCACACCGGTTTGTCCCGGCGAAGAAAGCCGGCCGCGGCCAACGCCGGGGCCAGGAAGAAGAGGTCGTTCAGCAGGTACAGGTAATCGAGCTGGAGGAGCGGGTTGAGGACGACCGCGATCAAACCGGCCTCCTTCTCGAGCCTCGTGAGACCCGTGAACCAAGCCGCCACGGCCAGCGCCGGCAGAG
>JAYUBK010000127.1:0-1817 GCA_043740835.1 Chloroflexota bacterium
GGCCATCCGGCGTTCGTACTCGTCGCCCAGGTCGGCCAGTCCCTCGGTCTTGATATTGCCGGGGAGTACGGCGTTGACCGTGATCCCGGCACCGGCCAGTTCCATCGCGACGGTGCGCATGAAGCCCAGCTGGCCGGCCTTGCTCGCGCCGTAGTGCGACCAACCCGGATATCCCGTGATGGGCCCGGTGATCGATGAGGTCAGTATCACCCTGCCGTGGCCGCTCCGCTCCAGCTCCGGAACGCATGCCTTCACCGTGAGCATGGTGCCGCGGAGATTTACGCGGAAGACCTCGTCGATCTCGGCCGCGGTGAGGTCCCGGAGCAGCTTGGGCGGAAAGATGCCGGCGTTGGAGCAGACGATGTCGATGCCTCCGAAGTGCTCGAGTGCGGCTTTGGCTATTCGCTCGGAGTCCTCGGGGACGCCTACGTCGGCGCTCACGTGTTCGGCGGTGCCGCCCGCGTCCCGGATCTCCTGCACCACTCCGCGAGCGGCCTCCTCGCCACGTGCCGCAATCAGTACCCGGACGCCGTGGTGAGCGAGCGTCCGGGCGATGCCTCTGCCGATGCCCCTGCTGCCACCCGTCACAACCGCCACGCGTCCGGCAATCGGCTTCAGCATCTCAGCGTCGTCCCCCCAATTACTAAAGAAGTCATTGCTCGTGGAGTGCGTCGACTTGGACTGAACCCCTGCTAAGCAGGCGCCGTCTGCTTCTCACTGACCTCCCAGAGCAGGCGCGCCATTTCAGCGTCCTGGCCTGCCGCGGTCGGCTTTACAGGTTTCAGATCGGTGAAGTAGGCGCCGCTCGGGCCGGCATCGGGCGAGTCGGCGAGCCAGACAAGGGTCTCGGCACCCTTCTCAGGCGTACGGGAGAAGGGCTTGGCGATGGCCATCCCGATCCCCATCAGGAGCCCGTTGTTGCGGTTGAAGCCGGTATTGACCAAGCCGGGATGAAAGCAATAGGCGCTCACGCCCGTCCCCTCGAGGCGGCGAGCCAGCTCTTTCGTGAAGAGGATGTTGGCAAGCTTGCTCTGTCCGTAGCGCTCGAAGCCACGGATGCCATAGGATCGCTCGGCCGCCAGGTCGTCGAGGGGGATGTGCGCGCCCCTATGGGCGCCCGACGAGGTAGTGATGATCCGGGCGGGCGCGCTGGACTTGAGCCGGTCTTCCAGAAGGGTGGTGAGCAGGAAGGGGGCGAGGTGGTTGACCGCCCACGTCAGCTCGAATCCCTCGTCGGTGAGTTGCCGGCTGGCGTGGATGGCGCCGGCGTTGTTGACCAGCACATCGATCCTCGGGTAGCGGGCCAGCGCCTCGGCGGCGAGCTTCCGCACCGAGGCCTGCGACGCGAGGTCGGCCTCCAACACGTCGACGATTGCATCGGCGGCGGCCGCCTTCGCGCGGCGAACCGCTTCGGATGCACGCTCCCGGCTCCGCGCAACGATAGCCAGCTTCGCGCCGCGCCGGGCCAGCTCGACGGCGGCGGCCAGACCGATGCCGCTGGTCGCCCCGGTGATCAGCACCTGCTTACCGGCGACGCCGGTCCAGCGGGTGTCGGAGGCCATTCCCAGACTGTAGCTTGATCGTCGCCGGATCCCGGTTCGGTTCCGGCGCGTACGTGTCTGGCACCCGGTTTGGAGGGACGGCCAGACGGCACCGGCTGCCTTCCGTCAGAGCTCCTGGCGGCGAAAGAGAATCCAGCTTGCGCCCAGCGCCAAGGCAAGGACTCCCAAGTTCGCCCCGACCTGCCACTGCCACTCCATCCTCACCTGACCGAGGGCCAGGTCCCGGGCCATCTGATTCAGCCCGAAGGGCGTGAA
>JAYUBK010000128.1:0-6155 GCA_043740835.1 Chloroflexota bacterium
GCGAGGAGTGGGAGGGTGGCATCGTTGTCGACCTCCTCTCCCGCGAGGATCCCGCAGTGACCGTGGCTCGTGTACTCGCACATGCAAACGTCGGCGATCAACACCAGGTTCAGCTCGGCTTTGCGGATCGCCCGGAGCGCCATGGGGACGGGCCCGTCGGGGTCCGCCGCTCCGCTTCCACGCGCGTCCTTATCGTCAGGAACACCAAAGAGAAGCACTCCCCCCACCCCTGCCGCAACCAGTTCCCGGCAGCGCTCGACGGCCACGTCGACCGATATCCGGTCCTGCCCGGGCATGCTGAGGATGGGCTCGCGCCGTCCCTCGCCCGTCGTTATGAAGAGGGGGGCCACCAGTTGCGCTGCGTGAAGGTGTGTCTCGCGGACGAGCGCTCGCAACGCCGGCGTCCGTCGGAGTCGGCGAGGCCGGGCTGTCGGAAGTTGGACCTCGAGTTGCTTGACCATGTCTCGCATCGTTACTCCTGTACCGGGGCCCCCGCGAGCACGGCGTCGGCGAGCGCGTTGACAGTCGCCGCGGAGGCCTCGGCGGCGACCTGGAAACCGAACTGGCGAGCCGCCGCAGATGTGCGGGGGCCAATCGTTATCGCGGGGACGTCGGAGCTGCCGCCCAATGCGACGAAGCCCTCGATTGCCGAGCCGGAGGCGAACACCGCCGCCGCCAGCTCGGGATCCGCAAGGGCCTCGGCCAGCGCTTTGCGCGAGCCCTCCGGCCCCGGGATCGTGCGGTAGGTCGCGACCTCATCAACGGTGGCGCCCCTTTCGCGCAAGCGCCGAGGAAGGTCCGCGGCGGATGCATCGGCACGCGCCAGCAGAATCCTCAGTCCGTTGACGTCCGGCATCGCCTCCGCGATCGCGAGACCGTTGCTTTCAGTCGGCACCAGGTCCGCCTCGATTCCCTTCTCGGACAACGCCTTTGCGGTTGCGGGCCCGACCGCCGCCCACTTCGGCCCGCGCGGCCACCGGCCCAGGCTCTCCACGCCCAGTGCGCTGGTGAGGATGACCCAGTCGTAGCCCGAGAGGTCGGCGATGTCCACTGCGATTGGCTCGGTGGCCACGGTCGGCACGGCATGGACGCGATAGCCAAGGCCGGCAAGTCTTTTGACGAGTGAGTCGATGGACCCCGATGGACGGGTCAGAAGTACGGCTGTCATTGCAACTCCACTCGCGCCAGCAGCGCGACTCCGGCTTCGGCGGCCAGGCTGCGCCCGGCCGAAGCCGTTGCGGAGCCGACCAGGGTAAGGCTGTGCCGAGTCCCACCGTCGGGAGTGACGGCGGCGGCGAAGAGGCTGAGGCGACCGCCCGCGACGGTGGCCAGCGCTCCGACCGGAGCGCGGCAGCCACCCCCGGTCGCGGCGAGCACGGCGCGTTCGGACTCCACGCATAGTCGTACGTCCTGACTGTCGATGGAGGCAAGGATCTCCAGAACCTCGGAGTCGGATCCACGGGCCTGGATTGCCAGCGCGCCCTGGCCCGGCGCCGGGGCGACCACCTCGGGCTCGAAGCGCGCGTCGACCCGATCGCCGCGGCCGAGCCTGTCCAGGCCGGCGGCAGCGAGGACGAGCGCGTCCACCTCGCCGTCGTCGAGGCGGCGAAGCCGGGTGTCGACGTTGCCATGCAGCGGCACGACCCGAAGGTCGGACCGGGCCGCCCGCAGGAAGCCGCCCCGCCGCGGGCTGTCGGTTCCCACCACGGCACCCTCGGCGAGGCCGTTGAGCGAGGCGCCGCCGGCGCGTGTGACGAGTACGTCGCGCGCATCGGCGCGTTCGGGGTAGGCGCCGATCAGGAGGTCGAGCTCGTCGTCGAGCGGGACGTCCTTGGCGCTGTGCACGGCGAGGTCGATCTCCCCGCGCCGAAGTGCGGTGGCCAGGGCCGCGACGAAGATCCCGTCCCCGATCGCCACGTCGACGGGGCGCAGGTCGCCCTCGGTGACGATGCGCACGAGCTCGACGTCGCGGCCGGCAGCGCGGAGCCGCTGCGCGACGAGGTCGCTTTGTATGAGGGCGAGCCTGGAGCCACGGGTACCAAGGCGAAGGGTCCGGGTCATGCCGGCCTCGACCGCAGCCAGTCGAGGTACTCCTTCGATTTTCGGGCGACAACCTCCTCGGCGGCCTCCACGTAGCCGCGAGGCACCGGCGCGTCGACGCTGAAGAGTTCGTCAATGCCCAGAAAAGAGCCGTTGAGGCCTGCCCGTACAGAGCCGGGGACGGCGCTCGGCGCCGAGAGGTCTGCGATCGGCGGGAGCTCCCCGGTTGATTTCTCGAGCGCCGTCCACGGGCCGGCGAGGGCGACCGCCACTGCGGCGCTGCCCGTGGCGAGGGTGGCGCCCTCGTCGAGGTCGACGCCCTGCCCGCCATGGACCGCCGCCAGTCGAGCGGCTCGGTTGCGGTCGCGGCTCGCGACCGTGATCGAGGCGCCCAGGCGTGCCGCCGCGTGGGCGAGGACCGAGCCCATGTGCCCGGATCCGGCGATGACAAGGGAGCGGCCTCGCAGTCGGGCTCGGCTGTCGAGCCAGCCCAGGGCGAGGTCGGCCAGGTTGTAGTTGCCGGCCATGCGGTTGGACCGGGCGCGACGGCCGGTCGCCACCGCGGCTTGGAATAGCCGATTCATTCGCCTGTCCCCGCGGCCGCCCCGGAGGCCAGCCTCCATCGCCTGCCGAACCTGGTGCAGGACCTCATCCTCACCGACGACAGCGCTTTCGAGGCCGGCGGCGACGCGCAGGAGGTGGGTGACTGCATCGGCGTCACGGAGAAGTCGCATCGGCAGCTCGGGCACGTCTCCGAACCCGTAGAGCTCGACGCGGTGACATGTCGACAGCAGGTTCCAGGAGGTCTCCGAAGGCAAGAGTGTGGAGATCGTCTCGTCCAGCCCGGCGCGCTCCTCGACGGTCGTCTGGTCGGCCTGCGCCGCCAGGACCCAGGGCCCACCGGTCACGATCCGTGCCCGCCCATCAGGGAGACGAGCAGAGAGTCCATCGCCTTCTCCGCGTCGACGAGGAGTGCAGTTGCTTCGCGGGTGTCCAGGTTGCGCCTGCGCGAGAGCCCGGCCAGCTCGTTGATGAAGGGTGTCCGGAAGCGCAAAAAGCTTTCTACCGCCTCGCCCAGCGACGAGCCCAGTGCCGCGGCGGTACGTCCGTAGGCATTGGCCTCGGCGTCGGCGTCGTGGAGGAGACGAGCCGCCTCCGCGCGATCGGCAGCGTCCAGGTGGCGGACCAAAAGAGCGGCAAGCCGCCGGCCCCGCTCGCGGAACTCGTTGCGCTCCGCGTCGGTCATTCGGCTGAGCCAGGCCGGTGGCGCCACCTGGGAAGCGGGACGGGCTCGCCTATACGCCCGGGCGATCCGGTCTGGAGACGCCCCGAGGTTCGCGAGGGGCGGCCTCCGATCGCGAACCTTGGGAAGGAGGCCGACGATCGCCTCCCGCGGGAATCGTCGATGGCCTCCGGGTGTGGTGAAGGTCGTCACCTGGCCGCCGTCGGCCCAGCGCCGGAGTGTCGCGGGCGTGATCCCGAGTAGCCGGCTGGCCTCCCCGAGGCCAATCCATGCCTCGCTGGAGAGAACCTTCAAAGCGTCATCAAGTATGCCGAAATCTGTCGAAATCTATCGGTCGCGAAGCGGCCTAGAGTGGGGCGGTGATGCCGCAGATCCGGGTCGAGCCGTACGACGCTCCGCCGGCGAAGGCGCTCATCGGTGCGCTCAGCGCCGAGATTCAAGAGCGCTACGGGCCCGAGCAATACGCGGCCGTCGATCCCGCAGTCTTCGCGCCTCCGGGTGGGGTCTTCCTCGTTGCATCAGTGGGCGGCGAGGCTGCGGGCTGCGGCGGTTTCCGGCGAATCGATGACGGGGTGGCCGAGGTGCACCGGATGTATGTCGCCCCGGCGCATCGCCGGGCTGGAGTCGCACGGGCGCTTCTCGCGGAACTTGAGGAGCACGCACGCCGGGCCGCCTACACACAGATGCGGCTCGAGACTGGAACGCTGCAGCCGGAGGCGATCGCCCTCTACCGCTCGGCGGGCTGGGACCGGATTCCCTGCTTCTTTCCCTATGTCGTGTACGACAACAGCGTCTGCTTCTCCAAACGTCTATGACCCGTCACCATTCACGCGTGTGAGCAATTTGGACCCCGAACGAGGCAGGCTGGCCGAGGTGCCCAAGGGCCGGGCGCCGTGGCGCCACTGGGGACCCTACGTGAGCGAGCGAGCCTGGGGAACCGTGCGCGAGGACTACAGCCCGGACGGCGAGGCGTGGACCTTCTTTCCTCACGACCACGCTCGCTCGCGCGCCTATCGTTGGAACGAGGATGGGCTTGCCGGCATTTGCGACGACCGCCAGACGCTGTGCCTCGCGCTCGCCTTCTGGAACGGTGCCGACCCCATCATCAAGGAGCGGGCGTTCGGCCTCACGAATACCGAGGGCAACCACGGCGAGGACGTCAAGGAGTACTGGTGGTACCTCGACTCGACGCCGACGCACTCCTGGATGCGCTGGCGCTACATGTACCCCCAGACGGCATTCCCCTACGAGGACCTGATCAAGGGCAACGCGACGCGCACTCGGCTCGAACCCGAGTACGAACTGGCGGACACGGGGATCTTCGAAGGCGGCCGTTACTGGGAGATCACCGCCGACTTTGCAAAGGCGTCACCCGAGGACCTGCTGTTGAGAATCCGGGTTCGCAATGCCGGACCCGCCGCCGCAACGATCGACGTCCTGCCGACATTGTGGTTCCGCAACACGTGGTCCTGGGGCAGCGACGACCGCCGTCCCGAGATCCTGGCCGACGGCACGTCTCTTGTCGCGACGCACCACCTGCTGGGCCGTCGCGTCCTGGGCGGGGACGGGTCCGCAACGAAGCTGTTCTGCGACAACGAGACCAACACGAGGCGCCTGTTCGGATCCGCCATCAGCCCTCGCTTCCCGAAGGATGGGATCAACGACCACGTCGTGAGCGGTGCGCCGACGGTGAACCCCGAGCTGCAGGGCACAAAGGCGGCCCTTCGCTACCACCTCGAAATAGCGCCCGGCGCCGTCTCTGAGATCCGCCTGCGCCTGACCGACGGCGTTCCCGACCTGGGATCCGACTTCGCCGAGGTCATGCGGACCCGCGAGGCCGAAGCCGGCCTCTTCTACGCCACGCTCACCCAGGCCCACCTTCCGGCCGATGACGCAAACGTGCTGCGCCAGGCGATGGCGGGGATGCTCTGGTCGAAGCAGTTCTACCACTACGACGTCGAGCGCTGGCTTGACGGCGACCCGGCCGGCCCGCAGCCTCCCCCAAGCCGCCTGGAGGGTCGCAACGCGGACTGGGTGCACCTCAACAACCGGGACGTGATCTCGATGCCCGACAAGTGGGAATACCCCTGGTACGCGGCCTGGGACCTCGGCTTCCACTGCCTGCCGCTGGCCCACCTCGACCCCGAGTTCGCGAAGTCGCAGCTGATCCTCCTCTGCCGTGAATGGTTCATGCATCCGAACGGCCAGCTGCCGGCCTATGAGTGGGCCTTTGGCGATGTCAACCCGCCCGTCCACGCCTGGGCGGCACTGCGCGTGTTCGAAATCGACGGGAGCCGCGACTTCGATTTCCTGGAGCGGATCTTCCACAAGCTGATCCTCAACTTCACCTGGTGGGTGAACCGCAAGGATGCCGAGGGCCGGAACATCTTCGAAGGCGGCTTTCTGGGTCTCGACAACATCGGGCCCTTCGACCGCTCGGCCCAACTGCCGGTGATGGGCGTCCTCCAGCAGGCCGACGGCACGGCTTGGATGGCGATGTACTGCCTGACCCTGCTCGAGGTTGCACTTCGGCTGGCCGCGAACGACAGGACGTACGAGGACATCGCAACCAAGTTCTTCGAGCACTTCACACTCATTGCCGTCGCGATGAACAGGCAGGGTTTGTGGAACCAGGAGGACGGCCTCTACTACGACGTCCTGCATCGTCACGACGGGGAGGACGTGCCCATCCGCGCGCGCTCCATGGTCAGCCTGATCCCGCTCCTGGCGGTGACCGTGATCGAGGCCCGGGTGCTCGAGGAGCTGACCGACTTCAGCCGTCGGATGGACTGGTACACGCACGCTCGCCCGGATCTGACCGAGATCGTGCAGCACATCCACCTGCCGGGCAAGCAGGGCAACCAGTTGCTCT
>JAYUBK010000129.1:0-44701 GCA_043740835.1 Chloroflexota bacterium
GCGGTAACCGGAAGAAACTCCCTGTAGCGAGAGATGACACCCATGTCTCAGATGACCCTTAAGAACGATGCGATGTGATCGATCGAGTCGAGACGCCCGATCCTGTCCCGCGCCCTCTCGAGCGCTTCGTCGCGGGCCGGGTGAGTTGTGAAGACGAGCTCCGCCGTCCCCTCGGCGAAGGTGTCCTTCTGGATCATGCTCGCGATCGAAACGCCCTCCTCGGCGAAGACCTGGCCGACGGCGGCAAGGACGCCCGGCCGGTCGGCGGCGACGACGCGGAGATAAGCGCGGGTGACGACGTCCGCCATCGGCAGCAGCGGGGGATCGGCCTCGAAGTGGAGCTGGACGCGGCTGGCCGTTCCCTGCCGGATCGAGTGCACGGCGTCGATGAGGTCACCGACGACGGCAGATGCGGTCGGCCTCCCCCCCGCTCCCTGCCCGTGCAGCAGCACCGGTCCCACCAGGTCGCCTTCGATGTAGACGGCGTTGAACGCGCCCTGGACCTGGGCGAGCGGGTGGCTCAGCGGGATCATCGCGGGATGGACGCGGACCTCGATGAGCCCGTTCGGGCGCGCCGCGTACGCAAGCAACTTGATTTCGTAGCCCAGCTCCCGCGCGTACCTGAAATCGACCGGGTCGATGTTCTCGATGCCCTCGCGATAGACGTTGTCGGGGTGGACTCGGGCCCCGAAAGCGATCGAGGCCAAGATCGAGATCTTGTACGTGGCGTCGAAGCCGCCCACGTCGTCGGTGGGATCGGCCTCTGCGAACCCGGCGGCCTGGGCCTCGGCGACGGCGCTGGCGAAATCGAGACCGGCCGTGCCCATCCGACCCAGCATGTAATTGGTCGTCCCGTTGATGACGGCCGCGATGCGCTCGATCTCATTGGCCTGGAGGTCGACCTTAAAAGTGCTGATCAGTGGGATGCCGCCGCCCACCGCCGCCTCAAAGTAGACGTCGACTCCGCGCTGCGACGCCAGCTCGAGCAGCTCGGGACCGTGCTTCGCCATCACCAGCTTGTTGGCGGTAACGACGTGTTTACCGGCCTGGAGAGCTCGTTCCATATAGGAGCGTGCCGGCTCGAGACCTCCAATGACCTCGACGACGACCTGGATCTCGGGGTCCTCGAGGATCTCGTCGGCATCGCGAGTCAGCAGCTCGCTGGGGATGGACCGCGGCCTGGTCGAGTCGCGGACGAGGACTCTGCGGAGGCGAAGATCGACCCCTGTCCGCTTGGCGAGGTCGGCCTGCCTGGACAGAAGCCGCTCAGCGACCTGGGTTCCGACGGTTCCCAGCCCAAGCAGTCCCACATTGAGTTGCACCTAGTTATTCTGTCGGCCGTGGCTCTACATCTGGGCGAGGACGACGTCGAGAAGGTCCTCGAGATGGACGCCGTGATCGCGGCGGTCGAGCGCGCGACCGCCGACCTGGGCCATGGGACCGCCCAGAACCAACCCCGCCGGAGGATCTTTCCACCGAGCGGCGTGCTGAACGTGATGTTCGCCTCCGACCCCGGTTCCGGGTACTACGGGCTCAAGTCCTACAGCATCGGCGGCGGAGCCGTCCGCTTCCTCATCGTCCTCTACCGCGAGGACGGCAACATCGTCGCCCTCATCGAGGCCAACCGCCTGGGCGCCTATCGGACCGGTGCCGCGAGCGCCGTTGCGGCGCGCCGGCTGGCGCCCGCCGGGCGCCAGGAGGTTGCCATCATCGGCACCGGCTGGCAGGCGCGGACCCAGGTCCACGCGATCTCCCGAACGCTCGACGTTTCGCGCTTCCGGGTCTTCGGCCGCGACGCGGACCGCCGCGCCGCGTTCGTCGAGGAGATCCGCGAGAACCTCGGCGTCAAGGTCGACGCCGCCTCCAGCGCAGAAGAGGCGGTGCGCGGCGCCGGAGTGGTTGTCACGATCACGCCCAGCTCGACTCCAGTGATCGAGGCCAGTTGGGTCGACGATGGTGCGCTGGTGATCGGCGCGGGCAGCAACCAGCCGCACAAGGCCGAGCTTCCGGCGCAGCTCGTCCAGCGAGCCGGGACTGTGGTGGTCGACCAGCTGGAAGCTGCGAGGCTCGAGAGTGGCGACCTCCTCTTGGCCGAGGCGAGCGGACACTTCGACTGGAAAGGAGTCGTGGAACTCGGCGGGATCCTGGCCGGCAAGGCGACTGGGCGCAAGTCGGCAGGTGAGATCGTTCTCTTCGAATCGCACGGACTGGCCCTCTGGGACGTCGCGTCCGCAGCAGTGGTGTTCGAGGAGGCGCAGAGAGCGCGCCTCGGGACCGAGGTCGGGCTCTTCGGCTTCTAGCGGGTCGTCGTCACGCTCGAGTGGGTTTCGACAGGCGCACTGGAGAAGCTGCCGAGTCCAAGGCCCGCGATCGCGACGTACGCCGCGACGATCACAGCCGCAAGAGCGGCTCCGGCAAAGGCGTAGACCCGGAAGAGCTGGAACGGGCGCTTCTCCGCCTGATCGAGCACATCATTCCACCTTGGGCCCTGCTTCGGAGTCCAGCTGGAGATGTGAGCGTGTAGCTCCTGCACCACCCTGTCGGTCTGATCGTCGCTCTTTGAGATATGCACCTTATTTCTCCAAACGCGCCCCATCCACCAATTGATCGTTTCCCACGAGTTCTTCTCTCATGACGACCATCGCCTTCGCGATCCGGGATGCCACCGTACCCGAGGGGATGCCCAGGACCTGGGCGACCTCATCTCTCGTGTAGCCATGGTAGTAGTGGAGGACGACGGCGGCGCGCACCTTCGGACTCAGGCGCGCGAGGGCCTTTTCGAGCACCGTCTTGGCCTCTACGCGGTCGTAGTCGGCGCTGTTGGGCTGCTGGAGAAGCTTCGGTGCGATGAGCCGCGCGAGTTTCTGCCGGCGCAGCCAGGAGATGGTGATGTTGACGGCGATCCGGTGCAGCCAGGCCCCGGGAGGTGCGGACGGCCGGTACGAGGCGCGGGCGCGGTAGGCCCTGATGAAGGTTTCCTGGGTGAGGTCCTCGGCGACCGCCGTGTCGAAGACCATGCCTCTCACGGAGCGGAACACGCTCGTGTACTCGCGCGTGTAGAGCTGCTGAAACTGTGTCGCTGGATCGAGTTCGACGGGCTGTTCCACTGCCTTCGCTAGTTTGATGGCAAACCAACGGCATTGCGGGTTCCGAACAAATGGGTCGGATCCAAATCCGGCTCTGATTACTCCCCCGAGGGATCATGTCGAGTAATGGTGGGCGGCCCGGGACTTGAACCCGGATGGATTACTCCACACGCCCCTCAAACGTGCGCGTCTGCCAAATTCCGCCAGCCGCCCAAGGCCGGATGGAAATACTACCAATTGGATGGATGGTGCCCGCTGAGGGACTCGAACCCCCGACACTCGGTTCCGAAGACCGATGCTCTTCCGCTGAGCTAAGCGGGCCCGTCTGGCCAGTATAGGAACGCAAAAGGGCGGTCTGAGGCCGGACTCCGGGGGCGGGTCTAGGCGACGCCTACCGTCCGGACACGCTCGTGGTTGAAACCCCAGGCCAGGTAGCGCAGCAGCGTCGCGGAGTCGTAGCTGCGCTTGTGGCTCTCGGTGAGGCCCTTCTGGATCGCAGAGCGGAGCGCCTTGGGCGAGCGCCCCGGGAACGACGTGTAGGCGCGCTCGATCGCCCCGACTATGTGCGCATCGGACCCGCCGACACGAGCCGCGCCTGTGGCTTCGGCGAGGCGCTGGGCGAGGATGTTGGCGACACCGAGCCCGGGAGTCGAGTTCTCGACCTCGACGCCGTCGAAGTCGAGTTCGGCCGCCAGCCAGCCGACCCCGTGGATGACTCCGCCGAAGCGACGGCTCATCTTCGCGGTCCGCCAAAAGGGATGGGCCGCGATGGCGATGCCACCCTGGCAGTGGATGTCGTAAACGGTTGCGGCGGCCGGCTGGCCCGGACGAACCGGCTTCTCGAGGAAGAGGCCGAGGACATGGCCGTCCCGGGTCGACACCTCCTCCCCGACAATGACCTTCACGCGGGACCGCGACTCGGCGGCGTATTCCGCGGCGCGCAGGGCTCCCTCGATGGTGTCATGGTCGGTGACGGCGATGACGTCGAGCCCGGTGTTGACTGCTGCGTGATCGACGACCTGCTGCGGCGTGGGCCAGCCATCGCTGAAGCGAGTGTGCAGGTGAAGGTCGGCAAGTCCCCGGTTCGACATTGGCCTCGAAGGGTAGGACTTCGCCGGGGATGAAAGGAGGAACTTGCCGTGAAGATTTCAAAAGAGGACTATTCGCGTTTGGACCTTGGACACAACCCCGACAGCTGGAGGTAGGCACAACGTGGACGGATTGATGCAGGACTACGAACTGACCATCCAGCACGCCCTCTGGCGAATCACGAAGCTCTTTCCCCGCAAGGAAGTCGTGACCAAGACCGAAACCGGCGTGCATCGCATCACCTATGGCGAGATGGTGCCGCGCATCAACCGCCTCGCGGGTGCCCTCAAGAAGCTGGGGATCGACCAGGGCGACCGCGTCGCGACCCTCTGCTGGAACAACCATCGCCACCTCGAGCTCTACTACGCCATCCCCTGCATGGGGGCAGTCCTGCACACGCTTAACCTGCGTCTTTTCCCGAAGGACCTCGAGTTCATCATCTCGGATGCTGACGACCAGGTCATCTTCGTCGACCGCTCGCTCATCCCGATCCTCAACGCTCTCGCCGGGAAGATCCCCTCCGCGCGCCACATCGTCGTCATCGGGGATGGCGGTCCGATCCCCGAGCACCAGCTGGGCGACCTCCTCGACTACGAGACGCTGCTTGCCGCGGAGTCCCCGACGTTTGACTGGCCCGAGCTCAAGGAGCGACAGGCCGCGGCGATGTGCTACACGTCGGGCACCACCGGCAACCCGAAGGGCGTCGTCTACTCGCACCGCTCGCAGTTCCTGCACACGATGGGGGTCCTCCAGGTCGACAACCTGGCTCTCAGCGAGAGGGACACCGTCTTTCCGATGGTCCCCATGTTCCACGCCAACAGCTGGGGCCTCCCTTACGCCTGCGGCTTCGCCGGTTGCAAGATCGTCTTCCCCGACCGCTGGATGGGTGATGCCAAGACGGTGGTCGATCTGGCCATCAGCGAGGGCGCGACGATCATGGCCGGAGTCCCGACCATCTGGACCAACACCGTCCAATACCTGCGGGAGACAGGCCTCCGCCTTCCAAAGGTGCACACGGTCATCTGCGGCGGCTCGGCGGTTCCCCGCAGCCTGATGGTCGCCATGGACGAACTCGGCCTCCGGATGCTCCACGCCTGGGGCATGACGGAGACGTCGCCGCTTGGTTCGACAGGTACCGTGCGGAGCTGGATCCCGGAGGATCAGAAGCTCGACAAGCGCCTCACCCAGGGCATCGCCGTTGCCGGAGTCGAGATCCGCATCAGCGACCCGGCGACGATGGAGGAATTGCCCTGGGATGGGGTCGCGTTCGGGGAGATCCAGGTCCGGGGGCCATGGATCGCCAAGGGCTATTACAACGGCTACGACCCTGGAAAGCTGACCGCGGACGGTTGGTTCCGAACCGGAGATGTCGCCAAGATCGATCCCGACGGGCACATCATCATCGTCGACCGCACCAAGGACGTCATCAAGTCCGGCGGTGAGTGGATCTCGTCGGTCGACCTCGAGAACGCGATCATGGGGCACCCCAAAATCCTCGAGGCGGCGGTCATCGGGCTCCCCCATCCGCGTTGGGACGAGCGACCCGTGGCGTATGCCGTGGCCAAGCCCGATTTCAAGGGCCAGATAACCCAGGAGGAGGTCCAGGAGTACCTCCGGGACAAGGTCGCCAAGTGGTGGCTGCCAGATGAGATTCGCTTCGTCGACGAGATCCCAAAGACCTCAGTCGGCAAGTTCGACAAGAAGGTCCTGAGAGCGTCCGCCATTCCTTTCTCGGCCACCGCGACGGAACCCGCGAACAGGTAATCTCGGCCCAGCAGCAAAGTTAGGGCGGGAACGGTTCCCGGGGAGACTGGTTGGAGAATCTGGGGCGGTTCATCGTCGAGGCCGAGCTGGGGCGGGGCGCGATGGGTGTCGTCTACCGTGGGTTCCACCCGGGCCTCGAGGTTCCAGTTGCCATAAAGGTTCTTGCCGAGAGGTTCTCCTCGGACGAATCCTTTCGCCGCCGATTCCAGCGCGAGGCGGCGGCGATCGCCGCCCTCAACCACCCTGGCATCGTGCGCGTATACGACTTCGACCAGGTCGACAAGGCGCTCTTCATCGTCATGGAGTACGTCGAGGGCACGACGCTCCGGGCACTGCTGCAGGAGCGGGGCGCGCTGCCTCTGCAGCAGGCGCTGGACATCATCCAGCAGCTGCTCTCCGCCGTCAGCGCAGCCCACGGAAGGGGCGTCGTCCACCGTGACCTCAAGCCCGACAACGTGATCCTCTCCACCGAGGGAAAAGCCAAGGTCATGGATTTCGGCATCTCCAAGATGCTCGTCGACGCGCCCGGCGTCACACGAACCGAAAGCATCATCGGCACCCCCCTCTATATGTCACCCGAGCAGGTCATGGGCTCGCCCACCGATGCGCGCAGCGACGTATACGCGCTGGGAGCGATCCTCTACGAGCTCGTGAGCGGCCGGCCGCCCTTCACCGGGCAGCTGACCGCGGTCCTGCACTCGCAGGTATACGAGCAGCCGGCCGAATCCCCGCTGATCTCCCGCGCGCTGATGGACGTCATCAAGCGAGCGATGGCAAAGAGACCAGCGGACCGACTGGCGACCTGCGACGACTTCGCCGGAGCCCTGCTGGCTCTGGAGACCTCGGAACTCACACCTGAGATCGTCAGCGAGCCAGATGAGCGCCGCGCGTTCGGTCTCAAGCTCAGAAGCCTCCGGCTGGCGCCGGCGGGCGCTGTCAAGCCGGCGGCGATGCCCGCCGTATGCACACACCTCCGCTGCGGGGCGCACACCGGATGGCAGTGCGGCTACCAGGACCATCAGGGTGAGAGCTGCTTGACCTGGTGGTGCAGCGAGCACGTCCAGTTCTATGGCGTCGAGCCCTTCTGCCGCCGCCACGCGAATGTCGTCAAGGCGCTCTCCATCCACGCGGGCACGATTCGAGAGATCAAGAGCCTTCCGGCCCTCGACGACCGCTCGTTCGGCCTCGCTTCGATGGTGGGCGAGGATGTCAACAAGGACCTCACCGAGATCCTCCGCCGCCGCTACAAGAGTCGTAAAGACGTCACCGTCATCGCCGACAGGACCGTCCGCGAGGCCCGCTCCTCGGGCACGGTGGCGTGGGAGCGGAGCTGGTCTGCAATGCGCAGCCAGGGCTACGAGACGCGCGTAACCCTGTCGGTTAACTCGGCACGGCCGACGATGGTCGAGATGCGGGTCGGCACGCGCACGATCTTCACCGGTATGCCGGACTGGATCACCCGCCGGCTCGAGGGCGAGACGCCGGTACAGGCCGACCGCGTACATTTCCGGGCGCGGCTGGTGCAGGCGGTCACCGAAGCCGTTGACAAGCCTCCGCCGCTGGCTGGCGGGTTCCATCCCAAGGCTTCCCCCGTGCCACCGGTCGAGACGACTTCGATCACGCTGCCGGAGGTGGACCCGAGGCTTATCGAGGGGCTCGTGATGCGGGTGCTCGCTGCGACCACCCGCATCACCGGCCACGAGGTGGCGTCCCACCTCTGCCTGCCCTACGGCAGTGTCGAGCCGATCCTCAGGAAGCTCTCGGCCGAGCGTTTCCTGGAGCCAGGAGGAATCGCCAACGACCAGTCGGAGCGTCCCCTCGCGGAGCGAATGATGTACAGCCTCACGACGGCAGGGCGGACACTCACCGAGGAGATCAGCCGTTCAACCACGTACTACTCCGGCCCGGCGCCTGTCAGCCTCGCCGAGTACGCCCGGCTGACAACCGAGGTCATCCTCCCGCCCGTGGAGAACGAGGTCGTCGCCGCCGCCCTCGACGGCCTCGAGCTCACCACGGCCGTGATCGTCGCTGTACGGGCGAGCATCAACTCGCGCGGCTCACTGTTCATCTACGGTGCGCCCGGCAATGGCAAGACGTCCCTGGCAAGCCGGCTCCCGCGCATGCTCAGGGGGCCGATCCTGGTGCCCGTCGTCATCGACCTCGACGGCGAGTTGCTCGTCGTCTTCGACCCGGCGATCCACAGGCTGGCGGGCGACCAGCCCGACGACGGCCGCTGGCGGCGCGTCGAGAGACCGCTTGTGCAGGTGGGCGGCGAGTTCACCCTCGAGATGCTGGCCCCGACCTGGGATCCGACCACCCGCGTCTACCATGCGCCGCTCCAGGTCAAGGCCAACGGCGGCGTCCTGCTCATCGACGACTTCGGCCGCCAGGGCGTCACCCCCAAGCAGATCCTCGACCGCCTCATGATTCCGCTCGCTCAGGCCGTGGACCATCTCCAGCTCTCGAACAGCGGCCGCAAGGTCGAGATGCCGTTTCGGCCGATGGTGGCCTTCTCGACGAACCTCTCACCAAGCCAGCTGCTCGACGAGGCTTACCTCCGTCGCCTCGCGTACAAGGTCCATCTGCCCGACCCGACGCCGCAGGTCTACCAGCGGATCTTCGAACGTGAACGTCAGCGCCTGGGCATCCCCGCAAACCCGGACGCATTCCGACTGATCGGATCCCTCTACGGCAACCAGCCTATTCGGGGCAACCACCCACGCGACCTGCTTGAGCGCCTCGTCGACGTGGCGCGTGCCCGCGGTGTCGAGCCCGTGCTGGCGCCGGACCTCATCGAGGCGGCCTGGGCGACCCTCTTCGTGGCGAGCTAGAAGGGCGCCTCGAGCTTGCGGAGTCCAGGCTGACAGAGGATGGCCGATGGCCGCGAGTCACTTCGGCCGGATCAGCATCGACCGCCCGGCAGTTCCGCGTCGTTCAGCCGGCCAACAACCGCCCTACGTGAGGCCCGAGAAGGAGGAGCAACATGACCCCGCCTCCGATCTCGGCCACAGCGGTCGCGCCGGCCGCCACGTCCTTGATCTTCCCGATCTTCTCATCGCGTTCCGGCACCAGGCGGTCGCAGAGCATCTCGATCGCCGTGTTCAGCGTTTCGACTGCGAGGAGCACGGTCCCGATCCCGATCAGCACGGCGATCTCCAGGAACGAGAGGTGCAACAGGACGCCCGCGCCCGCCAGCACGGCCATCACTACTAGGCCCAGCCTCAGGGACGGCGTGCGCGGAGCGACCCAGAAAAGGCCTGAGTAAGCGTGGTAAGCGCTCTTCAAGGCGTTCCATGAACGCCTGCGCCGCGAAGAGCCGCGTGCCGGTGTGGCCATGTCCTGTTAGCGGTGGAGACTGTCCGTTGGAGACCGGGTCAGAGCTCGGCCCGGGGAACGTCATTCGGAGACTCACGGCGAACGCGGATGGCCAGGTCGATTCGATCTTCGAGCCTTTCCCAGCTCTCACAGCGCCGGACGTGGCTCAGAAGGTCCTCGATCTGCGTCTGGAGGTCAGGTGTGAGAATGTCTGCCGCGCCGCCAAAATCTGTCATTGATTGAGCATATAAACCCACACAGACGTTGTCAAGTTTTGTGCGCCACGGACTGTAACCCGACGGCGCCCGCTCAGCGTGCGGC
The DNA here is from genome assembly GCA_043740835.1 of Chloroflexota bacterium. Lineage (GTDB taxonomy): Bacteria > Chloroflexota > Dormibacteria > Dormibacterales > Dormibacteraceae > JAYUBK01. The sequence continues at coordinate 9,576 of JAYUBK010000129.1, forward strand.
GACGGCCCGGAGAGGATGCCGGCGCTTGTTCCGGTACATGGCGTCGTCAGCGTGGCGCATCAGGTCGTCCGCCGAGGTGCCGTCGTCGGGGTAAACGGCCACGCCGATGCTCGCAGTCGGTATGAAGGAGCCGCCCGAGAACACCACCGGAGCCTTTAGGCCACGCCTTATCTTCGCCACCGACGTGGTGGCGGTGGCACGGTCGACGCCCGGTAGCACGATGGCGAACTCATCGCCGCCGAGGCGCGAAACGGTGTCGGTACCCCTCAGCTTCATGGGCAGCCGCCGGGCAACATCCTGCAGAACGATGTCACCACGGGGGTGGCCATAACGGTCGTTGACCGCCTTGAAGCCGTCGAGGTCCACGACGAGAAGGGCGGCTTCCCCGCCTTCCCGCTCCGCGAACCGAATTGCCTGGGCCAGGCGGTCCTGGAGAAGGCTGCGATTCGGAAGTCCCGTCAGCGGGTCATGAAGGGCCTGGTGCTGGAACGCGGTCCGCTCGGAAACGAGCACCTCCCGGAGCCGCCGCCCCTCCGAGTCGAAGGTGCGCGCCAGGCGGACGATGCTCCTGTCCGAACTCGAGCGAATCACCTCGCGGACCTCGTCGCGCAGGTCGCGCGGCGTGCCGAGGCGCTCGGCCTCTTCGTCAAGAATGCGCAGGTTGGCATCGCGCCAGATCAAATACGAGCGGGTCATGTCGCCTATTGAGAAACCCTCCTCGGCAGCCATCTGTCCGATGCGGCTGATGAAATCCAGCTCGTCGCGGGTGACCTCCTGGCCGGTTATCAGCCAGCGGGAGACCAGCTTCGTCCCGAGAGTCCGGATTCTGCGGAGATGGCTTTCGAAGCGTCGAGAGGTTGTCTCCTGGAGGGACGCCGCCTGGGCCGCCTCGGCCGCGAGTCGGGTGGCATCGACGGCGCGGCTGGCGAGGGCCTCTGCGATCCGGGTCCGGGCGTCGAGTCGTGCCACTTCGGGGCCGCGAGGCCTTGTCGCGGCGCTGGGACCAGACACAACACGCAACCGTAGTCCGAAGTCGAGCCCAAGAAGAAGACGTTCGGGAGTCATATCGGAGTCGTCCCGACTTGGCCAATTAACCGGTAGGCTCGGTCCGGAAGCACGATGAGCCGGTCAAACCTTCGCGGAACGACACTTCTCGCGGCCGGCTCCGTCGCCGGGACCGTCGACATTGTTCGTGACACCCACCTCGCGATAGCCGCCCGGGTCTTCCGCGCGGTCGGACCGGCGAGCACCCCCGTGCGCCTGGTCCACGACGGTATTGCGCATGGTGTGTATGCGGCTATGCGCAACGTCGCGACTCTGGCGGGAGCCGCGGCAAGCCGTGCGGCGCCGGCGTCGCCGAACTTCAAACTCGGGGCCCGCGCCCTTGGAGCGCTCAACGGGGCATTCGGCGATCGCCTTGCGGCGAGCGGTAACGAACTCGCGCTGGAGATGACGGTCCGGGTGGGAGGTCGCGACGTGGCGCTGAGGGCGGGGGCGGTCCGGGCTGCTTTTCCGGCCGCCACAGGCAAACTGGCGATCTTCATCCATGGCCTCGGAGAGGTCGAGACGGACTGGGCACGACCCCGCGAAACGGATGGCTCGACATATGCATCGAGATTGGCGGAGGAGCTCGGCTACACGCCAGTCCTCCTTCGGTACAACACGGGCCTTCACGTCTCGACAAATGGCGCCCGACTCGCCGAGTTGCTCGGAGGCCTGACTGCCGTGTGGCCGGTGGAAATCCATTCCATCGCCCTAATCGGTCACTCCATGGGAGGTCTCGTGGCCCGCAGTGCCTGCCGGCAGGCGAGCGTGGGCAAGGCCGAGTGGGTCCTCTTGGTCCGCCACATCGCTTCGCTCGGCACGCCCCACCATGGCGCGCCTCTCGAAAAGGCCGCCAACGTCGTCGGCTGGGCCCTCTCCGCGTTTCCCGAGACGCGAGCGCTCGCACGCCTCGTCAACGTGCGCAGCTCGGGGATCAAGGATCTCCGTTACGGATCTCTGGCGGACGCGGACTGGCTGGACAGGGATCCTGATGAGCTCCTCCGCGACAACCGGCAGGAGATCCCCTTCTTCCGGGGAGCCACCCACTACTACATCGGCGCGACGCTCACGCGTGACGTGAACCACCCGGCCGGCCGGCTCATTGGCGACCTCCTGGTGCGAATGCCGAGTGCAGCCGGCCGTGGCAGCCGTGGCCGCAGACTCCCGTTCAAGCTCGAGCACGGCCGCGAGCTGGGCGGGCTCGACCACTTCGATCTGCTGAACCATCCTGATGTGGCAACACAGCTGATCAAGTGGCTCAGGTAGGCCGGTCAGCCTGCGACCAGGTTTATCCCGTCCGACGTTGAAGAGGCCATCCGGATGAGGCCACCTGCGCACTGCCGCGAAGGCGATCCTGGGACCCGGGCGCCTGCCGCGAATCGGAGTTCCTCGAGATTATGAGCAGAGGAATGAAACGGAGGCGCAGCAAGTCGCGCGCCCAGCCGCATTGGCGAGGCCGGCGGATCAACATGGCGAGGTCCGCTTCGGTTCTCTATCTGGCCGGTGCGACACTCGTCCTCGCCACGCTGGCGCTCCAGCGCGGCCACGGCACGAACGTGCTCGGCGTCGCCGCCATCGCCTGCGGCGCGTACCTCGCCGGCATCGCCCTCTGGCAGGCGGGAGCCCACGTCCCAGACTGGGGCTTCCAATTCCTGACCGCCCTCGGCACGACGTTCGTCACCGGCGCGATCTACTTCGGCGGCCACGACTACAGCGGTTACGCGCTTCTCTATCTATGGGTCTCGACTTACTCCTTCTATTTCTTCGACCAGCGGCAGGCGCTCACGCAATCCGCCTACATCGCCGTCGCCTCCAGTGTCGTCCTCCTCTCCCCCCTCACCCGAAGGTCCTCCGCTCCCACGGAGCTTGTCCTCTGGATCATGGTCGTGGGCAGCGTCGTCGTGGCCGGGCTCTTCGTCCAACTCTTGGTGGAGTCGATTCGCGAGAGCGCGCGGACGGACTTCCTGACTCGACTGCCGAACCGCGGAACGTGGGACATCGCCCTCGAGGATGCGCTGAGGCACCAGTCGAGCGCACAGCGACCCATCGCGGTCGCCGTGCTCGATCTCGACCATTTCAAGAACTTCAACGATGACTACGGCCACAGCCGAGGCGATGCACTCCTCCAGGAGCTCGCCAAAGCCTGGCAGAACCTCATCCGGGGCAACGACCTGATCGCTCGCTATGGAGGAGAGGAGTTCGCCGTCCTTCTCTACGGATGCACAAAAGAGCGGGCGCTGGAAGTGGTCGATCGCCTTCGCTCGACGACACCGCTGGGATCGACGGCTTCAGCCGGGATCGCCGTCTGGGACGAGCACCAGTCGCCCTCCGCTCTCATGGCCCGCGCCGACGGCGCTCTCTACGACGCCAAGCGCCAGGGCCGGAACCGGACCGTCCTCGCTCGCTGACGGGGGGGTAACGCCCAGACTGGCCGCAGTCAAAACGAGGATCAGCGGCTTCGAAAGGCGACGCCGTGCCTCCTCAAGAGGTTTCGCTGGTGCGGCGAAGAGGATTCGAACCTCCACGAGGTTGCCCTCACTAGCTCCTGAAGCTAGCGCGTCTGCCATTCCGCCACCGCCGCTCCGCGAGTTGCAAAGTATACCGACAGGGGTTCCGGCGCCCGTCCTGCGCCGAGGTGTCTTGGCGCGGCCGGTGAGCTGCCATAGACTGGCCGCGCCATGCAGCCGGCCCGGGACGAGATTCTTCCCCTCTACCAGGCGATCGTGATCGCCGGGATCATCGCCCTCCTGGTCTTCTTTGTCGGGGGTGTGGAGTTCTTCATCTTCGAGCCTGTCGGGCAGCACACAGGCTTGATGGCGAGGATCGAAGGCGTCAATCTCTACAGGGACGGGCATGTGGACGGCAGCCCGCGAAATCATTACTCGCGCGAAGAGGCGTTCGCAGCCGTCGTTGATTGGAAGTCGATCCCGCCCGACCTGGAGGTCACGGCGCGCTGGTTCAATGGATTCGGCGAGCTTGTCGGGTCGGTTCCTGCCGCACCGGCGGGACAGATGCCTCCGGACCCGGTGCCGGTGAAGGTGCCCGCGGGGCTGGACAAGAACCTGCCCGGTACGTACCTCTTCGTGGTGGAGCGGGTTGTCCACGGCCAGCCCGTCGAAGTCCTCGGCCGAGAGTTCGTGAGGGTTGAACGCAGATGAGCTCGGACATCTCCAGCCCGGCGGTAGGACCTCGAAAAGCGAGCCTGACCAGGCGTTTTCTCCTCGCCGGGATCATCGTCGGGCTCGTCCTTGTCGCCCTCGCGATCAGCTCGGTTCTGGACTACCTGACGCTCGACAGGATCCCCGGCCGGACGGCGATCTTCGGGCTTCCCACGATCGTTCTCACTGCGGGAGCGACATGGGTCGGCATCAGGGCGTTCGAGCAGGAGGCGGTGAGGAGGCGCCGTTACCGGCTGTGGGCGGCTGCGCTCACGGGCCTGGCCATCCTCCTCTGGCTTTTCATCCTCAACCTGTTTACCTTCGCTGCCGATGTGGGCCCCCGGGTCGCGCTCACGAGCACGCTGGCGTGCCTGCCGACGACGGCCTTTGGACTCTGGGTGGTCAGGCATCTGGCCCGCAGCCAGAAGGAGCCCTGGCGGATCGTCCTCGTAGCCGCTGCCTGGGGGGCCGTGGTGGCCACGAGCCTTGTCATCTGGGCTGAGACCGTTTCTGAGTACTGGACCTTCCGCCTTCTCGTCCCCGGGCCCGGGCTGGACGCCTCGACCGCCTTTTCGGCCGGGCTCTTCGAGGAGCTCGCCAAGGGCCTCGCCGTTCTCCTTCTCTTCCTCGTCATGCGCGACCGATTCAACGGAGTCGTCGACGGCATCGTCTATGGCGCCGCGGTCGGCCTCGGGTTCAACTTCATGGAGACGATCGGTTACATGACGTACCTGTACAGCCTCTTCGGCCCCTCCGCTGCCGAGTTCCAGTGGTACCACCGGCAGGTGCTCGACCTCTTCTTCGGTCATGCCGCGTACACGGCGCTCATTGGCGCCGGCATCGGGATCGCGAGCCAACTTCCGGATCGCGGGCAGCAGGTCCTGGCGATCACGTGCGGCTGGCTGGGGGCCATTGCGGGCCACTTCGCCTGGGACGCCTGGCTCACCTTCTTCCCTCTCGGAGCCGGGCTCCAGACGCTCGTCCAGGTTCATCTCCGGGTCCTCCTCATGAACGGACCGGTGGTGGTCGGTGTCGTCCTCCTCCTGGTGATGGGCATGCGGCTGGAAAGCCGGGCACTCGAGCGCCAGCTGAGGCTTGAGGCCGAAACCGGTCTGGGCGCCGTCCTGGCCTGGGAGGTGCCGATCCTCCGCCGCCCCCTGCCGCGCTTCGCCTATCGCCTCCAGGCGCTTGCTCGCGGGCCCGTCGCCTACGCACGGGCGGGCCGTCTTCAAAGAGCCCAGCTGCAACTCGCGTTGGAGCGCTGGGACCGCGAGAGGCAGGAGATCGACAGCCCCCGGGAGGCCGAGGCCGAACTCCGGGCGCAGGCCATAGCGCTCAGACGTTAACGCCGCCTCAGGCGGGGAGCCGACCCCAGAAGGCCCGCGCCAGGGCCAGGATTGCGAGCATCACCGCGGCCGCCCAGGCGATGGCGCTCACCAGCGGTGCGCTGAAGTCAGTCCCGCCGAGGACTGCGTGCAGGAAGAGGAGTCCGAAGGCGACATAGCTGAGACGGTGGAGGTAGCGCCACAGGCGCTGATTCAGGCGGCCCCGCATCCAGCTCGTGATGGCGATGACAACGAACAGGTCGAAGCTCAGCGCTCCCAGGCCGATCGCCACACGGCCGAGTTGGTCGTAGGAGGCTGTGAACGGGATGACCAAATCCGTCACCGAGATCCGGGCTGTGTGGTCGAGGACGAGGGCGATGAGGTGCAACAGCCCGAGCGGCACCCAGAGGATGCTCGTGAACTCGTGTGTCGCCTTCAGCGAGCGGTTGCTGGCAAGGCGGTCGAAGACGGCCGTGCGGATGGCGATCCCGGAGAGGATCGCGATTGACAGTGCCGCGAAACACGTGAGGCCGGCAACGCGGGAGAGGACCCAGAAGAAGAGGTCGGAGCTCACGCCGGCACCACGTGATAGGCGTCGGTACGGCCGGCCAGCCACATTTCACAATCTTCCCGCCCGAGGATGAGGGCGGTCTTGGCCAGAATCTCGGCATCGGCCCCGGTGGCGGCGACGACCGACACCTCGGCAACGCCGGAATCGGTTGGGCGCCCGGTGCGCGGATCGACAAGGTGGTGAAGCCCGTCGCCCCAGCTCCGCCCTCGGACGCCGCTCGTCGCCACCCCCCGGTCGCGGAGGAGGAGCGTCCTACCCGCAAAGCCGATCGGCCAGCCCTTACCGTCGAGGCCCTCACCCCGAGCGTGGAGGTCGCCTCCGAGGTTGGCGACCGAGTTGAGGCCGATCTGCTCCGTCAAGCGGTCGGCCATCCAGCCCTTCGCGATTCCGCCCAGGTCGACGCCGGTCCCGGGCGCCAGGCGTGCCGCCCCCGGCCTCACCTCGAGCATGGCGGGAAGGGGAGGGGGCGGAGGAGACTCGAGGACGGCTGTCGTCGGGCCTTCCCTGAGTGGCCGCGTGTAGCCCGTCGCAAGGACGGCATTGAGCACGCCCACGTGGACGAGTCCGCCGCTGATCGACCACGCCCGGAGCGACTCGGTCAGGAGCGCCTCGAGGATGGGGCTGACACCGACCCAGCCGCCCGCATGGGCGTTCAGGTGAGAAAGCTCGCTGCCCCTGTCAAAACGGGTGAGACGGATGTGCTGGGCGCCGACCCAGGCGGCGGCGTCAGCTAAGCGGGACGGCTGGGCTCCCTGAGCCATGAGTTCGCAGCTCGTCCCCAGGGCCTCAAATCGAAGACTCTCAAGAGACACTTGTGTAAGTGAGCGCCGCCTCGGGCCCGGCAACCTGGACGCTGGGGCTGATGTGCAGGGTGCCGGCAGTCGGCCGGCTGGGTGCGGAATCGCCGCCGAAGGAGAAGAAGCCAAGCTGGCGACCGCTCGCCGCCACCGCAGGGTGCAGGGGCGCCGTCGCGTTCTTGACGTGCGCACCGACATATCCCGCCGAGCCGACGGCGGCGAGCATCGTCAGGAGTGACGCAGTCGTCTTGAGAGCCCAGGCCGGCATCGCGCGCAAGCCCTTTTTAACCCGCCACGCCGAGGGGTGACTTGACGAAGCGCATCGGGTCGAAGGTGCCGCCGAGCACGGTCTTCGCGTCCGCGCCGAGGTGGGCCGTGAGAATCTCCTGATAGACCGATCGAAAGTCCACCGTGTACTTCAGGTTGCCCGTGTTGTCGAGATTCGCGAGCTTGGGCGGCTCGCCATAGAAGCCGCCATTCACGTTGCCGATGAGCAGCACCGGCGCGGCCGCGCCGTGGTCGGTTCCGCCGCTGGCGTTCTCCTTGGGCCGGCGCCCGAACTCTGACCAGGTCGCAACCAGCACCTTGTCGGCCACGCCGTGGGCTGCAAGGTCCTGGTAGAAGGCGCTCACCGCCTGGTCGAAGTAGCCCATCAGGTCGTCGTGACGATTGAGCTCTGTGTAGTGGGTGTCGAAGCCGCCCAGCGTCACATGGAGAAGCTTGACGCCGGTGCCGGTGACGATCAGTTCGGCGGCCAGCTGCAGCGCGGAAGCGAGTTGGTTCTTGGACGAGTAGACGAGCTTCGCGCTGTCCGAGTAGCTCGCCTTGGGCGTGTACTTCTCGGTCGCGGTCTTGAGCGTCGCGATGGTGTCGCTGGCGGTCGCGACGGCGGTGTCGAAGAGAGCCCCGTAGATTCCGGGGGTGTTCTTGTAGAGAGCCGTGACCGCGCCCTCGATGTCGCTCCCGCCCTTGAAGCCGAAGTTCTTGGGATCCTGGACGACGGTCAGGGTCGCCTGGAGGTCGCGAAGAGCACCGGGGACACTCGTCGTCCCGCACGCGCACCCGGTGAGCGGGTGACCCAGGGTGTCGTATTCCTTCGCCATCAATTGGCCAAGCCAGCCGTTGACCTGGCGACGGGACGGGTCGCCCGTCTCCCAGACCCGGATCGACTCGAAATGGGAGAAGACGGGGTTGGGATAGCCGACGCCGTGGACGACGGCGACCTTGCCCTGGTCGAAGAGACTCTTGATGCCTTTCAGGTTCTGGTTGAGCCCGAAGGTGCCGTCCCCGACCGGCAGCGCCTGTGCGACCGAGGGGGCGGCCAGCCGCGGCCGCATGTCGTGGAGGACGGGGTCCTGCAGAGGAACCACGGTCCGGAGGCCGTCGTTGCCGCCGGCGAGCTGGATCATGACCAGCACCTTGTCATTGCTGGTGCCATCCATCTTGGCTGCATAGACGGCACGGGCGAAGGCGTCCGGCACGGCTGCGTAGCCGGCCGCGAGGCCGGCGGCGCCGGCGCCGAAAACGAGCCCTGCGCGCATGAAGTCGCGGCGGCGGATGTGGTTGATTCCCTGCTCGTCGTTCATAGCTGCACCTACTTGAGTTGAAATTCTGGCGAGGCGAGCACGGTGAACCAGCGCTGCTGGTCGGTTGTCGCCTGGTTGAGAGCCTGCGCGGTGGCAGGGCTCAGGACGTTGTCGAGGTGGGTCACGTGAGCGTCGTTGCCGGGGGGGACCGACTTCATCCCGCCCAGCAGGCCGCTGACGAAATTGACCCGCGCGAGGACGGTGTTGGACGAGATCCAGCTCTCATTGATCGGCCAGCCGCCCACGTCTGGCATGTCGAACAGGTTCTGGCCCATCCCATTCGAGCCGGCCAGGGCCAGCCCTGAGAATTGCGTGCCGCCGATGGCACGCAGCGAATGGACCATGAACTCGATCGGTGACTTGACCAGCGAGCGGTATGCCTCCGGGGCAACGAACTCGGGACTCGTGAAGACATCGCGAAGCAGGCTCTTGATGTCGTACCTGCCGGCTCGGAAGCGGCCGGCCAGGCGGGCCACGTAGTTCGGGCTCGGGTTGTTGATCGCGAAGTGGGCCAGCACCGTGGTGACGATATGCGGGGCCGTGGCCTTCTGAGCGAGGATCTGGTCGATCACCTTCTCGGCGTTGAACACGTCGGTCTTGCCAAGAAATGGAAAGGCTGCTCCGGTGTAAGCGCGTGCCTTGTCGAAAGTCCCTGTCTTCGATGTCTCGCCGACCTGCTTTTCGAGCAGCTTGAGCTGCGCCGGCGTCACGTTGGGGTTCAGCTTGTCGGCCTCGATCATGGCCTGGGTGCGCGGCTCACGCCACCCCGAGAGGGCCATCGCGCCGTTGCGCACGTCCTGCTCGGTGAAGGTGCCGGCGCCCATCGTGAAGAGCTCCATGAGCTCACGGCTGTAGTTCTCGTTTGGGCTCTTGGCCGACGACTGGCCGAGGTCGAGGTAACGAAGCATCGCGGGGTCCGGCGTGACAGCGAGCAGGAAGCTCTTGAGGTCGCCCAGCGAGTGCTCGCGCCAAGTCTGATTCTGCCAGTAGAGGAAGGGATACTGGAGGCCGACCTTGCGATAGTCACTCGTGAAATGACCGTGCCAGAAGAGGGTCATCCTCTCGGCGAAGGGCGTCGGCGAGGTGAGCATGTGGTCAACCCACCACTTCTGGAGCTTGGCCAGGTTCAATGGCGCGGTCCGGCTGGCGAGGTCACCACCGGGGAACGGCGGCGGGGCTGCCGGGGGCTGCTCGAGCAGGCGTTCGACGGTCCTGGCGTAGCCGTCGCTCATCGCCTGCTCGAGATCCGTGGCGGAGGCTCCGAAGGTTGTGCGGCGAAGCAGCTGGGCGACGCGAGCAGATTGGCTGCCCAGGGGCGAGATCCAGTCTGTCCGGTTTGCGCCCTGACCGCTGAGCCCGGGGATCCGGATCCCTGCCAGCCCGAGCAGGCGGAGGGTCGCGACGCTGATGCCGCCCGCGGCGGCGAGCCCGAGCACCTCGCGGCGGTTGAGGCCACGGCGCCGGCGTGCCCCTGAAGTTGCTCCGGGGGCAGCCGGTGGGGTGGTCGTCTCGGGAACTGTGGGAGGCCGACCGCCGGCGTCCGAATCGATTGCCATGACCGCATTGAACCCCGGCAGGACGCAACGTGCCATCAGTCCAATGTCAAAGATTCGTAAACCGACACCCCTTCCGCGCCGCTGTCACACGGCGAGACCAGGCGGTGCTTGTAGGTTGTGCAGGCCATAACCGCCGACCCTCGGAGCTCCGTCAGCAGCAGGGTGGATCCCTTCGAGCGACTGTTCATTGACGAGTACCCCCGCGTCGTCGGGATCGCCAACCGCGTGCTCGCCGACCGCCAGGAGGCGGAGGACGTCGCCCAGGAGGTCTTCGTCGACTTCCACCGGCTGCACCGGCCAGACGCGGCTTACGCCGCACCCTGGCTGCATCGTGCCGCCGCTCACGCCGCGCTCAACGTGATCCGCTCGCGGACGCGCAGGGCCCGCCGCGAGAACATCTATGGAGAATCCTTCTCCAACCACGCACCCGACCCGGCCGACCAGGTCGAGCAGACCGAGACCCGTCGCATGGTGCGGTCCGCCCTCCTCCGCCTGCCGGCGAAAAGTGCCACCGTCCTTGCCCTCCGCTATGGCGGGCTGAGTTATGCCGAGGTCGCCTCCGCCATCGGAGTCAACGTCGGCCAGATCGGAACCCTATTGAAAAGAGCCGAAGCCGCGCTTCGGCGGGAGGTCGAACGTGGGACATCTGGATGACGGCGATCTGCGCCGCCTGATCGACGAGCCGCTTGCCATGAGCGAGCGTGACCGCCGTCACTTCGAGGGCTGCGAACAATGCCGGGCCTCGCAGGACACGCTTGCCGCGGGCGCCGCTGCCGTTGCAGGCCTCTTCACCGAGCCGACACCGGAAGTGGACGCCCGCGCGGCGTTGGCTTCCGTGCGGCGCCGGGCCGATGCGCTGCCTCCGACCGGCTTCGTGCCCCGGGTCGTAGCCCCCGCGCGGTTTCAGCTCTCCCGACACAGCCGGCCGCTGGTGATCGCCGGTCTGGCTGCTGTCCTCGTCGCCGCGATGACGGTCACCGGTACCGCGGGCGACGCGGTGAGCAGTGCCGTGACGCTCTTCAAGGGCGGCGGTCAGGTCACCGCCGTGCCCGTCCAGACCGACACCCTCAGCAAGTCGGACATCGCGGGTCTTCCCGACCTGTCCGGCTACGGCACCATGAGCTGGGACAAGAAGCCGGAGACCACCTCTGTCGAGGCGCTGGCCAAAGCGAATGCGGCCGGGTTGCATCCCCTTGATCTGGGCAAGGCCTATGAGACGGCGCCGACCTACACGTTCATCTCACAGTCGCAGGGCACCTTCAAGCTCGACGCCAAGTTGGCCACGGCAACGGCCGCGGCGAAGGGCAAGCAAGCGCCCGTCTTCGGACCCGGCATCGATGGCAGCACGTTGACGGTCAGCGGCGGGCCGGCTCTCGTTCAAATTTACGGCAAGCTCGATCCCAAGGCCAAGGTCCTCCCCGTCGTGGTTGCGACCTCAAAGGTCCCGGTCGTCACATCGAGCGGCGTCAGCGTCAGCCAGCTCGAGAACTTCCTGGTCCACCAGCCCGGCATCACGCCGGCAATGGCGGCGGCCATCCGCTCGATCGGCGACCCGATCGCGGCGGGCAATCTGCCGCTTCCCGTGCCGGCCGAGTACGCGACATCGAAACCAGTCACCGTCAAGGGCGGTTATCCCGGTGTGATAGTGAGGGACAATACCGGCCTCGCCAGCGCACTCATCTGGCAGAAGGGAGACACCGTCTATGCAGTCGCCGGCCACCTCACCAACGAGCAGCTCGCCGGAATCGCCGACTCAATCACCAGCTGAGGCAAGGATGGCCGGTGCCCCCGCGCCGGCCATCCACACCCAGGACCTCGCCAAGAGGTACGGCTCCATCACGGCCCTCGACGGGCTCACGATGACCGTCCCTCGAGGCGAGGTCTTCGGCTTTCTCGGCCCTAACGGAGCCGGCAAGACGACGTCCGTGAAGCTTCTGCTCGGCCTTACCGAGCCGTCGGCGGGGCAGGGATGGGTGCTCGGCAATCCGATCGGCGATCGCGGGACGCGACGCCGTCTCGGCTATCTTCCCGAGCTCTTCCGCTACCAGGCATGGCTCTCGGCTCGCGAGGTCCTCGCCCTCCATTGCGAGCTGGCGCGGCTGCCGCGATCGGCGTGGAAGGAGGAGATCGCTGAGGCGCTCCACATGGTCGGTCTCGATGAGCGGGCCGACGATCGCTGCGGAACGTTCTCCAAGGGAATGCAGCAGCGCCTCGGTCTCGGTGTCGCCCTGCTCGGCAAGCCGGAACTGGTTTTCCTGGACGAGCCGACGAGCGCCCTCGACCCGGTCGGAAGGCACGATGTGCGCGAGATCACGCGCGCGCTGCGCGAGCGCGGCACGACCGTCTTCCTGAACTCTCACCTCCTCTCCGAGGTCGAGATGCTCTGCGACCGTGTCGCCGTCGTCGACCACGGCAAGGTCATTTCAATCGGGACCATGGATGAGATCCTCGGCCACACCGACAACGTCCGGGTCCGCCTGACCGGACTCAACGGAGGCGAGCACGAGTCGCTGAAGCGCTTCGGGGAGGTCCTCCACGACGGGGAGTGGCTGACGGTCCGGGGGCTGAAAGGTGACGGCGTGCCGGACCTGGTCGACGCCATCGTCAAGCTCGGCGGCCGGGTGTACGCCGTCGAGCCGCGGCAGCAGACGCTCGAGGACCGATTCCTCCAACTGTTGGGAGACCACGACTAGGTGGCAATTCTGACGATCGCCAAGCTGTCCCTCGTCGAGGCGGCGCGACGCAAGCTGCTCGTCGCGCTGGGGGCGCTGACCCTCGCGGTCATCGGGCTCACCGGGTTCGGCTTCTCGAAGATCCCGAGCGTGGGGGGCAACACGCCTCTCAACGCCGACGACATCCAGCAGATCTCCGCCTACCTGATGATCCTCGTCTTCTTCATGTTCAGCTTCGTGCTGAGTTTCACTTCGGTGTTCGTGGCCTCGCCGGCGATCGCCGGCGACATCGAGTCGGGCGTAATCCTTTCGATCGTCCCCCGCCCGATCCGGCGCAGCGAGATAGTCGTCGGCCGCTGGCTCGGCCTCTGCGGGGTCGTTGCCGTCTACTCGATCGCGGCCACGATGCTTGAGATGGAAGTCGTCTACCTGGCCGTCGGATACCTGCCCCCGCACCCGCTGCAGGCAGTCGGGTTCATGGTTCTTGAGGGAATGTGCGCTGTCTCCCTGGGCCTCCTCTTCAGCACCCGGGTGGCCCCCATGACGGGCGGTATAGTCGCGACCATCCTCATCCTCGTGGTCTGGTTCCTCGGGATCATCGGCAACATCGGCTACTCCTTCGGCAACGACACCGTCGACGCGATCGGCTGGGTTTCACGCCTTGTCTTCCCGACCGACGGCCTCTGGCGTGGGGCGCTCTACTACCTGCAGACAGACCAGCTCATAGCGCTCGGCAAGTTGGGCGGACGGAGGGCGTCGGCGTTCCCCTTCTATGTAGCGAACCCTCCAAGCCTCGCCTACATGGCCTGGATCGTGGCGTGGATCGCGGGGATCCTCTCGCTGACCGTCTACTCGTTCAAGAACCGCGAGTTGTAGCGATCAGGCTCCGGGTCGCGCGGGCTTCGGCCAACAGCCGTCAGCCCAGCAGAGGTAGCGAGAGCTGTGGCTTCGCGATCTCGTGGTCGGGCCGGACGGCCTTCACGGCGTTACCCAGGGCGAAGAATTCGATGACGTGCGAACCCCAGAAATAGGGCCGCTCCTGGATGTTCGCGCCGACGACGCCGTCGGCCTGGAGCTGCATTGCCTCGTATTGCATGCGATCCATTGCCAGCTCCCGGGCCTCGTAGATGGCCTGGGTGAAGTTGGGCATCTCGGTGTTGGCGCCGACTGAGTTGAACCAGCCGCGCAGGGACTGGTGGGCGACGTGGTAGACGCAGGTACCCATCACCAGGCCGCGCGGCACATATCCCGCCTGCCAGAGCGTCCAGAAGTCCTGGCCGCTGAGGTCGGACGTGAAGGGCTTGCCGGCCGGCGTGCGGTGGCTGGAACCGTCGCGCGAGCGTACGGCAGTGCCCATGGCAACGAATTCGGCGAGGTTCGCGCCCCATTCATAGAACCCGACGTTCAGGCGCACACCAACGATCCCGTCGGCCTTCATCGCGTCGGCCTCGGCCTCCATGCGAGACATGGCCAGCTCACGCGCCGCGTACATCGCCTGCGATAGGACCGTTAGCTCCATGTTCTGGTTGAAGTTCCCAGCCTGGTAGCCGATGTGGTAGATCGAGCTGCCGACGACGAGGCCGACCGGTTCGAACCCGGCCTCCTTGACCATCAGGAACTCGTTCACGGAGAGGTCGGAGGTGAAGAACCCACCTCCCGCCTGCTGCATCCGATTTACCCGATCCATGCCGAGCTGGGGGATGACAGAACCGGGTGGCTGCGGCGGCTGCTGGTTGGTCATGAGAACTTCTCCTCCTCAACTAACTGCCTGGCGGCGACGGCACCAGGTCGCTTCGCCTGCCCGCTCCGCCCACTCCGCACTTCCCGACTGCCTACTGCTGAAGGAGTGAGTTGAGGGCGTTGCGCGCTTGCGCGCTCGACCGGGCCAGCTCGGCGAGGTGGCGGATCAGGATGTCGATCCACTCCTCGACTCCGATGCTTTCGGTCTTCAGGGTGATCCCGCGCACCGCGTGGGAGTGGTCGGCCTTCAGCCCCTGGCCGGCGCGGCTCAACGAGTAACGATCGTCCGCGAGCTGGATGTGAAGGCGCTTGACCTTCTTCTTGGAGAAGAGGCCGCCTTCGTGCTCGACGGTTATCGCGTTCGGGATGGCGTCGCCGAGCTTGCTCGCGAGGACCTCGATGAAGAGGCCGAGATCCTTCGCATCGGCCCGGATCGAGGCCGCAAGAAGGTCTAGGTTAAGACCCGGATCGTCCACCCTCCGCGCAGTATAGGCGGGGGGTGGACGAGTCTCGAGCGCTATCTCAGCGTGTGGTGGGCGTCACTCGGGACGACCCGCCGGGGGACGCGGGGATCTTCTCGCCGTTGCCGACCACCCGGTCGACGCGGGCGGAGATGCCACTGTCGGAACCCAACTCGGTTGTGTTCGGCTGATTGATGCCGACCTTCTGGCCAACCGTTGAGCTCACCGTCTGGACTTGGTCCGAGGCCATCTGGCCCGTCCGTCGTGCCGCCGTGCGGAGCTGCTCCCGAATCCGCTGCCGCCGAGTCCCGCCGTGGGCAGGATCGAACAGGTACGCGGCCAGGTAGCCGATGCCGGTGCCGACGATGAGCGTCAGCGCCGTGAAACGGGTCGTGCGCCTCGGGCCGAGCGAGAGGCGGTCGCGGACCTGATTGCGCACTTCGTTCTTGAGCGGCTGGCGCATCGCCTGCGCGGTCTCCAGCGCCGCGATGAGGCGGTCGACGACCTGCGTCGTCTGCTTCGTGACCCGCTCGGTCATCCTGTCGCTGATCTCAGTGCCCCGGTCGAGCAACCTCATTTTTTTGTCCGCGCATGCTCGGCATCGTAAGCAGTGGCTTTGACATCCCGCTTGACACCGCCGACGGCCTGCTTGACACTCCCGACCGCCTGACGGGCCTTGCCCTTAGCGACCTCGGCGGGGTTGTCGGTGAGCTTGCCCTTGGCGACCTCTGCCTTCCCTTTCATCTTGTCTTTCATTGCGTCCTCCTTGTAACCGGCTACCGGATGGGCTTAGACGTTTGATTATAGCCTCGATATCAGTTAAGCGCTACCGGTCTGCGCAATTAGGCGAACACATCGGACCCGCCCCGAGGATCATCGGGAGAATAGAATTCCGCGAGCAGATGATCCGTGAGTTGGCGCCGGAAGAGACCGGCCTGGCATACGAGGCGATGCTCGAGTTGCGGCCCGGGATCGGCCCGCGAAAGCAGTTCGTCAAGCGCATCAACGAGGTGCAGCGCCCGGAAGGCTATCGCCTAGTTGCTCTCTTCGTGGACGGCCAGGAACAGGCAGCCTCGGTTGGAGGCTTCCGGGTCATCCATTTCCTGGCCTGGGGGGACGCGATGTACCTGGACGATCTCTCGACCAGGGCCGACTTCCGGGGACGCGGCCACGGCGGACGGCTCCTTGACTGGTGTACGGCCGAAGCGCGACGGCTCGGCCTTGGCCAGTTCCACCTGGACTCCGGTGTCGGGATCGACAGGATGGCCGCCCACCGGCTCTACCTCAACAAGGGAATGCGTATCTCCTCCCACCACTTCCAGATCGACCTCGGTTAGGCCGCCGGCCCGCCGGGACGGGCTGTCAGTCCTTCGCGACGATCTCCCTCAGGATTGACTCGAAGGCCTGGTCCGCAAGCGCACGGAGCTCGTCATCGCGGCGGTCCTGAATGGGATGCGGAACGAAGACCCGCGCCGGCTCGAAGCCGAGTGCCTGGGCCTGCGATGCCGCCGCTTCCACGAACTCGGTCGAGGCGACGAAAACCCCGGGCATGCCCTCAGCCTCGAGGTTTGTGATGTCGTGCACACTGCACGACGCGCACGACCCTCAATCGGCTAAAGCCTCGATCACCACCTGGCAGCTCGAGCGGATTTCCTGCCGCAACGAGGCGGATGCCGGTTTCGCGAAAGTCGGTTTGCGGAAGCGCTCAGTGGCGACGCCACTTCCATTGAAGAGGACCTCCAGGCGGTCCAAAAAGACGTCGCCCCGGGCCTTCGAAATGTCGAGGAGCGCGACCTTGAGACCCTCCAGGGACACCGGCCGCGGAAGACGCTGGCGCGCGGCGGGGCTGCGCTCGCCGGTCGGGTCGAGAAGGGTGCTCGCGCTCATGTAATGACCTCCCTGGTCACCGGAATACTGCCGCCGGAGCCGTTGACCCAGCCCCCGATCACGGCGCTGAAGAGACCGGCGCCGCCGCCGGCGTGAACCAGCCAGAGCCCGTCGTCACGGAACTTCGGTATCTCGGCCTCGCGAAAGTGGTCGGGCATGCCCTCTGCGACGCCACCGGCGCCACGCACCATCTCCGCGCCCGGCCTCGTCGTGAGCCTCATGAGCTCCTCCCGCACGCGCGCCTTGGTCCATCCGGCCTCCCTGAAGACACGCATGTGGTCGGGGGAGATCACGAGGACGGCGTCGAAAGCGAGCGCCAATTTCGGATGCGGAGTTCCCTGAAGCGTCGCCGCCAGGCTTCGGCAGAGCTCCTCCGGAGTGCGAGCCAATTGGTCCCACGACGCACGCGGGCCTTCGCCGGCGAATAGGGTGACCGCAGAGGAGCCGGGCGCCAGGCCCCGCTCGACGTGGAGCGGCTCCCACGGCGAGTCCTCCTCCCGTTCTGCAAAGCAGAAGCTGTACTTGCCCGGGTTGCCGAGGGTCGCGCGGTCAACGCCGCCGGGCCTGCCCCCGCCCACGTTGCGAACGACCAACTGCAGAGCGCGTCCGATCGTGGCATTCGCTCGGTTGCCCTGGCCCAGGGCGTTGACACCGGAATTCATTCCGACGGCCCTGGCGATGGGGCCGTTCACTATGATCACGGGCCCCGCGAAGTAGGTCGTGGCGAGAAGGCCGTGCATGTTGAACTCGTCGGTGCAGGCGGCCTCCACGGCGGCGAGCACGACCGGCAGGTACTCGGGCTTGCAGCCGGCGAGCACGGCGTTGATCGCGACCTTCTCGACTGTGCAGGCCACGAGGTCGGGCGGCACCACCGCGACGAGCGCCTGGGGTTCCCGCGAGGTCCCGGTAAGCATCCTGTGAACCCGCTCGGCCGTGGGGGGGACGACCGGGAAGCCGTCGCTCCAGCCGCGGTCGTATCCGGCCTCAATGTCGTCCTCTCCCGAACCAATCTCGATTCGACGAGACTTGAGGCGCTCGCCGGCGAAGCGGGCGGCAAGCTTTTCGGGCATTCCCGGGTCGACGCTGCGCGATCCGCAACCTGCGCGGTATTCAGGCAGCTCGCCGCCGAGTCCGTCGACCTCCGTGATGCGCTGCCACTCAGGACGCAGCCAGCCCTGAAAGGTCTCGAGCACCTTGCCCTCGCGAACGCGCAGAAGCGTCGGCACGATCTCGATGCCGTTGCGGAACGACGCCTCGAGCTCCGTATCGTCGATGGGGTGCACTCCCGGAGGGAAGGCCGGGTCGTCCTGGGTGTACACACTTATCGCCTTGCCGCGGGCCCGGAGCTCAGCCAGCGCCGGTACGATCGCGACGCAGGTCGGGCAGTCGTGCTTCACAAACACAACCAGACCATCGGGAAGCGTGGTCCTGCCCATATCGGTCACGACGGGATCAAGGCTACACTCGGCCCGGATTGGCGACCGAATCCCTATTCGACGGTTATCGCGTGGACGCCTTCTATGACGAGATGTTCGGCGCCGAGGGCCAGGCGCGGCCGGAATACCGCCGGGTCTACGGCCGGATGCAGGGCCTGAGCCGGCAGGAGTTGGCCCGTCGCCACGACCTCGCCCAGCGAAGCTTTCGCAACCATGGCATCACGTTCACCGTCTACGAGGACGACCACGGGGTCGAGAAGCTTTTTCCGTTCGACCTCGTGCCACGCATCATCCCGGCCCGCACCTGGGCGCGCATCGAGTCGGGGCTAAAGCAGCGCGTCCAGGCCCTCAACCTCTTCCTGGAGGACATCTACCACCGCCGTCAGATCCTGAAGGACGGTGCCGTCCCCGCCGACGTCATCCTGTCCTCGAAGGGTTTCCGCCGCGACCTGGTCGGCGTCACCTTCCCGAGGGGCATCCACTCGCACATTGCGGGCATCGACCTCGTCCGCGACCGCAAGGGCGATTTTCACGTCCTCGAGGACAACCTGCGGACCCCATCGGGCGTCAGCTACATGCTTGCCAACCGCCAGGTCCTGAAGCGTGTGGTGCCGGAGATGTTCGCCGGGTATCGGGTGCGTCCCATCGAGACCTACACCCATCAGTTACTCCAGAATCTCCGCTGGCTGGCGCCCCCCGGAACGGAAGAACCCACTGTCGTCCTGCTCACCCCCGGCATCTACAACTCCGCATTCTTTGAGCACGTCTATTTGGCCAAACAGATGGGAATCGAGGTTGTCGAGGGGTCGGACCTCATCTTCGACAACGACCATGTATTCATGCGAACCACGCGAGGGCTTCGCCGGGTCGACGTCATCTATAGGCGCGTCGACGACGATTTCATCGACCCCCTATTCGGACGCTCCGACTCGTTCCTCGGCTCGGCCGGCCTCATCAACGCCTGGCGCGCCGGCAACGTGGCCCTCGCCAACGCCCCCGGCAACGGCGTCGCCGACGACAAGGCCGTCTACGCGCTCGTTCCCAGGATGATCAAGTACTACCTGGGCGAGGACGCGATTCTGCCCAACGTCGAAACGTACCTCTGCGCCGACGAGTCCGACCGAAAGCTGGTCCTCGAGCGTCTTCCCGAGATGGTCGTGAAGATGGTGGGCGAGGCCGGCGGCTACGGGATGATGATCGGACCGGCGGCAACGCGCGCGGAGCACGAGCGCTTCCGCAAGCGCATCCTAGCCCAACCGCGAGAGTTCATCGCCCAGCCAGTCGTCGCGCTGTCCGTGCAGCCGGCGTTCGACGGCCGCCGCCTCAACCCGCGTCACCAGGACCTGCGGCCGTTCGTCCTGATGGGCGAATCGATCACGGTGACACCGGGAGGTCTGACGCGAGTCGCGCTCCGGCGCGGTTCGCTGATCGTGAATTCCTCCCAGGGCGGTGGTTCGCGCGACACCTGGGTGCTGGCCGCGGCCGACGCGGCCGATGAGGCCACCGTTGCTTAGCCGGGTCGCGTCCTCCCTCTACAGAATCGGCCGGCTGATGGAGCGTGCGGACCACCTTGCGCGCATCCTCGACGTCCACGCCGGCGTGTTCCTTGATCGCCCCGGGGCCATCTCGGCCGACTACTGGACGAGGTTCCTGGCCCTTGCGGACATCAAGGTGCCCGACGAAGCTCGGGAGGCCCTGGCGACCGAGCTCTCCCTGGATGGCGTACGAGATGCGATCGCCGGTGCCCGGCGCCTCGCTCTCGCCATCCGGCCGTCAATCTCAACCGAGGTGTTCGAGCAGCTCAATGTCCTCCACTGGAAGCTCCAGGAGCCGCGTGAAGAGTTGCTCCACGACCAGCTTCACGACCACCTCGTCAGCGTCCAACTGGGCGTACACCTCGTCATCGGCCTGATCGAGGAGACGATGACCCATGACGAGGCCTGGGACTTCCTCCGCCTCGGCAAGTACCTCGAGCGCGCCGGCGCCGTGACGCAGCTGGTGACGCGCAAACTCTCCGAGCTCGCGGGCAACGAGGACCCCGTTCTCTGGGCTTCGGTTCTGAAGTGCTGTTCCAGCTTTGAGGCGTACCGGACTCGGTTCTCGGCGCCGGTCACGGCGGGGCGCGTCGCGGCCTTCCTGCTCCTGGACCGGAGCCTGCCTCGCTCGGCCGGCTTCTGCGTCAACGAGGCCCTCGGATCGGTGCGGCGAATCGATGCGACGCGCGAGGCCCAGTCACAGCCACATCGCATTCTGGGGCGCCTTTCCGCGCTCTTCGACTACACCGAGGAGGCGGAGGTGTCGGCTGACGCGCTGGGGTTCCAAAAGTCATTCTTCGAACTCTCGATTGCCCTGGAGAGGGCCCTCCATACCCACTATTTTCAACCGAGCCAGGTGGTCATGGAGCCGGCCCAGGCGCCGATCTGGGCGCAGACGCCGCAGCAGCAACAGCAGGAGGATGGCTAGGCGTGCCTCGCCTCGAGATCACCCACGCCACTCGGCTGAGCTTCAGCCGCCCCATCGCTGAAACCGTGATGGAACTGCACGCCCGTCCTCTCGACGGGCTCGGCCAGCGCTGCGTCAGCTTCCGGCTTGACATCGATCCCAGCTCCGAGCTGCATTCCTACCGCGATGGGTTTGGCAACCACGTCCACTATTTCAACCACCTCCCCGTGCACGAGCGGGTCACCGTCGTTGCGAAGTCCGTGGTCGACACTGAGGTGGACAGTGGACCGCCAGAGGTCGAAGAGTTTCCCGAGGACTTCCTGCAATTCCGCTCGCCCGTCCTGGATCTTCCCCGCGTGCGCCGGATCGCCGCCCGCTTCAGCCACGGTCCCGACCCCGAGAGTACGGAGGCCGCCCTCAACATGCTCGCCACGTGGATCAACCGTGAATTCGAGTACATGCGTGAGACCACCGACGTATTCACGGCAATCGACACAGTCCTCGACCTCAAGAGCGGCGTCTGCCAGGACTTCGCGCACCTCTTCTGCGCCGTCGCCCGGGCGATGTCGGTCCCCTGCCGATACGTCTCCGGGTTCATCCCACCCGGCGGCGGCCGAACGGGGTCCGGCGCCACGCACGCCTGGGCCGAGGCCTGGGTCGGGGATCAGTGGATCGGCTACGACCCGACCAACCCGATCCGGGCCGGCAGGCACCACGTCCGGGTGGCGGTCGGCCGCGACTACCGCGACGTGCCGCCCAACCGTGGGGTCTACCTGGGCGCCGCTTCCGGAACGATAGACATCGAGGTCAGGGTCAGGCTCCTCACTGGTACATCACAACGAGCGGCGCGGGGCTGAGGCCCATCACGTCCTGGTTGCTCATGGCGGGCTTGTCCAGCGTGGAGAAAACTTTGAACCCGGGATAGCCCGCGGTGCCCGGGGCGGCGAACTGGTTGTAGCCGGCCGTCTTGGCTCCGGGCGAGCCGACCCCGTCCTCGCAGATCACGATCTGGACGCCTGGCATCGGCTTGATCTGGTCGCGATCGGGCAACAGCTGGGGGATGAACTGATGGATCAGGAGCACCTTGTCAGGAAGGCCTCGCTCGCTGACCAGTTTGCTGAGACGTTCGATGAGTCGGTTGAGCTCGGCGGCCCGCATCTCGCCGTACTGCACGCCGGGCACCTCAGCCGGGCTCATCGCGAACTCCGGATCGAGGCTTATCTCGACGTTGGGCCGCTGGATCCATGGCCACAGGAGGTCGATCTCGTGGTCCACCGTGCTGCGCCCGATCTGCAGATCGAAGAAGAAGTACATGTGATTTGCACTGGCGAGATTCACAAAGTGCTCCACGGTCGGCCCGTCCATCCGGCGGGTGTAAGTGCCATCATCCTGCGAGGTGGGCTGTGCGACCGGGTCGACGAGGTCGAAGCCGCTCACCGTCGGATGTGCGGGGTCGAGCGAATCAAACGCGGCGGCCTGAGTGCGCAGCCTATCGACCAGCTCGGCATCGCCATAGGCGCCGAGCGGGCCGAGCGCGGCGCTGAGCGGGTTCCCGTAGTAGAGCACCAGGCGGTTGCGAGGGAGACCCACACTCCAGGCCCATTCGTCCGCGACCGGCGTCCACTTGGCCTCGTCAAGGGCGGCCGGTCGCCCGGGATCGCCTTTGAGGACGATGATTGGAACCGCCTCGGCCTCGATCTCGGCCGCGGTGGGGGCGGGCGCGAACGCCGGCCGCGGGCCCGCCACCGAGAGGGCGACGATCGAGATGAGCGTCGCCACCAGGGCCCGGACCGGCCAACGCGAAGGCGTGAGCTGCATCAGCCCGACATACGGGGTCGCCACCGAGATTCGTTCCCTCCGGGTACCTGGACTTGGGTTGGGCGCGGAGAAGATCCTAGCGGCCGGGCCAGAAGGTCCGCCGGCGCCGGATGGAAGAGCGCGGAGTGGCGGCGGCTCTATCGTTACGCCCGAGAAAATGAAGACAGTGCTTGCGATCGCCTTGGCCGGAGCCTTCGGTGTCGTCGCGCGTTACGGCGTCGACGGTCTCATCAGCAGTCGCCTCGCGACCCCATTCCCCTGGGCCACCATCCTGATCAACGTCAGCGGCGCGTTCGTCCTGGGCCTGCTCTTCGCATCCCTCGGCGAGCGCGGGGGAGCACCCGACTGGCTCCGCCTCGCGTTGACGGTCGGCTTCCTGGGCGGCTTTACCACATTCTCGACGTTCAGCCTCCAGACTTTCATCCTGCTCGAGGCTGGCGCGTACGGGCTCGCACTTGCCTACTCCCTGGGCAGCGTCATTGCAGGGCTGGGCGCCGCCTACGCGGGCGTATGGCTCGGGCGCACGCTATGAGAGGGGTTTGCTGACGGGGAAATGACGGCCGCACGGCGGCAACCCGGTGCCACGACGTCCGCGGGAGGATAGGCCGTACCCCGATGATGCGAACATGGTCAATCAGAACCCTGTACCGCCAACCATGTCGTCGCTCCGGATTGCCGAGCAGCTCGAGGCATGGCCCGAGCGATTCGCCGTCCGCCTCGCTTCAGTTGTAGGAAGCCGACAGTTCCCAGGCGGCGACGGGACTCCGCGCGGCCAGCGCCCAACCATCTCTTCGCACCGCCAGCAGTTCCTCAGCGGTCGCTGACCCCTGGAGAATTCTCCGGTCCGCGGTAGGTGGGGTCAGCCGGGGTCAGCTCCGAGCTCGACAAGCTTGCGAAATCGACCGGGATCGACGTCTGGGGACGCCTCGACGCGGGTGCCGTGCCAGTCGACGTGGGTGAACTGAACCGCGCCGGGAAACTCCTCCTCGATCCTCTTCCTCACGGCGCCGATGGCGCTATCGCAGACCGTCGCCTCGCGGTCACCGTTGAAGGTGCACATTTCTTGGCGTAGATCGTAAGGCACCCTTCGCCTCCATGCAGCCGCCGCTGACCCATGGAGGATCCGGCGGTGAATTTATGAAACGGCGGCTTCGATCGAAGCCTGGTGTCCTTTGACGTGGCCGATCAACACCCTCTCCAGGCGCTCTTTTACGGACATGAGGCCGACCGGCGTCTCAAGAGCCGTGTCGAGCCGCTCGTCCGGGATCGCCCTCACAGCCTTCGCGATCTCGGCCCCGGACTGGCGCAGGAGGACGGCAACCTCCTCCCTCGTGACATCGCCATGCTCGGCCGCGTGCGTCACGTTCATGGCGCGGATGTCAATTTGCGGCAGCGGCCGTCCCTCGAGCGTGGTCTGGATGCGACCCATGATTAAAGATCCCGATAGAGCGACGTGGTGCGCGATGACCCCCACGGTCCGACCCTCGTCCTCATCATTGATCCGCTCAGGGCCGTTCCGGCCGACGCGGCGCCATTGCTCGTCGCTCAATGATTCGACGAGGCGGACGAATTTCTCCCCGGCGGCTTCGTACTGAGCGGCAAGGTGGGCAGCGCGCGACTCGGTGTGTTCACTCATGGCGTCATTCTCCCTTCCGGGCCGGGCAAAGGGTGCTGAGGTCCCCGGCGGCGGCGATAGAGCAGCCACGAGGCCAGGCCGGCGAGGAGGACGACGGCGGCGATGCCGAGCCAGACCCGTCCAGGGACGAATGCAAGCCCGGTGGGATCCATTCCGTCCGATCCCGGCGCCGGCGGGCGCGCCGTGGCCGGCTTCAGTGAATCGAGCGACGCGTAGTACGGCTGAGTCGCCGAGCAACTGCTGTCCTGGAAGGGCGACGTCAGCGACGAAGGGACGAAGAGGTAGCGCTGCCCCACCATGAAGGTCCGATCGACCGACGTGGCGGCGGTCGACTGATCGGGAGTTCCCGATACCGTCACCGTCATCGGAATCAGGGATCCCTTCCAGACGCTCTCGACCCGGACTCGAGCCACCCGGCCGTTGCTGGCCGTGCCGGTCACGGTGCCGACGAAGACCGTCGGCGCGGCGTCGAGAAGTGCCTGTAGGGTCGAAGTCCCTCCCGGTCCGAAGAGCCCCGCACACGAGGCCTGGGCGGGGGACATGCCCGCGAGACCGGCCACCAGCGCCACCAACATCAGCAGAACAACCCGCCTCATGAGCAGAGAACGCGGCGGAGGGGAGTCGCGTAATGCCCGGCTGCGGAGCCGCACCGACCCGTGGAGGAATGTCTTATACCCACCCGGGGTATATGCTTCATCCATGACAGTTGGCTACAACGATGACAAAGCAGTGCTGATAAAGCGGCTTAACCGGATCGAAGGGCAGGTGCGCGGGATCTCCCGCATGCTCGCGGAGGATACGTATTGCATCGATGTCCTGACCCAGATCGGCGCGATCAAGTCGGCCATCGACCGGGTGGGCATGCTGCTGCTGGAAGATCACATCAAGCACTGCGTCACCGAGTCCGTGCGCGCCGGCGAAGAAGCCAGGGTCGATGAGCTCGTCCTGGCGGTGAGTCGCTTTGCCAAAAGCTAAGGACAGGCCCCCGGTCGCGTGCGACGTTTCCAGGGATGACGGAATCCCGACCTGTTCAACGGGTCCGACCGGCCGGCTGCGCTTCGTCATCGAGGAGTTGAAGGAGATCGTCAGAGAGTTCCGCAGAAAGAGGCAGACGCCGTGACCCGCGTGCTGCCCGGCATCTTGGCGAGCCTCCAAATGGCGTTCTTCATGTTCTGGGAAACGCTCTGGCCCCTGGTACTTGGCTTCGGGCTCTCCGGGGCGGTCCAGGCGTTCGTATCTCGCTCCCAGATGCAGCGCCTGATGGGAAATCATGGACTTCGGAGCGTCGCGAGGGCTTCGTTTTTCGGAATGATCTCGTCGTCATGTTCATACGCGGCCTCCGCGATGGCCAAATCCCTGTTTCAAAAAGGAGCGGACTTCACCACGGCGATGGTGTTCATGCTCGCGTCGACCAATCTCGTCGTCGAGCTCGGGTTGGTGCTGTGGATCCTGATCGGCTGGCAGTTCGCCGCTGCCGAGTACGTCGGTGGGATCGTGATGATCGCACTGCTGGCCCTGGTTTCCCGATTCTTCTTCACCCCCAGGCTGGTCGAAGAAGCCCGCGAGAGACTCAACGCCCGCCCAGGCCCGGTCACGGGGCATGAGCATCACGGCGAGGCTACCGAACTCGAGGTGTCCTTCCGAAAGCGGGTGCGGTCGGCTGCCGGTTGGGCAGACGCCGCCAGTTACACGATGGCCGATCTGACGATGCTCCGGAGCGAACTGGTGATCGGTTACGTGGTCGCGGGCTTCCTGGCGGTGATCGTTCCGACCTCGGTGTGGAACGTCCTCTTCTACCACGGTCACGGGGTCTGGACGACCCTGGAGAACGTGGTGGTCGGTCCCCTGATTGCAGTGATCAGCTTCGTCTGCTCGATCGGCAACGTACCGTTGGCCGCCGCTCTGTGGACGGGCGGCATCTCCTTCGGTGGAGTTGTCAGCTTCATCTTTGCCGACCTCATCACAATGCCCCTGATCCTGATCTACCGCAAGCTCTACGGCTGGGCGCTGACCTGGCGGCTCATCGTGGCGTTCTGGATCGTGATGTCACTCGCCGGTCTCGTGACGGAGTTGCTATTCGGCGCAGTCGGCGTGATACCCCAGACGAGGCCCCTCGCACCCGTGGTAATCGGATTTCAATGGAACTACACCACCTACCTCAATCTCGCTTCTCTCGTTGCCTTCGGTGTCCTGTACTGGCTTTACCGAAACCGCGCTCGTTTCGGGAGCGGCGCGGGATACGCCATCGACCCGGTCTGCGGGATGCAGGTCCAGACCGGATTGGCGCCGGCTCGCACCGAGCACGACGGCCAGCCCGTGTACTTCTGCTCAGATCGGTGCCTGGAGCGGTACGCGGCGGACCCGGCGCGGTTCATGAAGCCCGGCGGCGAACCGAAGGGCATGGAGAAGGTCATGTCCGCGGCGGACGCCCATCACGATCACGCAGGCCGGGACGGAGAGACCGAGCTCGATCCCGTGTGCGGAATGACCGTTGTGAAAGCATCTGCGCCGGCGACGCGCGAGCTCGGCGGCATGACCTACTACTTCTGTATGGAAGGTTGCGCAGTGGCATTCTCGGCCAATCCGGTCAAGTACCTGGGGGCGAGCTCTGCAATCGACCCGGTGTGCGAAATGTCAGTCAGCACCGCCGACGCGGCGGCGCATCGGACCGTGGCAGGGGAGAGGCACTACTTCTGCTCAACGGGGTGCGCCGAGGCCTTCGATGCCGATCCATCTCGGTATTCCAGGGGCGGCACGTCGCTGCCCATTTTGAAGGGCTGAGGCGCGGCGCTGAAAAGTACGCCATGTTTCCGGTCCCTATGGAACTGGAACTACTCGGTCCCGGGGCGGACGGTCAGTGACGGCCGGCTGTTCACCCTATCGATCTCGAATCCGGCTACTCGCTTGTACTCGCCTGCGATTTCCTCCAGCTCTTCTGTGCTGACGACCTCGGACAGGTCGGTGAACCCAAGGGGCGCGCGTTCGTCCACGAGGTCCTGGCACCGGTGGGGGCCGGCCCGACGGTTCAAGTGGACAAGCGCGGCGGTCGCCGCCCGGCGCTGGTCGTCGTAGGCGGCGACCCCCGCTTCGATGGACGGCTGCAAAGCGAGTTCACGGGCCAGGACCCGGGCATCGATGATTGCCTGCGACGCCCCGTTCCCCCCCACCGGGTGCATGGGATGGGCTGCATCGCCGAGAAGTGTCATCCGTCCGAAGTCCCACGACGGCAGAGGGTCTCGGTCCACCATCGGGTACTGGTAGATGACCTCGGCACCGCGTATGAGCGCGGGTACATCGAGGAAGTCGAAGACGAAGGGCGCGAAGGCGGCAAGGACGTCCTTCGGCTGTGCCACGTGAGTCCAGTCCTGGGTGGGCATGTCCGCAGTGGCGGCAACCTTCAGAGTCGCCACCCAGTTGATCAGCGCGCGCCCCTCATCCTCCCGGACTTTTGAAATCGGGTAGACCACGACCCGTTGTCTGGTCGAGCCGACATTGACCATCGTGCGGCCGGACAGGAAGGGCTTTCCAAGGGTTGTCCCGCGCCACATCGTCACGCCGTTCCACTTCGGCGGGCCCTCCTCCGGATAGAGCGTCCGCCGGAGCACCGAGTGGATCCCGTCGCACCCCACGAGGAGGTCCGCCTCAACGCGATCCACAGCCGCTTCGGTCGCGCGGTCGACGAATTCTCCCCAAACCCCGCCGCGCGGGTCTTGCCCTACGCGAACGAGCTGATGCCCGGTGTGGATTCGGCGCGCACCGAGACGGTCCAACACCGCCCGGTGCAGGACGCCGAGCAACTCCCCGCGGTGGATCGAGAACTGCGGCCAGTGATAGCCCGCGGCCATTCCGAGGGGCTCGCCCCAAATCCATTGGCCCAGCCTTGAGAAGTAGGAAAACTCGGCGGTGGGGATGCCGACTGCCGACAGCTGATCGAGGAGACCCAGCTCGGTCAGCTCTCGTATCGCATGGGGCAGGACGTTGATCCCCACCCCCAGCTCTCTGATGGCCGGTGCCGACTCGTAGACGTCCACGTCGTCGAGCCCGGCGGCGACCAGCGACAGGGCCAGGCTCAGGCCCCCGATGCCGCCGCCGATGATGGCAACCTTCATCGCGTTTCTCCTCGCCCGGCCGGGCGTCCGCCGTGCGGCCGACAGGATCAGAACGAACCCACCGCCTCTGCCCGCACGATTCGGCAGGGAGCCATATGATACGTACCGCTCGGACTCCGTCGGGAGTATCTGGATGGGTAGCGCGGGTCCTCCGCGACCCGCCCCGCAGGATCAGAAGGAGAAGCAGGCGATGCGAATCCAAGCCCTGGCAGCGATGGTCGCGACGGCGCTGGCACTGGCCGCCTGTGGGGGCTCCTCGCAGACCTCGACACCCGCCAGTTCCGAGCACTACAAGATCGGCCTGATCGAGTCTCTCACCGGCCCTTACACGGCGCTCGGATCCGAGGACAAGTTGGGGGCGGACTTGGCTGTGACCGAGATCAACAAGGCGGGCGGAATCAACGGCCACCAGATCGACCTCCTGGTCGAGGACGACACGACCAAGCCGGACCAGTCGGTGATCGCCTACAACAAGCTCGTCGGCGAGAACGTGCTCGGAGTGATCGGCTCCTCCTTCTCGAACAGCGAGTTTGCGACGGTCCCGCTCACCAATGGCAAGTTCCCCTACATCTCCACGGCGGCCTCCGATGAGATCCTTCTCCAGGGCGGCAAGCGCGGAGGTGCAGTTCTTCCCAACGTCTTCCAGCCGGTGCCCAGGGCGGCGCAGATCGGCGAGCGCCTCCTCCAATACATGCAGTCACAGGGGATCAAGAAGGTCCAGATCCTCCGTGACAGCCAGAACGCCTTCGCCGACAGCGGAACGGCGTCGATGAAGGACAACGCAGCGAAGTACGGCGTGAGCTTCCTCGACGACATCACCTTCGAGACATCGACCAGGGAATTCACCCCCCAGTTGAGCAAGGTCCGCGCCGGGGGCGCACAGGGTGTCATGCTCTGGGGCACGGGGGCTCCGATCCCGGTCCTCGTCAAGCAGTATCGAGCAGCGGGCATCACCCTCCCCCTGATGCTCTCCCACGCCTCTGCCAACAGCCTTTTCACGAAGGCAGCGGGGCCGGATGGCGAGGGTGTGATCATCGCCTCCTCGGCCGCGGTCGTGGGCGCTCACCTACCCGACAGCTACCCGGCGAAGAAAAAGATATTGGCCATGGCCGGCGCCTTCCAGGCGGCCAACGGGCACTATCCGGCCGAATTCGCCTTCAACGCCTATGCCGCGGTCCAGCTGATGGCCGAGGGCATCCGCAAGGGTGGCACCAAGCCGGCGGACATCATCAGTGCGCTGAGCTCGATGAACCTTGAGACGGGTGGCGGGTTCTTCCATATGACCAAGACCAACCACTCCGGTCTCTCGCTCGATTGGAGCACTGTCAACGTCGATCGGGGCGGTGACCTCGTCCCCACCGATTTCGGGATGGCGGAGCTCCGGAAAGTGAAGTCGCTATAGGGCCGGACCCGGCCCTTGACGTCCGGGGGCTGACCCGCCGCTTCGGCGGCGTGGTCGCCGTCGACAACGTCTCCCTCGAAGTTACAGCCGGCGAACTCCGCGGGCTGATCGGGCCCAATGGGGCCGGCAAGTCGACGCTTTTCGACCTCGTCACCGGCGCCCTCCGTCCCAACGCCGGCGAGGTGCGCCTTCAGGGCCACCGCATCGACCGTCTTCCGCCGGCCGCCCGGGCCAGGCTCGGAGTTTCGATCGCATTCCAGGCGGTGCGGCTTTTCCGCGGTCTCTCGGTTTTGGAGAACGTGATGGTCGGAGCTCAGGCCTGGACCGCGCATGGCTTCCTGGAGGCGGCGCTGAGACTGCCGCGTCACCGGCGCGAGGAGCGGCTCATCAGGGAGGAGTCGGAGCGGGCTCTGGAGCAGGTGGGCCTGCAGGACCTGGCCGGCATCGAGGCCGAATCTCTGCCTCTCGGTCGCCAGCGTTCCCTCCAGGTCGCCCGCGCGCTCTGCGGCCGGCCCCGGCTGCTGCTCCTCGACGAGCCCGCCTCGGGGCTGCGAGCGGCCGAGCGAGAGCAGCTGTCTCGGCTGCTCGCTGCTCTCCACGCCGGCGGGTTGACGATGCTGCTCGTCGAGCACGACGTCGCGTTCGTCAGCCGGCTGGCCGACCGCGTCACGGTGTTGGAGGGCGGGAAGGTCATCAAGGAGGGCACTCCCGAAGAGGTCCGCCGAGATGAGCGGGTGATCGCCGCCTACCTGGGAACGGCCTCCACCAGTGCTTGAGGTCCGCGAACTGGTCGTCCGCTACGGCTCGGCCGTGGCCCTCGACGGCGTCAGCCTGGAGGTCGGCGAGGGCGAGATGGTCGCTCTGGTCGGGCCGAATGGAGCCGGCAAGACAACGCTCGTCAACGCCATCTCCGGGCTGGTACCCGTCGCCGCGGGCTCGATCCGGCTAGAGGGGACCCTCGCCCATGTCCCCGAGGGCCGGCAGCTCTTCCCCGACCTTTCGGTCGAAGACAACCTCCGGCTGGGCGGCTGGGTATCGGGCCGGCGCGACCCCGTGCAGATCTACGAACTCTTTCCCAAACTCAGGGATTTGCGCCGGCGCCCGGCGTGGACACTGTCGGGCGGCGAGCAGCAGATGGTCGCGGTCGGCCGAGCGTTGATGGCCGAGCCGCAGCTGCTGGCCGTCGACGAGCTCTCCCTCGGCCTGGCGCCACTTGTCGTGGAGGACCTCGCCCGCCACCTCGTGGAGTTGAACCGAAGCCGCGGCATGGCCGTGCTGTTGATCGAGCAGAACGCCCGTCTTGCGCTCGACATCTGCGAGCGCGGCTATGTAATCGAAGCGGGCCGGATGGCGATTAGCGGCACCTGCGCCGTGTTGCGCCAGAACGAGGCTGTACAGCGCTCGTATCTCGGAGGTGCGGTGGCGTGAGGGCCTTCCTGCAATACCTGGCTGCCGGCATCGCCACCGGTTGCACGTTCGCCCTCATCGCCACCGGCTTCGTCGCCATCCACAAGGTGACGCGCGTCGTCAACTTCGCCCAGGGAGCCTTTGCGGTGCTGAGCGGCCTGACGGCCTACTCCCTGCTCCAGTTCGGTCTCCCCCACCCCCTGGCCGAGATCCTCGCGGTCGCGGTCTCCGCCGGTGTCGGCCTGCTGGTCGGGATAGTCGCCATCGGCCGTCCGGGAACCACCCCGCTAACGTCGCTCGTGATCACTCTCGGCCTCGGGATCCTCGCCTACGGCGTCGAACTGCTGGTGTGGGGCGACCAGCCGGTCTCCTTCGACGGCCTCCGGGGCTCCTGGATAGTGGGCGGCGTCTTCATCCCGCGCCAGTACGCCCTGATCGTCAGCGTCTCGCTGCTCACCCTGCTGGCGCTGGCGCTCTTCTTCAGCCGGACCTACCTCGGAAAGGGCCTCACGGCCTGCGCCAGCAATCCACGCGCGGCGCGGCTCATGGGCATCAATCCGACCCGGATGGGTTACCTCGCATTCGCGCTGGGCGGCGCGCTGGGCGGCGTCGCCGGGGTGCTACTTGCTCCGCTGCAACCGGTGACATTCGACGCCGACATCGGGATCGCGGTCAGCGGTTTTGCGGCAGCCATCTTCGGCGGCCTCAACCGGCTTTCCTGGGCGCTCTGGGGCGGCCTGGTGCTCGGCATCGGAGAAGCGATGGTGGCCGGCTACTACCAGCCCTCCTATGCGACCGGGATCGCGCTGGCTGTGATCCTGGTCCTGCTCACGTGGCGGGCCTCCCGGAGCGGAGCGGAGGAGGCTCTGGAGCGCGCCGCCGACGTGGTCAGCGGCCGCACCCAGGCCCGCTTCAGCCGTCGCTTCCGGATTGCCGCCGTGGCCGCGGCCGCCGGCGGGACGCTGATCATCCCGCAGTTCCTCGACCGGGCGGGGCTCTCCATCTACGTTCTGATCGCCCTCGCAACTCTCGTGACGACGGGGCTCACCCTCCTGATGGGCTTCGCAGGCCAGGTCTCCCTGGGGCAGGGCGCCTTCTACGCGATCGGGGCTTATACCGTCGGCCTCCTGACCGTCAACGCCGGCGTCCCGCCTCTGGCCGCGCTGCTGGCGGCACCGATCGTTGCCGCCGTCATCGCCACCCTCATCGGAGCGCCTCTGCTCCGGCTGCGCGGGCATTACCTGGCCTTCGCGACGCTTGCTTTTCAGCTGATCGTGCTGGTCTGGCTGGCCGAGTCGAAGGGCCTCACCCGGGGCGATATCGGTCTCGGGGGCATCCCCTCCCTGTTGCCGACGCTGTCCGACTCGGTGGATCTTGCAACGCCCATCGGCTACGCCTACCTGGCCTGGGCGGGCGCGGCTGTCGGCCTCCTGCTCGCCCGCAACCTGATCGCCTCCCGCCCCGGACGCGCCCTTCGCGCGCTCGCCGGCAGCGAACTGGCGGCGGCAGCCTCGGGCGTCCCGGTGGCCCGCTACAAGCTGCAGGTCTTCGCTATGGCGGCCGCGTACGCCGGCTTTGCCGGTGGCGTCTACGCCTTCTTTCTCACTTTCATCTCCCCGGCCTCGTTCACGATCCTGATCTCCGTCCAGTTCATCGTGATGGCTGTCGTCGGAGGGATGGGCTCGATCTGGGGCGCGCCGATCGGCGCGATCGGTATCAGCCTGCTGGTGGAGTTCCTGAGCGCCGCGGCCACCCGGCCCGGTTCCAGCCCGCATGCTCCGGCGGTGCTCTCCTACGGCGTCTACGCACTTGTCCTGATCACCGTCGTGCTCTTCCTGCCCGGAGGCGTCTTTCCCGCCCTGCGGGGAGCGGCGGCGCGTCAGTTCGCAGCGCGCGGAGGCTGAGCCCGCCAAAGCCCGGAACGCATGGCCGCAGCCGAAAACAAGGTGTGCAGTCAGGGCCAAACCGCCCTATACTGGCGCGGTGAACGAACGGTCGGTCGTTCCGGGGATCCTGATGTCTGGCAACGAGGCCGTGGCCCGGGGCGCCTATGAGGCCGGGGTCCGGGTCGCGGCCGCCTACCCAGGGACGCCGAGCACCGAGATCCTGGAGGCCCTCGCCACCTATCCCGCGGTCGACTCACGCTGGTCGCCCAATGAGAAGGTCGCCCTCGACGTCGCCCTGGGCGCCTCCCTGGGTGGCGCTCGGGCGCTGGCGGCTATGAAGCACGTCGGTTTGAACGTGGCGGCCGACACCTTCATGACCGCCGCTTACGTCGGCGTGGGCGGCGGGCTGGTGGTGATCACCGCCGACGATCCCGGCATGCACAGCTCGCAGAATGAGCAGGACAACCGCTTTTTCGCACGGCTGGCCGGCGTACCCCTGCTCGAGCCCGCTGACAGCGAGGACGCCCGCCGCCTGACCCGGACCGCCTTCGAGCTCTCCGAAGAGTTCGACACGCCCGTGCTGCTGCGGACCACCACGAGGGTCGCGCACGGTCGCTCCCTGGTACAGCCAGGCGAGCGGACGGAGGCGCCGGTCAGGGGCTTCCACCGCGATCGGGCCAAATACGTGATGCTGCCCGCCAACGCCCGCCGGCGGCGGTTGGCGTTGCTGGAGCGGCTGGAGCGGCTGCGGGCCCGCGCCGAGGAAGGCGCGTTCGCGACCGAGATCGAGGGTGACTCGAAGATCGGAGTGGTCACCGCGGGGATCCCCTACCACTACGTGCGGGAGGTGCTTCCGGGCGCGGGGATCCTCAGGCTCGCGTTGACCAACCCATTGCCCATCGAGCGCATCAGGGCCTTTGCGAAAAAGTTCGAAAGGCTGTTCGTGGTCGAGGAGCTCGAGCCTTTCCTTGAGGATGCGCTCGCGGCGGCGGGCCTGCATGCGGAGGGCAAGGCCTTCTTCCCGCGGACGGGCGAGCTGTCGCCCGAACTCGTTCGTCAGGGCTTCGCCCTGGCCGGTGTCCTGGCCGCCGGACCGGTGCCCTCCGCAGCTCCAGCGACGACTCCCCGGCCCCCGGTACTCTGTGCCGGCTGCCCGCATTCGGCCCCCTTCCTGGTGCTCCGCCGCCTGGGCGCCGTCGTGGCCGGTGACATCGGTTGCTACACGCTGGCAGCTCTCGAGCCGCTGGCGGCCATGGACACCTGCATCGCGATGGGTTCCAGCATCGGGATGGCGGTGGGGCTGGCCGCATCCGGAGGCGCCGCCGGCCCGGTCGTGGCCACCATCGGCGACTCCACCTTCCTTCACTCCGGCGTGCAGGGCCTTATGGAGGCCGTCTACAGCAGCGCCGACATCACAGTCCTCATCCTCGACAACGGCACCACGGCGATGACCGGCGGACAGCACCACCCGGGCACCGGCGCCGGACTTGACGGGAGTTCCCGACCGGCGGTCGACCTCGTCGCGCTCTGTCGCTCGCTCGGGGTCGAGGAGATCGAGGTGGTCGACCCCTACGACCTTGGTGCGCTGGAACGGGGGCTGGAGCGGGCAACGGCCCGACGGGGACCGGCGGTGGTGATCACCAACCGGCCCTGCGTCGAAGCTCCGGTGAAGATCCGCGACCACCCGTTCGAGGTGATCGACGAGCGCTGCATCGCCTGCCAGCTCTGCATGAACCTCGACTGTCCGTCGCTGCTCTGGACCGAGGCCACGTGGCACGAAGACCGCCGGCGCGTCGCGATCGACGCGGACACCTGCACTGGCTGCACGGTCTGCGCCCAGCTCTGCCCAGCCGGCGCGATCGTGCCGCTCGCCAAGGTGAGCGTGTCATGACCGGCGCCACTCGCGGCGTGTTGCTGGCCGGAGTCGGCGGTCAGGGAGTGATCCTCGCCAGCCATATCGCCGCCGAGGCGCTGCTCCGTTGCGGGTTCGACGTCAAGCAGAGCGAGGTCCATGGGATGTCGCAACGGGGAGGTGTGGTGACCAGCCACCTCCGCTTCGGCGAGCGCGTGGCGAGCCCGCTGATCGCGCCCGGTGAAGCCGACCTGGTGATCGCCTTCGAATGGGCCGAGGCGCTGCGCTGGAGCGCGCATCGGCGCCCCCAGGGGATGCTCGTCTCCGATCGGCGCCGGGTG
>JAYUBK010000130.1:0-18433 GCA_043740835.1 Chloroflexota bacterium
CGGCCGGCGCGCGACCCGGTCACCGAGCTGGTCCTCACGATCCTGAGCCAGAACACTTCGGATCGGAACAGCCTTGCCGCCGAGCGATCGCTGATCGAAGCTCTGCCGACCTGGGAGTCCGTAAGGCATGCGCCGGAGTCGGTCATCGAGGAGGCGATCCGGCACGGCGGACTCTCCAGGCTGAAGGCGGCGAGGATCAAGGCCGTTCTCCGAGAGGTCCATCACCGCGAGGGGTCATTGAGTCTCGAGCGGTTGCGAGGCTTGCCGCTCGACGAGGTCCTGGCCTACCTGCTGTCCCTGCCCGGCATCGGGCCCAAGACCGCCGCCTGCGTGGCTCTGTTCAGCCTCCGGCTCCCGGCCTTCCCGGTCGACACCCACGTGAGGAGGGTCGCGGCGCGGCTGGGCCTGGTCCCTCCTGGAGCCGACCTCGTGGCGGCCCACCGAGTGCTCGCGGAGGTGGTCCCGCCGGGACGGCGGTATTCGCTTCACGTGCACCTGATCGGCCTGGGGAGAGAGATCTGCCAGGCGCGCCGTCCTCGCTGCGAGATGTGTCCGCTGGCCGCCGTCTGCGCTCATGCGCAGACGCTGGGAGCGGAACCTACCCGTAGACGAACCCGATCAGGGGTACCTGTCCAGGCTTGATGGTCCGCTGGGACGTGACCGCGAAGCCCCTGTAGTTCATTTCCGACACGAGCCACGAGCCGTCTGCGTTCACAGCCTCGACGTAGGCAACGTGCCCGATCGGGCTCTCCCAGGTGACCATCACGGCGCCGACCAGCGGCTTGCTGCCAGTGGGGTAACCCATAGCCTGGGCGTTCCCGTACCAGGCCCAGGCATCGCCGAGCCAGGGGATGGCACGCCGCGTCGCTACGTAGTACGTGCAGTAGCCGTAGGGAAACCGTTGCGTTGTGTAGGTTCCGACCGGGGCCCCGGCGGTCACAGGCATTGGACCCCCTACCGATGCGCGTTGGGGGGCGTTGAAGGCGTGCGTCGGGGCCGGAGGCGGGAAGTCGGGCCCGGTGCCGCCGGGGAGCACCAGGAAGATGCCGCCTGGAAGCGAGTTGGGGTCGTCCAGCAGGCGGTTGAAGTCGATGACGGCCTGGGCGTCAACCTTGTAGGTGTCCGCCAGCGCGGCGATACTCTCCCCACCCTTGGTCACCACGACGACGCCGGCGACCGGTGGGATAACGAGGTGGACCCCGCCGGTGACCCTGTCTGACTCGGTGAGGATGGCGTTCGACCAGCGGACCTGGGCAACGGTGAGGCCGAAGTGCGCGGCCACCGCGGTGAGGTCCTCGCCGTCCTTCACGACATAAGTGGAAGGGGTGTGTACGACGGTGGCCTCAGACGGGATGGACAGCGGCTTGATGATGGTGCTGAAACGGCCCAGGTAGAGGTCATTGACCTGGCCGCCCTGGTTCATCACGAAGGCATTGGCGTCTACCGACAGTGCCCCAACAGGTGTCGAAAGGTGCCTTGAAACCGACGCGTACCCGGAGACCGTTATAACGATCACCAGCACGACGGCGTGCGTCAAGTATCGGCTCAGAACCGGCAAAAACTACCCCCGCGATTCGGCGCCCATGGCAGGCAGACCGTAAGACTCCGGCGAATCCTAGCACGCGAGGGAGAGGGGGTGTCAAACCGGGCCCCGGGCGGCAACCGCCAGTTCGGGTTAGCTGGGAACTCGATGCGAGGAGGCGGTGTAACCCTTCGGTGAATACATCATGGTGAGTTCCACAACCTCTGTTTCTATAATTCGCAGCGTGCGCGGGCGGATTTCTTGAGCAGCCGGTCCGGAAGTCAAGTTCAGCTCGATTCCGTGAAGCGCGTGTCGGAGGCCGTCCTTTCGAACGTTGGCCGCGCCATCGTCAACAAGGACGGTGAGGTTCGGATGTGTCTGACGGCCCTCCTCTGCCAGGGCCACCTCCTGATCGAGGATGTTCCGGGCGTCGGCAAGACGATGCTGGCCAAGTCGCTGGCGCGCTCGCTCGACTGCACCTTCCGACGCATCCAGTTCACGCCCGACCTTCTGCCCTCCGACGTCACCGGGGTCACCGTCTTCAACCAAAAGCTGCAGGACTTCGAATTTCGGCCCGGCCCCGTGTTCGCGCAGATCCTTCTCGCCGATGAGATCAACCGAGCAACCCCCAAGACGCAGGCGGCCCTCCTCGAGGCGATGGAGGAAAGGCAGGTGACCGTCGATGGGGACACCAAGCCGCTGCCGAAGCCGTTCATGGTCATGGCAACTCAGAATCCCATCGAATACGCCGGCACCTTCCCGCTTCCCGAGGCCCAGCTCGACCGCTTCATGATGCGGGTTCGCCTGGGTTACCTCAGCCTCGCCGAAGAGACCCAGCTCCTCGGGCAGGAGAAGGTCGAATCGCCCATGCTCGAATTGCAGCCGGTCGTCTCCCACAAGGAGCTCGCGGAAGCGCAGGCAACCGTCCGCGACGTGTTCGTGAAACCATCGCTGCGCGAGTACATCGCGCGGATCGTCGACCGCACCCGCTCCAGCCCGGAGATCGCGCTCGGAGCCAGCACGCGCGGGACTTTGAACCTGTACCGGGCTGCACAGGCCTGGGCGGCCATCCACGGCCGCGAGTTCGTGCTGCCTGACGACATCAAGGAGTTGGCCGAGCCCGTCCTGGCGCACCGCCTGATCCTCCGCCCCAACGCAGAGATGCAGGGGCAGACCGCGCGCAAGATCCTGGTGAGTCTGCTGGAGCGAGAATCGGTCCCCCAGCTCTCGGGTGATGAGTAGGCTCCTTCTCGGCCTCGGTCTGGCGCTCCTACTCCTCTTCGCCTATCTGACCGCGATCAGGTCCGCGTTCGTCCTCGTCTACGGGCTGGGCCTAGTCCTCCTCCTGGCCTGGCTGTGGCCCCGACGGGCCATCAAGACGATCGAGATCGAGCGTCACATCGAGACCGGCCAGCCGTCGGTGGGCGAGATGTTCGAAGAAGCGTTCAAGGTCAGCAAGGCGGGTTGGATCCCCGCCCCCTGGGTTGAGGTCCGTGACCAGTCGAACATCGTCGGGTATCAGCCAGGCCGCGTCATCTCGCTCGGCGATCCGGTCAGTTGGGTTGCCCGCGGCACCTACCGCCAGCGTGGCTGGCTCACCTTCGGTCCGACCCGGATCCGAGTCCAGGAGCCGTTCGGACTCTTCGCCCGGGAGAGAACCCTCAGTGCCCGTCACCGCATCCTCGTCTACCCGCGGATCCGGCCCATCCCCGACTTCGTGATGCCCGCCCAGCAGCATTCGGGCGACAACCAGCGCCTCGCCGCGGCCTGGGCCGATTACCCACCGGAGACCGGCGGCGTGCGCGACTACGCCGATGGCGACGCCTTCGGGCGCATCCACTGGCCCCTCTCGATGAAGTACGACCGCCTGATGTCGAAGACCTTCGAGCAGCCGCTCACCAGCGACCTATTGATAATCCTCGACCTCCAGCGCAGCGTCCACCACGGCAGCGGCGAGGAGTCGACGCTCGAGTACGCCATCAGCCTTGCCGCCTCGATAAACGCCCAGATCCACGCCCAGGGCCGCCACGTCGGGCTGATCGCGAACGACTCACGGCTCACAGTCCTGACGCCCCATCGGGCGATGCGCCTCGAGCGCGCGCTCCTCGAATATCTCGCCGTGGCCCAGGCTGACGGCGAGATGCCGATCTGGTCGCCCCAGCTCTGGGACCGCGTCCGCCGTCTCCCGGGCCGCATGGTCGCTGTGATCACGCCCAGCAGTGACCCCAAGTGGATGAGCAACCTGCAGGCGATTCCCAGCCGGCGGACCTCGCGAGTGGCCTTCTACGTGGATGCTGCCAGCTTCGGCGCTCCCGAGCCGCACCTCACATTCGAGCTCCACTCTGACGTCGAGCTCTTCGTTGTCAAGAAGGGCGACGACTTCAGCCGCCTGCTCCGAACCGGCAAATCGATGCGGGTGGTGAACCCATGAACAGGATCCGGAAGGTTATGTCCCTGGAGGATCTGCCCACCCTCGGTCTCGTCTTCCTGTTGGTGGCGATCATCGGCGGCTCGACGGTCGCCATGCAATGGGTCCACGGCTCCGAGGTCTTCGTGCCCGCCGGCCTCTTTGCGGTCGTGGCGATCGGCCTGTTGGCGATGATCCGCCCTCTCCCCGGATGGGTGGTCCTCATCATCGCGCTCACCGGGATGGTCGTTGTCCCCTTCCTCTACACGGGCTCGATGCTCGCCGCGGCGCATCCGCAGGACCCCTACGGAATCCCCACGCCCGACACCTGGCTGGGCCGGCTTTCGACCGACCAGGGGATCGACAGCGCGCTCTTCCTCTTCCTCGGCTCGGCAGTCTTCTGGGTCGTCGGAGCCTGGCTGACGTGGTGCGTCGTCCGCTGGCGGCGGCCGCTCCTCGGCCTCTACCCGGGCGTCGCCATCTTCGGGACCAATGTGCTCAACTCGAAGGATGAGCAGAACGGCTACACGATCTTTTTCCTAATCGTCGCGGTCGCCCTTCTCCTCTTCAACAACTACCGCGCCTCATTGGCTGCCGCCTTGAGGAACGGGCTGAAAATGAGCAGCGATTCGCGCTGGGATTTCTGGGAAACCGGCGTCGCCGCCACCGCCATCGTGATGTTGTTGGCGATCTTCCTCCCACCCCTCAGCCATGACGATTCGACGGTGAACGTCGAGACGGGCGTGTTCAGAAACTGGGCCGACTTCCAGCAGAGCCTCAACCACGCCGTCGTCGTGGGGAAGGGAGGCTCCGCGAGCTTTTCCTCGGGCTTTTCCGTGGACGCGTCGTTGCAGGGCCTCTTAAAGCGCAACGACCGACTGGTCATGACATACACGGTCAATGGGGCGTACTCCGGACCGCGCTATTTTCGTGGAGTCGACCTCCTGCCGAGCGTGAGGCGGACGGAATGGGGATACGTTCCCAACCCGCTCAATTTTCAGACCTTCCTGTCCAAGAACTCCGACTTCCCTTACACCGAATCCCAGCTCAAAGAGCAGTACGCGGCGAGCTTTCGAGTCCACATGGTGAGGCCGCCCGCTAGCGCCGCGGACGTCATCTTCTATCCCGGCGAGCTCGCCCGCATCGATCGCGACACGACGGCCATCGAGACGTTCAAGTCCACCGTGGCGCCGACCTTCGCGACGATCGACCGCGTGAACAGTGCGCACCCGGCCAGCTCGGGAGGCTTCTACACAGCGCAGGTCACCTACGCCAACCCGACCGAGGACGAGCTTCGCGCTGCCGGCACCGCCTACCCGGACTACATCGCCCCCTATCGGACCCTGGGAATCACTTCGGCGCGGCAATTCCTGCTCACACCGGTGACGATTGCTCCGAGCGCGAAGCCCGGGACGTCGCCCATCCCGGCGCCCTCGTTTACCGTAGTCCCCAACCCCGCCGTTTCTCCAGACCCGATCTACCAACGGATCGCCGCGCTCGCCGACTCGGTGACCAGGGCGGCCACCAACCCGTTCGATAAGGCCACCGCGATCGAGACGTTCCTGCGCAGCGGCTACAGCTACTCGCTTGAACCGGGCAGTCCACCCGCCGGCCAGGACCCGCTTGAGAACTTTCTCTTCACCAACAAGCTCGGCTACTGCGAGTTCTTCGCCAGTGCCATGGGCCACATGCTCCGCGCCGAGGGCATCCCTGCCCGGCTGGTCAACGGCTACGGCCAGGGCACCTTCGATGCCAAGAACAAGCAGTGGGTCGTCCGCGAGACCGACGCTCACACCTGGGTCGAGGCCTACTTTCCGACCTACGGATGGATCCCCTTCGAGCCCACTCCCGACGGTCTGTATTTCCCGGTCCAGCGCGCCCTCACCATCGGTTCCAACTGCACCCGCGACGTCTGCCAGACGACGGGTGAGGGCGAGACCAGCGGCGTGACCACGACGGGCAAGCCCAAGGGCATCCAGGATGTGCCAGAGCAGGGCGCCGTCTCGGCTCCCGCGGCGCCCAACTACTTTCCGCCGATCGCCGCCGGCGTTCTCGTCGTCCTCGCCGGGCTTTTCCTCTTCCTCAGTCGCTACCTGCGGCCGCGATCGGTGGTCCAGGTCTGGCGCCGGCTGTCGCTCCTCTGCCGCCTGGCCGGGCTCCCGCCCGCAAGTGGTGATACGCCGTACGAGTTCGGCCGCCGCCTGGCGGCGGCGCTGCCCGAGGCCGCCTTGCCGATCCGCGCCCTGGCGGACAACTTCGCGGTTGCCGCCTATGCGCCGCCCCACGTAGCCGAGACCCGCCGGGCCGCCATCATGGAGCTGTGGCAGCAACTCCGTCCGACGCTGCTGCGCCGGGTCGCCCGGCGCTTCACGCCGGCCTGGTAGGCGTGGCGTGACCCGACTCAAGGTCTCGCCGTCGGGCCAGGTCTATGACATCGAGCTGACCCAGGTGAAGGTCACCAGGGACGAGGGAGGGGGCTACTACCTCCATGGCAAAGGCCATTTCATCTACTTTGAGGATCGTGAAGACGCCGAGGCGAAAAAGCGCGAGATCGAGATCTACGGCGTGATCGGAGGCAATAACTGAACGTCGAGGGTCGGGAATACCCTCCGGTCGAGATCGCGATCGACCCCGACCACGTGGCCGCTTTCGCCCGGGCGATCGGTGCCGACCCGGGCGCGGGCGTTCCCCCCACCTACGCCGCGGTTTACGCCCTCTTCTCCACGTTTCCGGCTCTGGCCGGCGACTCCGAGGCGGCCATCGACTTCGCTCGACTTCTCCATTCCGAGCAGGAGTTCAGGTGGGAACGCCATCCGGAGGTGGGGGAGGTTGTCCACTCCCGGGGCGTCGTCACCCAGGACGTCGAACGCCGGGGCCTTCGCCTCCTGAGCTACGAGAGCGATTGCGAATCCGCCGGCAATGCGTTCTGCGTCTCCACCATGCAGAGCGTGATCCGCCCGTGAAGCCCGGCGACGTCATTCCTTCCTTCACCTGGGAGGTCACGCGCGCGCAGATCAACGCCTACGCGCAGGCGTCCGGAGACCGGAACCCCATCCATCTCGATGACGATGTCGCGCGCTCCGTCGGCCTGCCCGGCGTTATCGCTCATGGCATGCTCGGAATGGCCCAGCTCGCGAACGCAGTGGTCGCATTCGCGGGCGACCATCGTGGGCTGCGCCGCATCCGTTGCCGATTCGCGGGAATGGTTTTCCCTGGCGACACGGTCACCTTCGGCGGCGTCGTGTCCAAGCTGGAGGGCGGCGTAGCTACCCTGGAGCTGAAAGCCGAGAACCAACGTGGTGAGCGAGTCCTGAGCAGGGCCTCTGCCGAGCTGACCGTCTAGACAAAGGCAGAGCAGGGGAACAACCGGAGGAAATCGAATGTCGTACGACCTTTCTGGCAAGGTTGCCGTCGTCACCGGGGCCTCGCGGGGCCTGGGCCGCGAGGATGCCCTGACGCTGGCGCGCGCCGGCGCCGACGTCGTCATCACGGACATCCTCGTCGAGGACGACCCCGATCTCGCCGGGACCGCGGAGAAGTCGGGTTCTTTCCTGGCCCAGGGCGCGGTGGCCCAGGGCTGGGTCTATTCGAACCAGACCGCCGAGGAGATTCGCCAGATGGGGCGCCGCTCGGCCGCCATCAGGATGGATGTCACCGACCGCGCGCAAGTCAAGGAGACGATGGCCAAGGTCAGGCAGGACTTCGGCCGAATTGACATCCTTATCAACAACGCCGCCACCCTGGACCATGTCTCGCAGATCCCCAACCAGTCCTACGACCTTTGGGATCGTGACATCAGGGTGAACCTCACCGGCGCCTTCAACTGCACCAAGGAGGCCTGGCCCTACATGGTCGAGGGTAAGTTCGGCCGGATCATCTTCATGAGCTCGGTCGCGGGAACCATGGGCGGCTTCGGACAGGCCTCTTACTCGGCGAGCAAGGCGGGAGTGATCGGTCTGGCCAAGACCGCCGCGCTCGAGGGCGGCCGCCACGGCATCACCGCCAATGCGATCGTCCCCGGGATCATCGGAACCGAGGCCGCCAGGGCCGCCGAGGCGATGAGCCCGCTCTACGAGCGCTTCAAGCAGCGCACGGTGTTCAAGCGGTTCGGCGAGCCATCGGACATCGCCAACGCGATCACCTTCCTGTGCTCGGACGAGGCCGGCTACATCACCGGAATCACGCTCGAGATCGCCGGCGGTATTCCGCTCTTCACCGCCTGATGGGGGAGTGCGTCGACGTGAGACGTGATGGGGGCGTGGCCACCGTCGTGATGCACCGCAAGGGCAACAACTCCTTCGCCCAGGATCTTTCGGACGAATTGAGGGTGGCCTTCGACGAGCTCGGCAAGGACACCGACGTCCGCGTCATCGTCCTCGCCAGCGAGTATGGGAAATACTTCAGCGTCGGTGCCGACCTGACCGCGATGGGTGGGATGGACCGCGACGCGCCCGACGCCGAAGACCGGATCACGGAGTTCGTCAAACAGATGTGGGCCGGGTTCAGCGCCGTCGAGGCATGCCCCAAGCCGGTGATCGCAGCCCTCAACGGCCACGCGCTCGGCGCCGGCTGCGAGATCGCCCTCTGCTGCGACTTCCGAATCATGGTGGAGGACGGCCGTTCCCGGATCGGTTTGTCCGAGGCGACCCTCGGCATCCTTCCCGGCGCCGGCGGCACCCAGCGGTTGCCCCGTTTGCTCGGCAAGTCCCGGGCCCTGCCCATGATCATGCTCGGCAAGCGGCTCTCTGCCGAGGAGGCCCTGGAGATCGGCCTTGTCGACCAGGCCGTGTCGCCGGAGGCATTCCCGGGTGCCGTCGAGGAGCTTGCGGGCCTGCTCTCGAAGAGTGCGACCTACGCTCTCGGCCTCATCAAGAGGGTTGTCCATGATGGGTGTGACCTGACCCTGGCGGAGGGCCTCGAGCTGGAAGCCCGCGCCTTCGCCAAGGCCTCATTGAGCGAAGACGCCGTGATCGGCATCGTCTCCTTCCTCAGCAAGCAGGAACCCGAGTTCAAGGGGAGATAGGCTTTCCGCATGGCCAACACTGCGACCCGCCCTGCCGAGATCAAGCCGCTCGACTTCCTGGAGCTCGACGCGGAGCTGACCGACGAGGAGAGGTTGATCCGGGACACGGTTCGGCAATTCGTCCGCGACCGGGTGCTGCCGGGCATCGAGGGCTGGTTCGAAGAGGCGGTGTTCCCGCGCGAGCTCGCCCCCGAGATCGGGAAACTGGGGTTGCTGGGGATGCACCTCGAAGGCTATGGCTGCCTTGGCGCCAGCGCCACCTCCTACGGCATCGCCTGCCTGGAGCTCGAGGCGGGGGACAGCGGGTTCCGCAGCTTCGTCAGCGTCCAGGGCTCGCTGGCGATGTTCCCAATCTGGAAGTACGGCTCCGAGGAGCAGAAACAGGAATGGCTGCCGCGGATGGCGGCCGGCGAGGCGATCGGCTGCTTCGGCCTGACCGAACCGGATGCCGGAAGCGACCCGGCCAGCATGCGCTCGACGGCGCGTCGCGACGGCGGCGACTGGGTGCTGAACGGCAACAAGCTCTGGATCACCAACGGCGGGATCTCCGATGTCGCCGTGGTCTGGGCGCGAGCGGAGGAGGGCGTCCGCGGCTTCATCGTCCCGAAGGGCACCAAGGGATTCACGACCCGCGACATCCATCGCAAGCTCTCTCTTCGAGCCTCAGTGACGTCGGAGTTGATCCTCGAGGACGTCCGCCTGGGCGAGAGCGCAGCCTTACCCGGGGTCATCGGGATGCGCGGTCCACTGAGCTGCCTCAACGAGGCTCGCTTCGGCAT
The DNA here is from genome assembly GCA_043740835.1 of Chloroflexota bacterium. Classification (GTDB taxonomy): domain Bacteria; phylum Chloroflexota; class Dormibacteria; order Dormibacterales; family Dormibacteraceae; genus JAYUBK01. Next base: position 9,732 of record JAYUBK010000130.1, read on the forward strand.
CCTGTGGGGCGCCGTGGGTGCGGCGCGCGCCTGCTATGAGTGCGCTCTCGAGTACTCCAAGACACGAGTTCAGTTCGGTAAGCCGATCGGCGGCTTCCAACTGACACAGGAAAAGCTCGTGAACATGCTCCTCGAGTTGAACAAGGCGCATCTCGTGGCGCTGCACCTGGGCCGGATGAAGGATGCCGGCCGCATCACCCCCCAGCACGTGAGCTTCGGCAAGCTGAACAACGTGCGCGAGGCTTTGGACATCTGCCGCTCGGCCCGCACCATCCTGGCCGCGAACGGGATCACCCTCGAATACCCGGTGATCCGCCACATCAACAACCTCGAGTCGGTGCTGACCTACGAGGGTACGAGCGAGATCCACACGCTGGTCCTTGGCGAGGCCATCACGGGGATCCCGGCCTACAAGTAAGCGGAAGGGGCGGCCAGGACGCGTCGGGTATCGTCTCCGGCGTGGACCCCGCCGAACCGCTCATCCTTGCCCGCAACCTGACGAAACGATTTGGCGACTTCTCGGCCGTGTCCGGAATTGACTTCGAGGTCGCGCAGGGGGAGGCCTTTGGCTTCCTCGGCCCGAACGGAGCGGGAAAGACCTCCACGATGCGGATGATTGGCTGCGTCAGCCCGGTGACGAGCGGCACGCTCCGCATCCTCGGCATGGATCCGACCAGCGATGGGGCGCGGATACGGGCGCGGATCGGCGTGGTGCCTCAGGCCGACACCCTCGACATGGAGCTCACCGTGCGCGAGAACCTCGTCATCTACGGCCGTTACTTCGACCTCTCCTACGCCGAGGCGACGCGCCGGGCCGACGAGTTGCTCGAGTTCGTCCAGCTCGCCGAAAGAGCGCGGGACCAGGTCGAGCCGCTCTCCGGGGGGATGAAACGGCGTCTCACGATCGCAAGGGCGCTGATCAACGAGCCCGACCTACTGCTCCTCGACGAGCCGACCACGGGTCTCGATCCTCAGGCACGCCACCTCCTCTGGGAGCGCCTCTACAGGCTCAAGCAAAAGGGAGTGACCCTCGTGCTCACGACTCATTACATGGACGAGGCCGAGCAGTTGTGCGACCGCCTTGTGGTGATGGACCAATCGCGGATCGTTGCGATGGGGTCTCCGCGTCAGCTCATCGAGGAGTACGCGACGCGGGAGGTTCTCGAACTGCGGTTCGCGAACGCTCAGAGGGACGGCCTCGCCGCCCGTCTTGAACCCCTGGGAGTGAGGGTGGAAGCCCTCCCTGACAGGTTCCTCCTCTACACGACCGACGGCGACGAGACGCACGCCGCGGTGGTGCGCTCGGGGCTGCATCCGGAGAGCTCGCTGGTCCGTCGCAGCACCCTGGAGGACGTCTTTCTACGCCTCACCGGCCGCACGCTCGTCGAATGAGCGCCGCAGTGCGGGTCTTCGAGTACAACCTCCTGCTCTACAGGAGGAGCTGGCGCGGGTCGGTGATGGTCTCGTTCATCTCGCCGCTGTTCTTCCTGGCGGCGATGGGGATCGGTCTCGGCTCCCTCGTCAACCGCGGAGGCGGCGGTGTCGCCGGGGTGCCCTACCTCCTGTTCCTCGCGCCGGGGCTGCTGGCCACGACGGCGATGCAGACGGGGACGAACGAGACGACCTACCCGATCATGGCCAAGGTCTACTGGGAAAGGACGTACCAGGGGATGCTGGCCACGCCGATCAAGGTCCGCGACCTGCTGGCCGGCGAGACGCTCTGGATACTCGCCCGCCTGCTCGTGGTCGAAAGCCTCTTCTTCGCTGTGATGCTCATCTTCAGGATCCCGCAGACGCCGACGGCGGGCCTCGCGATCGTGGCCGCGGTCCTCACCGGCATGGCCTTCGCGATGCCCATCATGGCCTTCTCGGCGCTGCAGAAGAACGACATCGGCTTCGCCCTGCTGCAGCGCTTCGTCATAATGCCGCTCTTTCTTTTGGGCGGCGCCTTCTTCCCGCTCAGCGGGCTCCCGGCCGTCGTCCAGGTGGTGGCCTGGCTGACGCCGCTTTCGCACGGGGTGGCCCTGACTCGCGGCCTCACACTCGGGCACCTCGCACCTGGTGCTGCCGTCATCGATCTTGCAGTATTGCTTGTCTACGCCGGCGCAGGATTCGTCGCCGCCTCGCTCACGCTGCGTCGGAGGCTCGTCAATTGATCGCCGCGCTGCCTTTCAGCCGCCGGGCGGTTCGCCTCGTCGAGCGCAACATCATGGTCTACAGGCGGACCTGGGTCGTAATCATCTCGGGGTTTTTCGAGCCGCTTTTCTACCTGCTCGGCATCGGCTTCGGGATCGGCTCACTGGTGGGACCGGTGGTCACCGAGACGGGCCATACGGTGAGCTACGCACTGTTCGTCGCCCCGGCCCTGATGGCATCGTCGGCGATGAACGGCGCCATCTTAGACAGCACGTTCAACATCTTCTTCAAGCTCCGCTACGCACGGACCTACGACGCCATCCTCTCGACGCCGGTGGGTATCGGAGACGTCGCATTTGGCGAGGTCACCTGGGCGCTCATCCGCGGCACGCTCTACTCGATCGGCTTCATCGTCGTAATGCTGTTAATGGGGCTCGTCGCCTCACCCTGGGCGATTCTCGCACTGCCGGCCGCGATGCTCATCGGCTTCTCGTTCGCCTCGATCGGCATCGCGATCACGACCTTCCTGCGCAGATGGCAGGACTTCGACATCGTGCAATTGTTCCTACTGCCGCTCTTCCTCTTCTCCGCGACCTTCTTTCCGATCAGCGTCTACCCGCCCGCACTCCGCGTCATCGTCGAGATCACCCCTCTCTACCACGGCATCGATCTCATTCGCGGCCTCACCACCGGCGACGTCGGGCCGCGGCTCGTCGTCGACGCCGGCTACCTCGTTGTGATCGGCCTTGCCGCCATGGCCATCGGCTCCCGCCGCCTCCAGGGCCTGCTCCTGAAATAAGTACGGCCCGGTCGCGGGGTGTCGCGACCGGGCCGCCGACCGTCGGTTCTAGCTGGGCGTCGAAAGCATGATGTCCTTGGCCTCGGCCAGGGTCATCTCGTCGTTCGGAAGGACCACGTCAGATTTGAGGAGGGTGGTCGCGCCGAGCTTGATCCCCTTGGCGCGAACAAAGGCCAGGAGGTCCGCGAGGGCGTTCTTGAACGCCGACTCGTCGCCCGCCGTGATGGCGGCGACGAGCTGCTTGTCCGCGATGTCGAGCTGTCCGCGGTCGGCCTCGCCGAGGCGGTACTGGTCATCGCCCTGGACGCGGACGACGACGCCCGACGCGAGCGCTCCGGCGGGCTGGGCACCCTGTCCGAGCTGCGCCTTCATCGCCGCGAGCTGGGCGTCGACGCTGGAGCCCGTGCCGCTGGCGTCGAGCTGGCGCTGGATGTCGTCGCTGGACCCCGCGCCGATCTGGTCAAGCGTGCCGCTGTCTACGAGCTGGTCGATTGCGGAGGCCCGCGCCTGCATCTGCGTCGTCTTTTCCTGGGCCCTGTCAACCATCATCGTCACGTCCGCCATCTGCTCGGAGAGCCCGGTGACGGCCTCGCCGATGCGGGTGGAAGCCTGTGCGGCCGAGTACTGCGCCTTGATCGTCTCCTTCTGCGTGCGGAAGGCCTCGACCTTCGCCTGCAGCTTCTGAGCCGTGAGCTCTAGCTTCTGCTCCTGGTCCTTCATCTGCTGGATCTGCTGGTCGAGTCCGGAAAGTTGGGCCTGTGCGGCCTGGGCCCGGGTAAGGGCGAGGCGGGCGAGGTCCTCCCGGCCCTGCTGGAGGGCCTGCTGGGCCTGGGTGTTGAGCTTCTCCACGGAGGCCTTGATCTGCGCCTCCTGGATCTCGAGCCGCTTCTCTGACGTCAGCACGTCGGCCACATTGCGGCGGACCTGCTGGAGCGACTCGAGCTGCTTTTGGTAGGCGAGGTCGAGGGCCTCGTTGGGATCCTCGGCCTTGGCGAGGACGCTGTTCAGCTTTTCCTGGACAACATCCGACATCCTTTTAAGGACGCTCATCGGTTTCTCCTCTCCATGTGGCGGGTGACGCGGCCTAAAGGATAGGGCCGCCGGCTGAAGTACCGCTTCGCCTAGGCGAGCTCGGCCATGACCTCGTCGAACTGGGCCCTGGTCAACCTGAGCTCGTCGGCGCCCAGGTCGCGGAGCGGCTTTTGGGGGAGTCGCTCGCGGGTGGAAAAGTCCTCGGCTTCGGGGTCGATGTACAGGATCCCGGTGACCAGGTGGCCGTCGCGACGGCCGTCCTCGATCATCCTCATCGCGGCCACCCGGTCGCGGGGGTCGTGGTCGTGCTCGGCGAGCTTGCGAAGCACGAGGTGCGAGCCGTCGTGGAGTTGGACATCCTTGACGGTGCCCGGCTCGTAGTCGACCTGTACCTCCTCGTAGTAGGGAATGAAGGACGGGTCCTGGAGAGCGTCCTCGTGCTCCTTCACCCAGTCGTAGCTCTTGGTGGAGCCGGCGTGGTCGTTGAAGGTGACGCAGGGGGAGATGACGTCGAGGAGCGCGGTCCCGCGGTGGGCGATGGCCGCTTTCAGGAGCGGGACCAACTGCTTGCCGTCGCCGCTGAAAGAACGCGCGACGAAGGTGCCCCCGAGCGTGATCGCCATCGCGCAGAGGTCGATCGGTTCGTAGGTGTTGACGGCACCCCGCTTCTGGACCGAGCCGACGTCGGCGGTCGCCGAAAACTGGCCCTTGGTGAGGCCGTACGTCCCGTTGTCCTCGACGATGTACGTGCAGTCCACGTTGCGGCGGACGAGGTGGGCGAACTGGCCGAGGCCGATCGAAGCCGTGTCGCCATCGCCGGAGACGCCGAGAAGGATGAGCTGGCGGTTGGCGAGCTTGGCGCCGGTCGTCAGGGCCGGCATCCGGCCGTGGACGCCGTTGAAGCCATGTGCCGACTCGACGAAGTAGGCGGGCGTCTTCGACGAGCAGCCGATGCCGCTCATCTTGGCCAGTTGCGAGGGAGGGATCCCGAGCTCGTACATCGCCTTGATGAGGTGGTTGGTGATCGAGTTGTGGCCGCAGCCTGCGCACAGCGTCGTCGCGGCGCCCTTGTAGGCGTCGCGCGCGAGGCCTATTCGATTGAGTGTGATGCTCATTGAAGTGGGTTGCTCTCCATGGTCTGGGCAGAGGGTTTCCGGCTTAAGGAGTTGATCCCTGACCCCGATGCGATTGTGCTCATGTGGCGGGGATGGCCTCCAGTTCGAGGATCGGGCGGGTGATCGCCTCCGCGGGGACGGGCTGACCGTCATAACGGCGGATCGACGTCAGATGCCCGACAAGGTCGGGCGGCAGGTGCAGCCGGAGCAGGTCGTACAGTTGCCCGTCGCGGTTCATCTCGATGACGTAGACGCGCTCGTGATCACGGACCCAGTCGGTGATGGAGGCATGAAGCGGAAGCGCGCGCACGCGCAAGAAGTCGGTCTGAAGCCCCACCTCCGCAAGGTGGACCCTCGCCTCCTCGACAGCGTTGATGGTGGACCCGAACGCGACGATTCCGATCTTCGAGCCGGAACCCTGGACGGCAGGGACCGGAAGCTCAGCCCGCGCGGTCTCGTGCTTGCGGGTGAGGCGATCCATGTTGTGCGCGTAGACCTCCCCTGACTCCGTGTAGCGGGCGTTCTCGTCGTGGCCCGAACCGCGCGTGAAGTACCCGGCCATCGGGTGGTCGGTGCCCGGAAGCGTGCGGTAGGTGATGCCATCTCCGTCGACGTCGCGGTAGCGGCCCCAATCGCCCTTCAGTTCCTCGATCTTCTCCGCGCTCAGGACCTTGCCGCGGTCGAACGGCTTGTCGGGGTACTGGAACGGCTTGGTCATCCAGAGATTCATCCCGAGGTCAAGGTCGCTGAGGACGAAGACCACGGTCTGGAAGCGGTCGGCGTAATCAAAGGCGTCGCGGCCCATCTCATAGCACTCTTCGACGGTGCCCGGCAAAAGCACGATGTGCCGGGTGTCACCGTGGGACAGCCCGTACGCGAATGTGAGGTCGGCCTGGGAGGTGCGGGTGGGAAGGCCGGTCGACGGTCCGATCCGCTGGATGTCGAAGATGACGACGGGGATCTCCGCGTAGTACGAGAGACCGACGAACTCCGCCATCAGGGAGAGGCCGGGCCCCGACGTCGAAGTCATCGCCCGCGCGCCCGCCCAGCCGGCGCCGATCGCCATGCCCACGGCGGCGAGCTCGTCCTCGGCCTGTACCACCGCGATCTTCTTCTCGCCGGTGGCGGGGTCGACCCTGAATCGCTCGGCGTAGGTGCCGATGTATTCGCACAGGCTCGAGGACGGGGTGATCGGGTACCAGGCGGCCACCGTGCAGCCGGCCATGATGCAGCCCAGAGCGGCGGCCTGGTTGCCCTCGATCAGCACCAGACCCTCGGTCTTTCCCGTCATCCGCCGCAACGCGTAGCCGTCGGCCTTCTTCAGGTTCTCGTCCCAGTAGTCCATGCCCACCTGAACCGCGTCGAGGTTGACCTGAACCGCCTTCGGCTTGGTGAAAAAGTGACGGCGCAGCCCGTGCTCGACGGCATCCATCGGGATCTCCAGGAGCCGGGCCACCACGCCCACGTAGATCATGTTCAGCAGTTGCTTGCGGAGGGCGTCATTGGTGATCTTCGTCTTCGCCAGCATCGAGAAAGGCACCGGGTAGTAGTGCACGTCCTCGCGCGCGTTGAGCGTCGAATAGGCCGCCTCGTGGATGACGGCGGCGCCCGGACGAACGCTCTTGAGATCGGCCTGCCAGGTTGCCGGGTTCAGAGCGACGAGTACGTCGGTGTCGCCCTTGCGGGCCATGTAACCCTCGGGGGAGACGCGGATCTGGAACCAGGTTGGGAGACCCTCGATGTTGCTCGGAAAGATGTTCTTGGGAGCGACGGGAATCCCCATCGAGAAGATCGCGCGCATGAGGACCGAGTTGGAGGACTGGCTGCCGGATCCGTTAACGGTCGCCGCTTGAAAGGTGAGGTCGTTGATTGTCATCTCTGGCACGGAATTCCTAACGGTACAGGGTTGTGGCGGCAGCCCGACGCGGGAAATCACCTTTCCGCTACCCTGCCTCCTCGTGAGAGTGGCCGTCCCCAAGGAGATCGAACCTGGGGAGGAGCGCGTCGCACTCACGCCCCAGGCGGCAGGCAAGCTTGTGGCCGGCGGATCCGCTGTCGTTGTCCAATCAGGTGCCGGCGGCGAGGCCTTCCCCGATGAGCTCTACAGTAAGGGTGGAGTGTCGATCGCTTCAGGTACTGACGTTTATAGGGATGCTGACGTCGTGCTCAAGGTCCGCAAGCCCCAGGTGGCCGAGGTGGCGCACCTCCCCGAAGGCTCGAGCCTGATCGCGTTTCTCCAGCCACTCACAAGCCCCGAGTTGGTGAAGGCGCTGGCCGCTCGCAAGATAACGTCCTACAGCCTGGAGTCCATTCCGCGCATTACGCGCGCCCAGGCGATGGACGCCCTCTCGTCCCAGGCCACCATCTCCGGCTACAAGGCGGTCCTGATCGCCGCCAACTCGCTGGGCAAGCTCTTTCCGATGCTGATGACAGCGGCCGGCACCATCACACCCGCGCGCGTCCTTGTAATGGGTGCGGGGGTGGCCGGGCTCCAGGCCATCGCAACCGCCCGCCGGCTGGGCGCCGTCGTCGAGGCGTTCGACGTGCGGGCCGCCGCCAAAGAAGAGGTCAAGAGCCTCGGGGCCACCTTCATCGAGCTGGAGCTCGAGACCCAGGAAGGCGCCGGGGGCTACGCCCGCGAGCAGTCGGAGGAGTTCCTGACGAAGCAACGCGACCTGATCGCCGAGCGGGTCGCGCAGGCCGATGTCGTCATCACGACCGCTCTCATCCCGGGGCGGCCGGCTCCGAAGCTCGTGACCGCCGAGATGGTCGAGCGCATGCGGCCCGGTTCGGTGATCGTCGACATCGCCGCCGAGAATGGTGGCAACGTCGAGCTCACCGAACCCGGCAAGGTCGTCATCAGGCATGGGGTCACGATCCACGGCGTTCTCAACCCGGCGTCCCTGGCCCCGGTCCACGCTTCCGAGCTGTTCGCCAAGAACGTCACCAACCTCCTCGCACTGCTGACGAAGGACGGCGCGCTGGCGCCCGACGTCGAGGACGACATCGTCAAGGGCAGCTGCATCACCCGGGGTGGCGAGATCGTCCACCCGGCCACCCTCAAAGCCATGGAGGCCTAGATGGACGCGCGGCTACTCACCGAGATCACGATCCTGGTCCTCGCCGCCTTCGTCGGCTTCGAGGTCATCTCGAAGGTGCCCACGACGCTGCACACGCCGCTGATGTCGGGCACCAACGCCATCCACGGCATCGTCATCGTGGGCGGCATGCTCGTCGCCGGTGCGGCGGCAGGTGGGTGGGTCGGCGCGGTCCTCGGAACGATCGCCGTCGCCTTCGGGACGATCAACGTCGTCGGCGGATTCCTGGTCACCGACCGCATGCTCGAGATGTTCAAGGGCCGCAGGCCCCCGACCCGACCGGACGAGGCGAAAAAGTAGTGCCCCAGATCTGGGTCGACGCCGCCTATCTCGTCGCGGCCGTGCTTTTCATCATCGGCCTGCGCCGGCTCTCGTCTCCCCGCACCGCCCGGACCGGAAACATGGTGGCCGCGGTCGGGATGGCAATAGCCCTCGTCGCGACGCTGGTGGACAGCCACATCGTTCGCTACGAGTTCATCGTCATCGGCGTAGTCATCGGCGGCGTCATCGGAGTCGCGGGCG
>JAYUBK010000131.1:0-6119 GCA_043740835.1 Chloroflexota bacterium
ACCATCCTCTGAATCTGGTTCGTCCCCTCGTAAATCTGCGTGATCTTCGCGTCCCGCATCATCCGCTCGACCGGGTAGTCATTGATGTACCCGTACCCCCCGAGCAGCTGCACCGCGTCCGTCGTGACCTTCATCGCCATGTCCGACGCGAAGAGCTTCGCCATCGCTGCGATCTTGGTGAGATCCGCCGCCTTTTCATCGACCTTGGTCGCGGCCAGGAACACGAGGTGCCGTGCCGCCTCGATCTGGGTCGCCATGTCCGCGAGCATCCACTGGATTCCCTGGAAGCTCGAGATGGACTCGCCGAACTGCTGCCGCTCCTTCGTGTAGTTGAGTGCGTACTCGAACGCGCCCTCGGCGATGCCCAGCGCCTGGGCGCCGATTCCCGGCCGCGAGTGATCGAGCACGTTGAGCGCGATCTTGAATCCCTGGCCCTCTTCCCCGATGCGGTTGGCAGCCGGTACGCGGACGTCCTCGAAAAGGACGTACCCGGTGGGCGAGCCACGGATTCCGAGCTTGTGCTCGAGCTTCTCGACCTTCCAGGGACTCTTCTCACGTTCGAGGACGAAGGCCGAGATGCCCTTGGCGCCGGCGCCGGCATCGGTCTGCGCGAAGGCGACCATCACCGAGGCCTCGGAGGCGCCAGTGATGAAGATCTTGCTTCCGTTGAGAACGTACTCGTCGCCATAGCGCTTGGCCGTCGACTTCATCGCCGCGGCGTCGGAGCCAGAGTTCGGCTCGCTGAGCCCGTAGCAGGCCATCTGCTCTCCGGAGGCGAGTGGCGGGCAGAGGCGCTTTTTCTGCTCCTCGGTGCCGGCCAGGAGAATCGGGTAGGACCCAAGGGCCTGGACTGCGAGCAGGAGCGAGCAGGTGGCATCACCCTTGGCAATCTCCTCGACCCCCATGCAGATGGTGACGCTGGAACCACTGACGCCGCCGTACTGCTCCGGAAAAGGGATGCCGAGGATGCCGTTCTCGGCGAACAGCTTCTGGATGTCCCGCGGGTATTCGGAGTTCCTGTCGATCTCCGGCGCCCGTGGGATGACCTTGTCCTGCACCAGCTCGCGGATGGTCTCGCGGATCGCCAGCTGGTCCTCGGTAAAGGCGAATTGCATGGCCGTTCCCAATTATCCGAGTTCGCGCCGGGCAACCGACGCCAGTGCCCCGTACTGGATGCCAAGAAGCGCCCAGAACTCGAGGGCGAGGTCGTTCTTGAAGTAGGGGACATCGACGAACCCGTGGACGAGGATCGCGACCAAAGCCCCGAGCAGGCCTATCGACAGCGTCCTCACCCAGGGATCGGAGCGAAGGCCGGCCAGCGCCGTCCTTGCCATCTGCCCCAGCATCCAGAGAAAGGCGACGAGGCCGAGGATCCCGGTCTCGCTCCAGAAAGTGAGGATGAAGTCATGGGGGTAGTTCACCGCCGGCTCTACGAAGCCGTCGACCTTGTAAGGCTGAACCGAGCGGTGAAAGCCATCGAGCCCGCCTCCGAAGACGGGATGGGCGCGCAGCATCTTCAAAGTCGACTCCCAAAGCGGAAGCCGGAGCGAGACGGTGTTGTTAGGGCCCGGCCGGAGCTCCACGAGGACCCGCTCTCGCACCTGATGGGAACCCGAGACAAGAGCCGCTCCGAGCAGAGCGGCGGAGCCGATGAGCCGCGCCCGGCGCGGGTGGAAGGCGGCGATGAACACGACGACGAAGGCAAGCGCCAGCTCGCCTCCACGCGAGCCGCACATTAGGACCGCACTCACTGTCAGCGCCACGAACACCCCGGCCACGACGCGCTCGCGGATGTCGTCGGTGAAAACTGCGACGGCGAACGCGACCGCGTCGAGAGGGATAAGGAACAGCGCCACCGCGTTCGGTGTCATCAGGAAGAAAGGCCTGGGCGGATGGACGGGGTCGTAGCCCGCGCCTGCTACCTGCTGGGCGAAAGCGATCCACTCGGCGGCGGCCAGAAGGATGCCTGCGACCGCGAGCCCCGCCAGGAAGAGTCTGACCCGCCGGCGGCCAGTCGCAAGCCAGGCGATCACGAGGAAGGCGAGCGCGGGCTCCAGGAAATACGCCTTCCAGATCCCGGCGGCGGCACGCGGGTCGGGTGCGAGCGCAGTGTCAAGGGTGGCCGCGCAGATCAGCAGCACGCCCGGGATGGCATAAGAGTTTCGAAAGGGAAGCCGGAGGCCACCCGCGAGGAAGCCGCAGGCGATCGCGAGCACGAGCACCACCTCGACGAGGGTGCTGGGAAAGGGGCCGACCCTGAAGCGGAGAGCGTAAAAGGGTTCGAGGGCGAGAGCCAGGAAGACCAGGGCCGGCGCCGCCTGCCCTGCTCGAAGCCGGAGCGCCGCTATCTCAGGATCTCCCGGGCGATGACGATGCGCTGAATTTGGTTCGAGCCCTCGTAGATCTGGCAGGCCTTGGCGTCGCGGAAGTGACGTTCGAACGGGAAGTCGGTGATGTAGCCGTAACCCCCGGCCAGCTGGACGGCGTCGATGGCGATGCTCATCGCGGTGTCGGTCGTGAATAGCTTTGCCATCGAGGCTTCCTTTGTGAAGGGTTTGCCCGCCGCGCAGAGCGCTGCCGCGTGGTACGTCAGTTGGCGGGCCGCTGCTAGGCGGGTGGCCATGTCGGCGAGCATCCAGTTCACTCCCTGGAAGCTCGAGATCGCATGACCGAACTGCTCCCGCTCCTTCGTATAGGCGAGCGACTCCTCCAACGCCGCTCGAGCGATGCCGAGTGCCTGGGCGGAGATGCCGATGCGGCCGGAGTCGAGCGCGCGCATGGCGACTCGGAACCCCTTTCCCTCGGGAGCCAGCATGCTCGTCGCCGGAACCTCGACGTCCTCGAGGATGAGCTCGCCGGTCGGCGATCCGTTCAGTCCCATCTTCGTGAACATCTGACCCGGCCGCAACCCCGGCGAGTCGCCTGGAACCAGGAAGGCGCTGACCCCCGCGGCGCCCGGCTCTGTGCCCGTCCTCGCGAAGACGATGTAGAGCCCCGCCTCGCCGACGATGGTGATGAAGACCTTGGTGCCGTTGAGAACGAAAGAATCGCCTTTTCGCCTGGCGGTCATCTTGAGCGCACCGGCGTCCGATCCCGACGACGGCTCGGTGAGGGCGAACGCGCCCAGCAGCTCGCCCCTCGCGAGCGGCGGCAGCCAGCGCTTTTTCTGCTCCTCAGTTCCAAGGAGGAGGATCGGCTCGGCCGCGACGGAGTTGTGGACATCCACGATCACGGCCGTCGAGGCGCAGGCCGCCGCGATCTCCTCGATGCAGAGCGTGAACGCCAGGTGATCGAGGCCGGCTCCCCCGTATTCGGCCGGTATGAGGATCCCCATCAGGTCCAACTCGGCGGCGGCCGCGATCGCCTCGCGGGGAAAGCGATGCTCCCGGTCGGTCCGAGCGGCCATCGGTTTCACCACGGACTGGGCAAAATCGCGGACCGCCGACTGGAGGGCAAGGTGATCCGCGCTCAGGTTCAACTCCATGCCCGAACTACAATATTCGCCGCACCATGAACCAAGGGCCGCGCTACCTCGAAGGAACCACCGTAGGCTCGGGCCGCGACATCATCGGCGTGCGTCGCGATCGGATCGCGCTGATCATCGAGCAGGGGAAAGAGGTCATCAACCGGGCCAAGCACCAAAAGATCCTGCCCGATACGATCACCGGTTCCACCGCCGCGCTCATGGTGACGATCGCCGGCTACGCCGAGCCCTTGTCCGAAGGCCAGTGGCGTGAGCTGTCCGGAGTGGTCGGCGGAATCATGCGTGACACCACCTATGGCGACCTGGCGCGGTTGCGGACCCTAATCACGCCCGAGCAGTTCTCGAACGTGACCCGCAACGCCGGCTACACCCGCTTCATCCGCCGCCTGGATGACGGCCGGTGGGTCTGCGAGGTAAGCCCAGTCCTGGACGAGATACCGGACGAGTAGACCGGCCGTCCGTCCCTGTCCGGATAGGACGGAGAACGTTTATCCTTCGCAGCCGAAATGATTTTTGTCCAGATACTCCTTCAGTTCCTGCATGTGTTCACGGCGATCTTCTGGTTCGGCTCTGTCCTCTTCGTCGACTTCATCCTCATCCCCACCGTGCAGACTTTTGACGCTCCCACGCGAGGACTTGTCATGGGCCCGCTCGGAGCTCGAATCGAGAGGACCCTCACGCCTTTAGGCATGGGTGTCGTAACTCTTGGCGTCCTGCGCGGGCTCTCGGCCGGTGTCTTCGGCAACCTCGGCAGCACCTACGGAATCACGTTCATCGCCTCCCTGGCGCTGGGCATCGTGATCATCGTCTACGGCCTCCAGTTCTTGCGGCCACTGGCACAGGCCATCGCGAAGGCCCCGCCGGGGCCGGAGCAGGACGCGATGGTCGCCCGTATCAAGACGCTGACGATCGTCGAGCTGTGCATGTTCCTGCTGATCATTGTTTTCATGATCGCGATGAGATTCGGCTACTAGCGCAGACTAGGGCGATGCCCCGAATCGTCGATCTCAAGGAAGCGGCTGCGGCGATTCCCGACGGGGCAACGGTGGGCGTCGGCCGGCTCGCACCGATGGCCCTGGCGCGCGAACTGCTGCGGCGCGGCATTCGTGACCTCCACCTCGTCAGTGCCCCGACCGGCGGGATGGCGGAGGAGATCCTCATCGCGGGTGGAGCGGTCCGCAGCCTCGAGACTTCCGGCGTCGACCTCTCCGAGCACGGGATGGCTCCGGCCTTCACTCGAGCCGCCCAGGAGGGCAGCGTGCGGGTCGTCGACTCCAGCTGCCCGGTGATGCTGATGGCGCTCCAGGCCGGCGCCTCGGGCGTGTCATTCACCGCGGTGCCGGGGGTCATCGGGTCGGACATCCTTCCCGCCCGCGGCGACTGGAAGCTCGTCGAGGACCCCTTTGGCGATGGCAATAAGGTCGTGCTGGTCCCGGCCCTGGCCCCGGACTACGTCATCGTCCACGGCCTTCGCGCGGACAGCGCCGGCAACCTTGTGACCACGATTGAGTTCGACGACCGCCTCCTCATCCAGGCCGGCCGCTTCGTCGTCGCGACGGTGGAAGAGATCTCGCCCGATGCGACTCGCTCCCTCGCGCCGGATGAACAGCTCATCCCCGGCGCCTACCTCGACCTCCTGGTCGAGGCGCCCGGTGGTTCCCTTCCAGTCGGTTGCTACGGCCGCTGGGACGATGACGTCGCAGCCATCCGCTCCTACATCACTGCGGCCCGCGAACCGGGAACGCTGAGGGCGCACATTGACCGACTTCTCGCCTGAGGAGTTGATGAGCGTCGTCATCGCGCGGGCCGTCCGCGATGACGAAAGGGTCGGAATCGGCGTCAACTCCCCCATCCCGGCCGCCGGCGTCCTTCTGGCCCGCCGCCTTCATGCTCCCCGCGTACAGGTCCGGCTGCGTGGAATCGGCGATGCGGTCCCTTTCATCGGGAGCAAGGAGTTCTTCGACCTCGCCCAGCGCGGCAAGCTCGACCTCTTCTTCCTCTCGGGCGTCCAGATCGACCCGCGCGGCCGTATCAACCTCCACCGGGCCGGCGGCCGGCGCTTCCCCGGAGCCTTCGGGTCGGCGGTGCTCTACGCGGTCGTGAAGAAGGTGATCCTTTTCCGGACCGACCACTCACCGCGCACGTTCGTTCCCAGGCTCGACTTCGTCACCGCCGACGGGAGTCCCCATTTCGTCATCACGCCCAAAGCCGTCCTGGCCCCCGATCCGGGAACGGGACTGCTGGAACTGGTCAGCTTCCACCCCGGCGAGTCCGTCGAGTCAGTCCGCGCAGCGACCGGGTTCGAACTGCCGGCTCGAGCCGACGTCCATGAGACCACCGCGCCGACGCAGCGCGAGATCGAGACTCTTCGCGGCCCCGTTTACGAGGAGATGACCGCTGGCTTCCCCGAGTACGTCGCCAGGAGAATGGCCGGGGCTGTCGCAGTTCCGAGACTCCGTCGCGGTAACGGTTCAGTGACTTTGTCATGAGGTGCTGACCAAGCGCCGACGCCAAGGATGGTTGGCCGGTGGCCGGTCGGGCTCGGAGTTCTTGGCCGAAGGCCGCGGCTTGGTCGTGGAGATCGCGGGCACTGGCGTCAGGTCCCCGGCGTGCGAGTGCCCGGCCACGCGGTAGA
>JAYUBK010000132.1:0-6106 GCA_043740835.1 Chloroflexota bacterium
GCGGGCGCCCAGGTTCAGGAGGTCTTCGGAATGGCCGAGGGGCTCCTCTGCTTCAACCGGCTCGACGACCCGCCGGAGGTCGCCATCGAGACCACCGGCCGACCCGTGAGCCCCGGCGACGAGGTGCGCATCGTCGACGGAGACGGAAACGACGTTGCGCCGGGGGTCATCGGCGAGCTCCTCTGCCGCGGCCCCTACACCATCCGGGGCTACTTCCAGGCGCCTGAGCACAACGCCAAGGCCTTCACCGCTGACGGTTTTTACCGCAGCGGGGATCTCGTCAGGATGCACTCTTCGGGGAATCTCGTTGTCGAGGGCCGGAGCAAGGACCTCATCAACCGCGGCGGCGAGAAGATCTCGGCCGAGGAGATCGAGGACCTCGCCCTTCGCCATCCGGCGATCATCAACATCGCCTGCGTTCCCATGCCCGACCGGGTCCTCGGCGAACGGATCTGCGCCTTCGTCGTGCTCCGGCCTGGCTCGACCATGACGCTCGACGATCTCACAATCCATCTCCTCGGTCTCGGAATCGCCCGTTTCAAGCTCCCCGAGCGTCTCGAGGTCTTGGCTGAGCTACCCATCACGCGGATCGGCAAGGTGTCCAAGAAAGACCTCGTCGAGATGGTCCGGCGCCGCGGTCGCGATACTGGATGACAATGCCCCGAAACCTCAGCCCAGTCGATGCGGCATGGCTTCGGATGGAGGACCCGACGAACCTGATGATGGTCACGGGTCTCCTCGTTTTCGACGCCCGAGTTGATCCGCGGCGGCTGCGCACCACCCTGGAGCGCCGCCTGCTCCCCATCGATCGTTTCCGGCAGCGCGTCCACGAGTCGGCGCTGGGCATCGCCCTGCCCCAGTGGGAAGAGGACGGTAACTTCGACCTCGACGCACACCTGCACCGCGTGGCGGTGCCCGCTCCCGGAGACCAGGCCACCCTTCAGGCGCTCGTGGGCGACCTCATGAGCACCCCCCTCGACATGTCGAAACCGCTCTGGCAGCTTCACCTTGTCGAGGGTCTGCGCGGGGGCGGTTCGGCGATCCTGGTCCGGATCCACCATTGCGTCGCCGATGGCATAGCTCTCGTCCGGGTCCTCCTCTCTCTGACCGATTCGACGCCGCGGACGTACCGCCGGCTCCCCCTTCGGCCGGGGACATCCGGCGACACGCAACCGGGTTTCACTCTCCCGCTGGCCGAGATCACGGGTGCGTTGCGAGACCCCCTGCGCGTGATGGAACTGGCGCAGATGGGGATCAGCGGCGCCGCCACCCTGCAGCGGCTCGTCACCCTTCCCGCCGATCCGCCGACAGTTCTCAAGGGACGCCTCGGCGTCACCAAGCGGGCCGCCTGGTCGTCGAACCTTCCATTGGAGGCCATCAAGGACGCGGGCCGCCGCACCGGTGGCACAGTCAATGACGTCCTCATCGCGGCAGTCACGGGAGCGATCCGCCGCTACCTGCTCGAGCGTGGGGAAGATGTTGCCGGGCTCGAGATCCGGGCAGCGGTACCCGTGAACCTGAGGTCCCTCGAAGGCCCGGTCGAGCTCGGCAACCAGTTCGGGCTCGTCTTCCTGCCCCTGCCCGTCGGCGTGGAAGACCCGGTAGACCGCCTGGCCGAACTAAAGCGGCGCATGGACGAGATAAAGGGGACGCCGGAGGCGATGGTCGCCTTTGGCGTTCTGAACGCCATCGGCCTCGTGCCCAGCCGCCTGCACGGAAACCTCGTCGAGTTTTTCGGAGGCAAGGCGACGGCCGTGATGACCAACGTGCCCGGGCCGCGCGAACCCCTGTTTTTGGCCGGCCGGAAGATCACGAACATCATGTTCTGGGTGCCGCAGTCGGGCCGCCTCGGCCTCGGCGTCAGCATCCTGAGCTATGCAGGCAGCGTGATGGTGGGAATTGCCGCCGACGCCGGCCTTGTTCCCGATCCGGAGAAGCTGGTTTCCGAATTCGAAGCCGAACTGGCCGCGATGCTGAAGCCGAGGCCCTCTCGCCGGCGGGCGCCCCGATCAACGCGGCCACCTCCGAGAGATTGAAAAGCTCTCCCGAGCGTGGTCAAAACATGAGATGCCAATGAAGGACCTGCAGGTCGACCTCCACGGCTACGACGTCGTCGGTGCGATCGAGCTCGCGGAACAGCGCGTTCACGACGCGTATGAGAACGGCTACGCCACGGTCGAGTTGCTGCATGGAGCCGGTGATGTTGCGGAGCACGTCGAGGAGGGCCGCGGGCGCATCAAGTGGGCCCTTCGCAGACTGGTCGACGAGGGCCGGTTCTATGGCTATTGCGTTCCCGGTAAGACGTGGCTGAAGTCCGCCTCGATAGTCCTCTACCTGAAGCCGAACCCTAGGCCTCGGCGGGAGAACTGGGCGCCGGAGCCACGCCGTCCCTATCGCTGATGACGCCTCCCGCGCGAAGCGACGAGATTTTCTCGGGGCTGTAGCCGAGTAGGTCGCGCAGCACCGCGTCGGTGTGCTCTCCAAGGAGTGGCGGCGGCGCCAGCGGCGCGGCCTCGTGGTCCGGGAATCTAATCGAGCGGCCGAGCATCGGCATCCTGCCGATGGTGGGATGTTCGACCTCCGTGACCAGGCCGCGCGCCAGCACCTGAGGGTGAGCGAGGATCTCGCTGACCTTGAGAATGGGCGCGTGCGGTACGTCGTGCCGCTCAAAGAGGGCGGCCACTTCCGCGACAGCCATGCCCGAGGTGCGCGAGGAGATCATCTCCTCGACATCGGCGCGATGGCGGATGCGGGCGCTGTTCGTCGCGTAGCGCTCGTCCGTCGCCATCTCCGGGATGCCCAGTGCCGAGCAGATTTTGGGCCAGACCCGCTCGCCGAGGTTGGCGATGACGATGTGGCCGTCGCTGCAGGCGAAGGCGCCGTAGGGCACTACGCCCTGGTGGCCAGTACCGATCTTCACGGGGTCCTCCCCCGTCATGAAGACCCGGCCGGCGTTGTACATCAGGAGGCCGACCATGGTGTCAAGCATCGAGAGGTCGATGAACTGCCCGTTGCCCGTCTTCTCGCGCTCGTAGAGTGCGGCATTGATCGCTATCGTCGCGAACAGAGCGCCCGCGAGGTCAGCCATCGGCAGGCCCATCCGCGTCGGCGGGCCGTCCGGCTCGCCGCTGATGCTCATCACTCCGCTCATGGCCTGGATGGCGATATCGAAGGCGGACCTCGATGCGTACGGGCCAGTCTGGCCGAAGGCCGATATGGAGCAATAGACAAGGCGCGGGTTGAGGTGTCTGACAGACTCGTAGTCGAGGCCCAGCCGGGCCGCGACGCCAGGTCTGAAGTTCTCGACCATCACATCCGATTGGCCGGCGAGCTCGAGAAGGATCAGCTTCCCTTCGGGCGCCTTCATATCGACGGCGATGCTGCGCTTGTTTCGGTTGACGCTCACGAAGTAATGGCTCTCGCCGCCCACGATCGGCTCGACATGGCGCGTTTCGTCGCCCTCGCCGGGCCGCTCGACCTTGATGACGTCGGCGCCGAGGTCGCCCAGCAGCATGGTCGCGTACGGACCGACCAGGACCCGGGTCAGGTCGAGGACGCGAATGCCTGAGAGCGGTCCGGAGGTCGGGCTTTTGGACGCCATTCGGAGTGCCTCAGGGTACACTCAGCCGGCTTTGGACTTCAGCCTGTCCGAGTTCCAAAAAGACCTCAAGCAGGAGGTCCTCGACCTCTGCAGGAAATTCGACGGCGGCTACTGGTTGGAGCACGATAAGTCGGGCGAGTACCCCTGGGAACTGGTTCGCGCCTTTGCAGCCGAGGGCTGGCTGGGCCTCATCATCCCGGAGGCATATGGGGGCGCCGGACTCGGCATCGTCGAGGCGGGAATCATGCTCGGGGCGCTCTGCGAGTCGGGCGCCGGGCTTTCCGGAGCCTCGCCCGTTCACTTCTTCTCCTTCCCGCTGAGCCCGGTGATCGCGCACGGCTCCGAGTTGATGAAGGCCGAGCACCTGCCGCGGGTGAGTCGTGGCGAATGCCTGACGGCGTTCGGCATCACCGAGCCCGGCGCCGGCTCGGACACTTCACGCATCACCACCCGCGCCGAGCGCCGGCCCGAGGGGGGCTGGCTCATCAACGGCCAGAAGGTGTGGACCACGAATGCCCAGAACGCGGAACGCATCCTGCTGCTGGCGCGGACGCAGCCCCGCGACGACGCCGAACCCTACGCGGGCATGACCCTCTTCTTCACCCCGCTCGACCGGGAGCGCTGCACCGTGCGTCGGATCGAAAAGCTGGGCCGGAACGCCGTCGACTCCAACGAGGTCTTCATCGCCGGCCTCGAGGTTCCTGATGGCGATGTCGTGGGCGAGGTGGGGAAGGGCTTCCAGCATCTCCTCGACGGCCTCAACCCGGAACGGATCGTGGTCGCGTTCGAGGCTGTCGGCATCGGTCGGGCGGCTCTCCGAATCGCGTCCACCTATGCCAGGGAGCGAGTCGTATTCGACAGGCCCATCGGGCAGAACCAGGCGGTGGCCCACCCGCTCGCGCTGGCCTGGGCGCACCTGGAGGCCGCCGAGCTGCTCGCCTTCAAGGCCGCCTGGCTCTATGACCACGGCCTGCCCTGTGGAGCCGAGGCGAACGCTGCCAAGCTGTTGGCGGCGGACGCCGGCTTTGCCGCAGCCGACGCGGCCCTCCAGACACTGGGCGGATTCGGCTATGCGAAGGAGTACCACGTCGAACGACTATGGCGCGAGGTCCGGCTGTACAAGCTGGCTCCCATCAGCCAGCAGATGGTGCTGAACTACCTGGCACAGCACGTGCTCGGCCTCCCGAAAAGTTACTGACCATAATTCTCCGGTGAGCCAATCTGTGGGCGAGGAAAGGCGTGCGGTTTCGAAGGTGTCGATTGCCGCCCTCCTAAACCCTTCGTCGATCGCCCTCGTGGGTGCCACCGAGAACTCGGCCTGGAGCCAGGCGCTGATCGCCAACCTCCGAAACCTGGGTTACGGCGGCCGCTGGCACCTGGTCAACCCGCGCTACGAAACGCAGTTCGGCGAGCGCTGCCATCCCAGCGTCAGCGCGATCAACGAGCCCGTGGAATGCGCATATGTGATGACGTCCACGGCAATCGTCCCCAGTGTCATCGACGACTGTGCGCGGGCGGGCGTGACGTCGGCCGTGCTGCTGACGGCCGACTACAAGGAGGCCGGGCCGGAAGGCGCGGCGCGGGAAGCGGAGCTCATCGAGCAGTGCGCCCGGCTCGGGATAACTATGCAGGGTCCGAACTGCCTCGGTTACGTGAACTACCGTTCCGGCCTTGGCGCCTACGGCCTGCCTGTACCGGGTCCGCTGCAGCCCGGTTCCATCGGCCTCCTGACACAGAGCGGCGCCATGCTCCTGCACCTGCACCGCCTTGCCCATCTGCGAGCGATCGGCCTCTCCTACGTCATCTCGAGTGGCAACGAGGCGATGCTCGACGCCACGGACTTCCTCGGCTTTCTTCTCGACGACCCCGAGACCCGGGTACTCGGCGCCCTGATGGAGGGTATCCGGCGGCCCGCCGAGTTCCTCTCCCTGGCGGAGCGGTCGCTTCAAGCCGGCAAGCCGCTGGTTGTGCTGAAGGTCGGCTCCAGCCCCGCCGGAGCCCGCTCGGCGTCGGCCCATACGGGCGCGCTGGGCGTCGAAGACCGCGTCGTTGATGCTGTCTTCAGGCAGTACGGTGTCGTGCGCGTCGAAAGCATGGAGGAGCTCGTGGAGACCTGCGCCCTTCTCGCCGAGGAGCGCCTTCCGCGCGGTAGGCGGACCGCGCTCCTGACCGCTTCGGGCGGAGCCTGCGGCCTGCTCGCCGACCGCGCACTCGAGACAAGGCTCGAGGTCCCCGATTTCGAGGACCGGACAAAGGCGGCCCTGAAGGAGATCCTGCCCACGTTCGGAACTCCTCAGAATCCGCTTGACACGACCGGGCTCATCGTCCTCGACATGACCCTCCTGCCGCGCTGCCTGGCGGCGGTCGGCACTGATCCCGGATTTGATTCGGTCCTGATCTGCTGGGACGTCCCACGCGATCCGGGACTCAGTCCCGAGCGCACCGAGGCACGCCTGGCGATGCTCGCCGACGCGGTCAGGGCCTGCCCCCTGCCCTGCTTCATCA
>JAYUBK010000133.1:0-1778 GCA_043740835.1 Chloroflexota bacterium
GGATCTGACCCGCCGTGTCTATGCCTCCGAGGTGAGCGGCCCGGAGCTGATGCGTGCCGCCGAGATGACGATGAGGGCACACCTCAAAAAGCTTGTGGACGAGGGCCGCATCGCGCTCAGGGACGAGAAGTACTGGCTGCCTTCGCAGGCGGGGCGCCCTTAAGCCTCGGAGTTGCGTTACGGTCCGGGGCGCCGACCTCGAAAAGCCTCGTTCGCAGGATGGGTATCAGCTCGCGGAGGCCATCCTCCACCCAGTCGTAGGCGACCACCCTGTCGCTGACCTCCCAGAAAACCTTCTCCGTCGTCGACTCCATGCGGCCGAGAGCGTTCTCAACGGCGTCGGCGCGGACTTTCAGCAGCGCGACGCAGAGGGGCGCTGTGATCTCGTTGCGGCTTTCGGCCAGCGCCCAGAGCGCCAGCTTGATGACCGCCTTGAGGATTCCGTTGAGACTCACCGGCTGGGAGTGGGGGGCCATCTCGGCGAGTGCCTGGGCGAGGGACGCGGTGAGCAGCAGGGCCCTGTCAGGGTCGTGCTTCGCCATTTCCTGGACGAGAGTCGAGACGTCCTCGGCGGCGGTGCCGATGATGAATGGCATCCCCGCGGCGTCGAACGCCCGGCCGTAGCGGAGCATGTGCTCGGCGACGCGGAGCGAAAGGTCCGGCGCCTCCTCGATGGAGTCGCTCGCAAAGCGGCGGTACTCATTCATCACTGCGTACGCGAAGGTGGGGGCGCGCTGGTTCATCGAGGCCCGGAAGTAGGTGTTGAAAAAGCGCAGCACGAGGTCCAGGAGCTCGGGGTCCACGTGGCGGACGGCCTGCCGGCCCATGTCGCGGGTCGTGATCGCGATCGCGTGGATGATCTCCTTGCGGAAGGCGGGGGTTTCGCCCATCAGGTCGACGAAGCTCGCAAGGATCGAGTGTTCGAGCCAGGTGTTGGTGCGGTCGACCTGGATGATCGTCTGGTCGGAAGCGCCCGGCATGTCCTCGTGGCCGACTGTCATCCACTTCTTCTCGAACTTGGTCTTGCGCGGGAGGTACTCGTCGCAGACGAGGTGGCGCAGGCAGTGCAGCGCCGCCAGGGCGACCTCGGTATCTCCCTCCTGGATGGAGCCGAGCGCGATGTCGACCAGCTGCGAGATCGCCTCGCGCACCTCGTGCCGGTGGTGCACCTGGCGATTGGGGTTCGCCGCGGCCGCCGCGATGGCGTGGGCCGCCCGCCCCCGGATGCCGTCGATGATCGCCTCACCACGCATGATCTGGAACATGTAGCGGACATAGGGGAGGAGGACTGCGAAGTCGACGATGGCGAGGCCGATCGCGAAGAAGACACCGTAGTAGGGCACGTAGTCGGGCTTGATCTCGGTCGAGATCCAGATCGTGAAGACGATCGAGCCGAGGAAGAGAGCGAGCACGAGCGCGTTCATGCGGTCGCGGATGAAGATGTCGATGATCCGCGGCGAGTAACGGTCTGCCGTCAGCTGCACCCCGAGGACGACCACGACGATGACGATGGCGATCGCCACGCCCTCCGACGTCCCCAGCAGCGCCATCGTCCAGGCCGCGGCGATCGGGTCCGGCGTCAGGAGTTGCAGGAAGGTGAGGTGATGCGGCGACAGCGAAGCGTCAACGGTCCCGACGGCGGCGACCATCGCAAGTGCGATGACGGCCAGAGCGACTCCTGGACCGAAGATCGTCCGCCAATGGAGCCCGCGCTTCCGGGAACTCAGCTCCACGGTCGAATTGAAGCCCATCCCGACGACAAAGCGGCGATCAGAAGC
>JAYUBK010000134.1:0-1767 GCA_043740835.1 Chloroflexota bacterium
GGGGCGATGGCGGTCTCCAAGGAGAGTGCAGCGAACATTGCCCAGAGCTGGCTCGACCGCAATCTGAAAGGCGCCACCACCAGGCCAGCAGATCCCTTCTACGGCTACTACACGGTCGACTTCGAGAAGGGCGGCAAGCTCGTGGGCATGTTGTCGGTCAACGGCTACAGCGGCCAGGTCTGGCTTCACACCTGGCACGGCACCTTCATCCAATCCAAGGACCTCGGCAAGTAGCCGGCCGTCCGAGTAGCCAGCAATCCTGGCGGACATAGACCAAGTCACACAGCAGGGCTTCGGCGTGCCAGCTTCGGTGGTCGGCGCGAGGTGAGCGACTAAGCCAGCGAGATCGAGTTGTACAGCCACTACTGACGAGGAGGTCAGAGAAGATGCCCGATGGCGACGGATACGAATTCACGGTCAAGACCGTGCTCGATTTCGCGACAGCCGAGCGGAAAACGCGGGAGCTGCTCAAAGAGGAAGGCTTCGGTGTCCTGACTGAGATCGACGTGAGGTCGACGCTCAAGGAAAAGTTGGGTGCCGACTTCCGCCCCTACAAGATACTGGGTGCCTGTAACCCGCAGCTGGCACACCGGGCGCTCGAAGCCGAGGCCGGTATCGGGCTTCTGCTCCCCTGCAATGTGGTCGTGGAGCAGGAGGATGAAGCCCATACACGCGTTCGCTTCATGGAGCCGACCTCAGCCCTTTCCTTAGTCGGCAATACGACGGTCGGCACAGTGGCGAAGGAGGCCTCTGACCGCCTCCATCGGGTCGCGGAGCGGCTTGCCGAACTTGGCAGCGGGGTCCAAAGAGCCGAGATGACAGGCCGCCACGGAATCACCATTCCGGAATCGAAGGACCCGGCCGCGGCGGAGGCACAGCAAGCCGAATGAGCCCGAGAGGTCAACCCGGAGGTGTCCCGTCGGATTCCTTCGTGCGGCCTTCAAATGCGTCGATTCGACCGGCATCCTGATGGAAACCTCGATATTCGCCGGCGGGTCGATTCTCGCCGCGGTCGTCGCCGGTTCGATCGCTCTTTTTGCGCCCTGCTGCATCAGCGTCATGCTTCCCGCCTACCTCGCGGGAAGCGTTCAGAACAGGCTGCAGCTAACTGCCATGACCATCGTCTACGGGCTCGGCGTCGCCACCGTTGTCCTCCCGGTCACCCTTGGCGTGGCCACCTTGCTCCCCTTCATAGTCTCGAACCACACAGGCGTATATGTGGTCGGCGGCCTACTGATGCTGGGCCTCGGCATATTTACGCTGGCGGGCGGATCCATACGGCTGCCGTCACCGTCGATGCCGGGCCGAAGTGGATCAGGCCCCGCCGCGGTGTACTCGCTCGGCGTCTTCTCCGGGATTGCGAGTTCGTGTTGCGCACCCGTCCTGGCAGGGCTGATCGCCCTCTCCGGCCTGTCGGGCACACCGACGGCCGGCCTGGAGTTGGGCGCCGCTTACGTCTTTGGGATGGTGGCTCCTCTCTTCATCATCGCCCTGCTCTGGGAGGCCTACGACTGGCGCTCGAGCCGTCTCTTCAGGCCGCGATTATTTGCGGTTCGTCGGGCCGGGCGGACGATGACGATCACAGGCTCCCAGTTGGCCAGCGGTGCACTCCTGCTCGTGATGGGCGGTGCCACCATCTGGGCCGGGCTGACGCGCCAGGCGATGGAGCCTGGAGCCCGGTGGCAGTCCGAGTTGAGCGTGACGATTCAGGGTTGGGGCGACGCCCTCGTGCGCCCCACACTCCACATCCCCAACTTCGTATTTGGT
>JAYUBK010000135.1:0-1766 GCA_043740835.1 Chloroflexota bacterium
TACCCGGCGGCGGCCCGCCTCTCGGACGGTCTCGTTCACCTGAAGACGGCCGGTACGAGCTGGCTGGAAGCGCTCCGCACGATCGGAGCAGTCGATCCCGAGTTCCTCGCGGAGATGTATGCGTATGGCCGCGGGCAGTACGAGGCGGATCGAGTGAGCTACCACGTCTCGGCGGAGGTCGGCACCTCACCACCCGTCGCCGATCTCAGCCACGACGGCTGCCGGCAGATCCTTCACGTAACCTTCGGCACCGTGCTCGAGCGATTCGGCGACCGCCTGCTGGCGGCACTTCGGGCAAACCGCGAGCTATACGAGGCGACCATCCAGAGCCACTTCGAGCGGCACCTGGCTCCCTTCCAGGCGAAATGAGCGCCTCGTTCTCCCTCGAAGGCAAGGTTGCCGTGGTCACGGGGGCGACCGGCGCCCTCGGCAGCGCCATCGCAGCCGGGTTGGCCGGTGCGGGAGCGCGCCTCGCGCTGGTGGCCAGGAGGGAAGAACCCCTGAGGAACCTGGCTGCCTCGCTGGCGGCGTCGGGTACAGATTCGCTTACCGTCCTGGCTGACGTCCTTGAGGAGGAGGCGCTGAGCCGGCTGGTCGACACGGTGACTGAGCGCTGGGGCCGGATCGACATCCTGGTCAACGGCGCCGGCGGAAACCAGGCGGCCGCGACCCAGGCGCCGGGAAGCAGCCTGCTCGACCTGGAACCGGCCGCGATCCGCCAGGTGGTCGACCTCAACCTGATGGGTACGCTGCTGCCCTGCCGCATCATCGGCGCGACCATGATCGAACAGCGTTCCGGCTCCATCGTCAACATCTCCTCCCTGACGGCGGCGCGCCCGCTGACGCGAGTCATCGGTTATGGGGCGGCCAAGGCCGCCGTCGAAAACCTGACGCGCTACCTGGCGGTGGACTTCGGCCGCGCATCGGCCGGCGGCGTCCGCGTGAACGCCATCGCCCCCGGATTCTTCCTCGGTCAGCAGAACCGGGCGCTGCTGGTGACGGCCGACGGTTCGTTCACCCCGCGCGGGAGCGCCATCGTAGAGCGAACGCCGAGCGGCCGCCTCGGCCGTCCCGACGAGGTCGCGGGCGCGGTTGTGTGGCTGTGCAGCGAGGCTGCAACTTTCGTCACGGGCGTGGTGGTCCCGATCGATGGCGGCTTTTCCGCCTCCTGGGGAATCTGAACCGAATGGAGACGATGGTCGGCGGAGCTCTCGGTTCCGGCTCGGTGTCCAGTCCTCTCGACGACGAGACCATGGAGGCGCTCATCGCGGAAGGCGTCGCACGGCTCGATGTAGATGGCAGGCGAGTGCTGGTTGTGATCCCGGACGGCACCCGAACCGCTCCCCTGCCCCTTCTCTTCGCCGCACTCAACCGGAGCCTTGGTATGAGGGCGCGATCGATCGACTACCTAATCGCGCTGGGAACCCACCGCGCGATGGAGCCTGCCGCGATCGCACGCATGCTGGACATCGCACCGGAAGCTGTCGCGGCGCCCGGTCCCAACCTCCGCATCTTCAACCACGCCTGGGCGGACGACGAACAACTCGTTCACATCGGTGACATCACACCGGCCGAGGTCACGGAGCTAAGCGAGGGGCGCCTGTCGCTGAGGGTTCCGGTTCGGATCAACCGGATGGTGACCGACCACGACCTCGTGCTGCTCTGCGGACCGGTCTTTCCCCATGAGGTGGCCGGGTTCTCGGGCGGTACGAAGTACCTCTTCCCGGGGGTGGCAGGTCGCGAGATCATCGATTTCACACATTGGC
>JAYUBK010000136.1:0-1752 GCA_043740835.1 Chloroflexota bacterium
CCGCCGTGCTGAAGGGTGGGGCTCCACGGTCCGGCGGTGGCCGTGCTCGATTCGAAGATGCCGCCCGGCCGAGCCCTGTAAAACGCCACGTCCACTAGGGGGTTGCGTGAGGGGGGCTGAACAGGACCAGCAGCGACACGTCCTCGCTGAGATCGTGAAACCGGTGTTCCTCATGGGCCGGAACGAAGATCACCGCCCCCGGTTCGACGCTCACCGTGACCCCCCTGCCGGTGAACGACCCGCGCCCGGTCACTACCACGTAGATCTCGTCCTCCAGTTACGGCTTTGCAGGTGCGGCTTTTGAGGATCGATCGCGCCGGCCGCGATGCAATAGGTGCCAAGGCTCATGGACTCCACCCGGAGCTGTTCGCGGTAGCCGGCCTTCGTTCCCATGGGCAACTCGAAAGTGCCTGCCGACTCGATCTTCCTCATGAAGCCATGATCGGCGAACGGACCCAGTTCGCGCCTGTCCACCGCATCCCGGCGGGCAGCCCGCTGAGCCCTTCCAGGGTCCCCGGCCGACCAGTCCGCATTTCCGGAAGATTATGATCGGCGTCATGCCGCGTCCCGACCGCCGTCTCTACCCCTGGTCCGTGCAGGGGAAGATCGCGCCCCTGACGATCACCCGCGCCAAGGGAAGTTACTTCTGGGATTCGCAGGAGCGACGCTGGCTCGACATGTGCGGCCAGCTCGCCTACGTGAACATCGGGCACGCTCACCCGAAGGTCGTCGAAGCAATCCAAAGGCAGGTCGCGACGCTGCCCGTCATCGCCCCCGACCACACCAGCCCGCCGGCGAGCCGCCTCACCGAGCTGCTCGCCGAAGTCACGCCTGGTGACCTCAGCCAGACGTTCTTCACGAACGGCGGCGCCGAGGCCAACGAGTACGCCATCAGGATGGCACGCGCTTACACCGGCCGCCAGAAGATCGTCACGCGCTACCAGAGCTACCACGGAGGCACCGCGGCGGCGATGGCGGCGACGGGCGACAACCGGCGCATCTACAGCGAACCTCACCTTCCGGCCGGCTTCGTGAAGACCCTCGACCCCTATCGCTATCGCTGTCCCTTCTGCGCCGAGAAGCCGGCCTGCACCATGGCCTGCGCGAGCGCGGTCGAAGCAACCGTGGAAGGCGAGGGCCCGGAGACCATCGCGGCAATCCTCGTCGAGCCGATCACCGGCTACAGCGGCATCGTCGTGCCGCCGGACGGGTACCTCCAGCGCCTCCGCGACCTCTGCGACAAGTACGGGATTCTTCTCATCTTCGACGAGGTCATCGACGGTTTCTGCCGCACCGGCAAATGGTTCGCCTCCGAGCACTGGGGCGTGGTGCCGGACATGATGACCGTCGCCAAGGGCATCACCTCCGGGTATGTGCCGCTCGGCGGCGCGATCGTTTCCCAGAAGATCGGCGACTTCTTCGAGGACCACTACCTGGGCGGCGGTCTCACCTACGCCGCCCACCCTCTGGCCTGCGCAGCGGGTGTCGCGACACTTGAGGTCTACCTCGAAGAGGAGCTCGCCGACAGGGCCGCAAGCATGGGCAAGA
Source organism: Chloroflexota bacterium (assembly GCA_043740835.1). Classification (GTDB taxonomy): domain Bacteria; phylum Chloroflexota; class Dormibacteria; order Dormibacterales; family Dormibacteraceae; genus JAYUBK01. The sequence goes on from JAYUBK010000136.1 coordinate 1,549, forward strand.
TCCTGCGGGCGCGCCTCGACGAGATGGCCGCAAAGCACCCTTCAGTCGGCGAAGTTCGCGGCCTGGGAATGCTGGCCGCGATCGAGCTCGTGAAGAGCCGCGAGACCACTGAACCGCTTACGCCGCAGCGCACCGAGGCGCCGCGCACGCAGGCCATGACCGACGTTGCCATGGCCGTCTTCGCCAAGGGCGTGCGTCCGGCCT
>JAYUBK010000137.1:0-5944 GCA_043740835.1 Chloroflexota bacterium
GGCGTACGACCGAAAGCGACGTACTCCGACACCAGGACCCCGCCAGTCCGCCCCTTAACTGTCGTCTGAAACCAAGGCCCTCATTCCGACTCCAGGCCCTCAATCCAAGCCCAACCCTCCGACACAAGTCGCCGCGATCCCGACACCAGGACCCCGCAGGTCCTCTCCCTAACTGCCGTCCGACAGCAAGGCCCTCATTCCGACTCCAGGTCCGCAATCCAAGCCGCCAAGCCGCGACCCTCCGACGCCAGTCGTCGCGATCCCGACCCCAGGACCCCGCCAGTCCACCTCCTAACTGCCGTCTGAGACCAACACCCTCAATCCGACGCCAGGCCCCCTTCCCAAGCAGCGAAAGCCTCGCTTCCCGACACAAAGCACAGCAGTTCCGACACCTGGACCCCGCCAGTCCACCCTTAATTGCCGTCTCCACCCCAAGGCCCTCAATCCGACACCAAGCCCCCGCAACCCAAGCAGTCACACACAACGCCCGACCCTACTTCGACGCCGGAACCCCGCAGCGGCCCGTCAAGCGACTACTTCGCCGCCACCGCCTCAGCCCAGCCCCACCCGGTTACCTCGGGCGGCTCCACCCCGATCGCCCCCAAAATCGAGCAGATGTGCGTCCGGTGATCGTTCGCATGGTGCATCGCCTGGACGAGAAACGTCCTGGCCAGCACGATCTCGTCCCGCCCCTGGTACTGCAACGTGAATGCCCTCTCGGGATCTTCCTCGGCTGCCGCCGCCACCAGCGAAGCCCCAGTCTCCCGATTGCTCTCCAGCAGCTCCTCAAACCCCGGCCAGCCGAGCGACTCGTGCACACGCCCGCCGGTGCGGGGGCGGCCCAGGCCGCCGACATACCGTTCCTGGGCGGCGACTATGTGAACCAGCGTGTCCTGTATCGAGCCGCGCGTTCCCGGCGCGCCGGCCTGCAACGTTGGTTCGTCCAGGCCCCGGCAGAACTCGATCAGCGCCTCGTTCGCCCACTCGTTGAAGCGGAACAGCTCCACGCCGATCGTGCCGGTACCCATGACCGGCATTTTAAGTTCCCGGCAACTAACCTTTAGTGCGTGATCGAAGCCACCCTCAACCTCCGCGTCCTCGAAAAGGCCGATCCCACGGTCGCCGAGCTCATCCGCAAGGAATACCGCCGCCAGTCCCAGACGCTGGAGCTGATCCCGAGCGAAAATTTGGCCAGCGCGCCAATCCTCGAGGCGCTGGGCACGCTCCTCACCAACAAGTACGCGGAGGGCTATCCGGGCAAGCGCTACTACGGCGGCTGCGAGGTCATGGACGAGATCGAGAACCTCGCCATCGAGCGCGCGAAGCAGCTCTTCGGCGCAGACCACGTCAACGTCCAGCCGCATGCCGGCAGCCAGGCCAACGCGGCCGTCTACATGGCTCTCTGCAAGCCGGGCGACAGGGTCATGGGCATGGACCTCGACCAGGGCGGCCACCTCACGCACGGCAGCCCCGCCAACTTCAGCGGGAAGTTCTACGAGATCCATTCCTACGGCGTCGACCGCGAGACCGAACTCATCGACTACGACGTGGTCCAGAAGCAGGCGGAGGAGATCCGGCCGGTGATGCTGCTGGTGGGGTTCAGCGCCTACCCGCGGATCATCGACTTCGCCCGCATGCGGCAGATCGCCGACTCGGTGGGAGCGACGATGTTCACCGACATGGCGCACTTCGCAGGCCTCGTCGCCGGGGAGGCGCACCCGAGCCCGATCCCACATTCCCAGGTTGTCAGCACGACGACTCAGAAGACGCTCCGCGGCGCCTGGGGCGGGATGATCCTCTGCGACGCCGACCATGCCAAAGCGATCGACAGCGCGGTCTTCCCGGGAACTCAGGGCGGGCCCCTGATGCACGCCATCGCGGCCAAGGCCGTCTGTTTTGGAGAAGCGCTCAAGCCCGACTTCAAGGTCTATGCGAAGCGCGTCGTGGACAATGCCAAAGTCCTCGCGACCGCCCTCCAGGAGCGCGGCCTGCGGCTTGTCAGCGGCGGCACCGACAACCACCTGATGCTGATCGATCTCCGGCCGAAAGGCCTCAAGGGTCGCCAGATCCAGGACCTCGCCGACACCGTCGGGATCACCGTCAACCGCAACTCGATCCCCTACGACGAGGCGTCGAAGTTCAACCCCAGCGGGATCCGGCTCGGCACGCCGAGTGTGACCACTCGGGGGATGGGGTCGGAGGAGATGAAAGAGATCGCGGAGTGTCTCGCCGACCTCATCGACGGCCACGCCAGCCCCGCCGTCCTCGACTCGATCCGGGAACGGACGCTTGACCTGAGTCGCCGCTTCCCGCTTCCCTACCAACTGACTTAGTAATGACCCTGCCGGCGGTCGGGGGCGTGCTGCTGGAGCAGTTCTTCAGCCGCGAGTTCGTGCAGGGCCTCCTCCTCCACGCGCTTCCCGCGCTCTTCCCCTTCCTGCTGGCGGCGGCGGCGACGATCGGGTTGGTACCCATCGCGATCCTGGTGGCGCCGCGGCTCGGGCTCATGAAGGAGCCGGGCGACAGGCACATCCACCTCCGGCCGACGCCGGAGATCGGTGGCCTTGCGATCTACCTCGCCTTTGCGGTGGCTGTCGTCGCCTACGTGCCGATCAGCCGACCCGTCGTCGGGATGCTCGGAGTGGGTGGCGCGGCGGCGCTCGTGCTGATGATCGACGACAGGTTCAAGCTTCCCGCCCGGGCCAAGATCCTGATCCAGGCGGGACTCGCGCTGCTGGCAATGTTCGGGTTCGGTTACCTGATCTCGGGAATCACCCTGCCGGTCGTGGGCCTGGTCCAGCTCGGGCTGCTGGCCGTGCCGCTGACCCTCTTCTGGCTCCTGAGCATGCAGAACACGGTGAACATCCTCGACGGGGTCGACGGACTCGCCGCAGGTGTCGTCGGCATCGTCGCCGTCGTCCTCGCCATCGCTGCCGCGAGCCGCAGCCACGAGGAGGCGGTGCTCCTGGCCGCCGCGCTCGCGGGGTGCTGCTTTGGGTTCCTGGTTTTCAATTTCAACCCGGCTCGTATCTTCATGGGCGACTCGGGATCGCATTTCCTGGGCATCACCGTCGGCATGCTGACGATCTTTGGTGTCGCCAAGGGGGTCGTGCTCTTCGCTCTCGTGCTGCCCGTCCTGGCACTCGCGATCCCGATCGCGGACACCGCCTGGGCGATCATCCGCCGGCGCCGCCAGGGAGTCTCCATCGCGCACCGCGACACCCGCCACATCCACTATCAGCTGCTCGACTTCGGGCTCAGCCAGCGCCAGACCTGCCTTGTCATGTACAGCGGCACCGCGATCCTCGGCTCGCTGGGCCTGATGCTCTTCGGCCACAGGCGGATCCTCTCGGTGGCGATCGTCGTCCTCGTCGTCGCGGTGTCGACCGCGATCGGTGAGCAGATCGAGCGGGCCAACTGGCGCGTGCCGGCGCCCGGGCTCAAGCGCCTCCTGGGGTCGGAATGAAGCGCGCCGCCGGCCCCACCGGCACCGACCTCATCGGTCTGGGTGGATTGCTCGCCGCGGCCCTGATCGTGCCGCTGGTCGCGGGTTGGGGGATTGATTCAGCGGCCCACTCGGGACCGCTATTCTTGTTGACCGGCCTGGGTGTGGGCATCCTGGCGTCCGTCGCGGTCGCTTACACCAGGTTCAAACAGTTCCTATGAGCACCCGTAACCCTCTCATGACGACTGCGATCGCCTGCGCGGCGATGGCCGTGGCGGCCGCCCTGCTGGCGCTTGCCCTCGGCCACCCGCGGGCCGGGTTCGCGCTGGGCGCGGGTCTCGTCGTCGGCTCCCTCAATGGGTACTTCGCCGAGAGAGCTCTCCGATCGGCCATCCCTTTTCGCGCTACGAGCCTGGCCCGGATGGCAGCACTCAGCGTCGCCGGCCTCGCGATCGGCCTGCTTCTTGGGATGGATGTCGCCTGGCTGCCTCTCGTGGGCATCGCTGTGGCGCAGATCGTTCTCGCTGTCGTCGCCGCCCGCCTCGTGTGGACCAGGAGGTAAGGACCTGAGGTGACGACCTTTCTCCTCGAACCGCCCCCGGTCAGCCATGAAACGTTCAACGCCTGCGGCAACGGCCAATGGTGGTGCACCTTCAGCACTGACAGCCTCCTCTCCAGCGCCATCGCCATCGTCGTGACGCTGCTTGTCGTCGGCCTAATCGCCTACCGCTCGACGCATGGAGTTCCGGGCTGGCTGCAACTCGGGTTGGAGACCCTTTTCAGCTTTGTGAGGGGTCGTCAGGTGGAGATTGACAAGGACGCCGCGATCATCGTGCCGATCGGGATGACGATCTTCCTGTACATCCTGATCGCCAATTGGATCGCCTTCCTGCCGCTGCCCGGTGGCATCCACCCGGCCAACTCGGATCTCAACCAGACGCTGGCGATGGGGTTGCTCGTCTTCGTGCTAACCCAGTGGTACAGCTTCAAGGTCCTGGGGGTGAAGGGTTACCTCTACCGGATGACCCGGCCCTTTGATGCGCCTCTCTACGTGCGCATCCCCTTCGTCTTCCTCAACATCATCGAAGACCTGGCCAAGCCGCTGACGCTCTCGCTGCGACTTTTCGGGAACATCTTCGGCGGCCTGATCATGCTCTGGGTCCTGACCTCGCTGCTTCCGGGCGCCGCCATCTTCGGGACGACAGCGCCTGCCACTGTGATCTCGGTGATCTTCACCGTGGGCTGGAAGATCTTCGACGTCGGCCTGATCGGGGCAATCCAGGCCCTGATCTTCATGCTTCTCACGATCATCTATTTCGAACAGGCCCGTGAAGGCGCGGACCACAACAAGCACCTGAAGCCACATCACCCCCCGCTTCCAGCAATCGAAGGAGGAACAGCTCAATGAACGCGATCGCAGTAGCCGGCGCCCTCATCGCCGCCGGTCTGGCACTTGCCGGAGGCGCCATCGGCGCCGCGGTCGGTGACGGTCTCGCAGGCAGTGCAACGATCCAGGGCGTGGCTCGCCAGCCCGAGGCACAGGGCCAGCTGACCGGCCTCATGTTCCTGATCATCGGTCTCGTCGAGGCCATGTACTTCATCAACCTCGCGCTCGGCTTCGTCTTCATCTACGTCATCGCGGCCGGCGTACCCAAGTAGCCATGTTCCTGTCCGATGCCGCCAGCATCATCACCATCAACGGCACGTTCCCGCTGGAGCTTGTCGCCTTCATCTTGATGGTGGCCGTAATGGCCCGGTTCATGTACCCGGCGATCGCCAGGGTTGCAACGGCGCGGCAGCAGCTGATCGCCGACCAGCTCGAGCAGGCGGAGCGGCAGCGTGACGAGGCTACCCAGAAGCTCGCAGAGGCCGAGGGCAAGCTCCAGGCGGCTCGGGCCCAGGCCGACGAGGTCCTCGCAGGTGCCACGCGATCGGGCGAGCAGATCCGTGGCGAGCTCCGTGGAAAGGGGGAGGAGGAGGCGGCGCGCCTCCTCGAGAAGGCCCGTAAGGACATCGAGGCTGCGCGCCAGACGGCGATCGACTCGGTCCGTGAACAGGTGGCCGATATGGTCGTGCTCGCAACAGAAAAGGTCATCCAGGAGACGATCGATAAGGAAAAGCATCGGAAATTGATCGATGAGGCGATAAACGAGGTGAAGGTTGGCGCAGTCCGCTAGGCGCTATGCGCGGGCGATTTTCGAGCTCGCGCAGGAAGAGGGACAGACGGACCAGTGGTCACGCCAGCTTGCCCTCCTTCGCGCTGTGCTCGAGCAGCCCGAGGTCCAAACGCTGTTCGACGATCCCTTCCAGACCGCGGCGCGCCGTATGGAGGCCGCAGATCTGCTCGGAATCGAGGGCCTCGGGCCCGAGGCGATGAACCTTCTCCGCCTCCTCGTCGACAGCCACCGCACCAAGGTGATCGGCGAGGTCGTCGATCAGTTCGAGATCCTGGCCGACGAGGCCGCCGGACGTGTCCGCGCGACGGCCACGACCGCCGTC
>JAYUBK010000138.1:0-1741 GCA_043740835.1 Chloroflexota bacterium
CCGAGCGGGAGTACCTCCCCGACCTCGACGCCCTCGAGCGCGCTGTGACGCCGCGTACGAAGGCGCTGATCATCAACAGCCCCGCCAACCCGACCGGCGCTGTCTTTCCGCGGACGGTCATGGAGGCGATGGCCGATTTCGCGCTCCGCCATGACCTCTGGCTCATCAGCGACGAGTGCTACGACCAGGTGGTCTTCGAGGGTGAGCATGTCTCCCCTGCGACGTTGCTCGGGGACGGGCGCGTCATCAGCATTTACACCTTCTCCAAGACCTACGCGATGACGGGCTGGCGCCTCGGCTATGCCGTCGGCTCGCCAGAGCTTATCGACAGCGTCACCAAAGTTCTCGAGTCGAACACCTCGGGGCCGAACACGATCGCCCAGAAGGCAGCCGAGGCTGCCCTCGACGGGCCCCAGGGCTGCGTGAACGAGATGGTCGAGGCGTACAGACGGCGCCGCGACCTCGTGGCGGACATCCTCGAGGAGGCGGGACTACTCATCAGCGTGCCCCACGGGGCGTTCTACATCATGGCCGACGTCTCCCCGGCGGGCCTCGCCTCGCGCGACTTCGCGATGAGGATCGTCCGCGAGAAGGGCGTTTCGATTGCGCCCGGCAGCGCCTTCGGAAAGATCGCCGCGGGGGCGGTTCGCATCAGCCTGGCCAGCTCGGACGAGGACCTCCGCGAGGGAGTCGGCCGCATCTGTGACGCAGTGAGGGAATGGGCATGATCAGGAACATCGCCGTCTATACGTTCAAAGCGGATACGACACAGGAGCAGATCGACACCCTTGAGGCCGCGCTCAAGGCGATCAGGATTCCGGGCGTCACAAACATCCAGATGAGCCGCGACCTCGGTCTCCGCCCCGGCAATCTCGGCGGCGCCCTGACGTGCGACCTCGCCGACGAGGCGACCTATAAGGTCTGGGATGCGGACGAGGAGCACAATCGCATCCGCCGCGAGCTGGCGGCGCCGATCGCCGAGAAGGTGGACAGGGTCCAGATCAACCTCGATTGAGCGACGTGAGCGGGTCCAGCGTCGCCGCAGCGGTGGCCACAGCCCTCGCCGAGGCCGGCGTGCGCCAGGTGTTCGGCGTTTTGGGCAGCGGCAACTTCGCAGTCACCAGGGCGCTCGTGGACTGTGGCACTGGGTGGGTGCCGGCGCGTCACGAAGGCGGAGCTGTCGTCATGGCCGACGTCTACTCGAGGCTGACCGGGACCGTCGCCGCCTGCAGCGTCCACCAGGGCCCGGGCTTCACCAACTGCATCACCGGGCTCACCGAGGCGGCCAAGGCCCGCACCCCCCTGCTCGTACTTGCCGCTGACACGGCAGAGGCCGCGGTCAACTCCAACTTCAGCATCGACCAGGCCGCGATCGCGACGGCCGTCGGCGCTCTGCACGTCAGGATCGGGTCGGCGCAGACCGCCGTAGCCGATGCGCTCCGCGCTCATCGCCTGGCCCTTGCCGCGCGTCGGCCGGTGGTGCTCTCGCTTCCGATCGACATCCAGGGCGAGATCTCCCCCGACTCGACCTACCCCACGGAGCCGATCGCGAGCGCGACGCCCCTGCCGGCCCTCGCGGCCATAGCGGAGGCTGCGTCCCTGCTGGGGGCGGCCAAAAGGCCGCTCGTCATCGCCGGCCGAGGCGCATCCCGGGGATCCACGCGGGCGGTGTTGGAGAGGCTTGGCGAGGCCGCCAGTGCCCTCTTCGCCACCTCGGCGGCGGCACATGGGCTTTTCACGG
>JAYUBK010000139.1:0-5889 GCA_043740835.1 Chloroflexota bacterium
GCCACCGTCACGCCGAGGGCGACCCCGCTGCCGGTGAGGTGGAGGACAAGCCACATCTGGGCGACGGACTGCATCCAGGTGCCTGTCACCGACACCACCTGGGCGATGAAGAAGAGCCTGAAGTTACGGATCCGGAGCGAGTCGAAGGTGTTCATGAACCCGCTGGCGACACGGGTCACGGTGCGTCCTCCAGCAGCCGTTCGAGGATCAACGCGGCTTCGTCAAGAGTGCGGAGTTCGGAGGGTTCGAGCCCACGGAGGCGCCTCGCCAGGTAGGCCGTCCGCCGAGTGCGGCTCTCATCGAGCGCTGCCATGCCGGGCGGCGTGGTGACCACGCGCACGAGGCGCCCGTCACTGGCGTCGGGCTCCTTGCTGACGAGGCCCTTCTCGAGGAGGCTGCTGACCAGGACGGTCATGCTCGGGCGGGAGACGCCCTCGGCGTCGGCGAGCTCGCCGACGGTGATCGCTCCCAGGCGCTTCAGCGAGGCGAGTGCCGAGATGGCCGACACCGACTGCTCGCCGTCGGTCTGCTTCTTGATCCTCCGCACCATCCGCATCATCGCCATCCGGAGGCGTGCGGCGACCGCCGTGGCATCGAGACCGAGGTCGTTAGGCATCCTAACTAGATTACCTAACGACCGGTTCGCCATATTCCATCGAGTACCCTCCGGACCTATGAAAGCGACGGGCACCTTCAAGATCGATTCCTGGGCTCCCACGCCCTACGACGAGCAGCCGGGGGCGACACTCACGCGCACGGCGGTGACCAAGACTTTCCTCGGGGAGGTGGCCGGCACTTCCACCGCGGAGTTGCTGATGGCGATGGCGCAGAACGACTCCGCCGCCTACGTCGGTCTCGAGCGATTCGCCGGTTCGGTGAAGGGACGCACCGGGACCTTCGTCTTCCACCATTCGGCGACGATGTCTCGCGCCGGGGCAGCGCTGTCACTGACCATCGTTCCCGATTCCGGGACCGACGACCTGAAGGGAATCAGTGGCGCGGGTACGATCGGTGACGGACCCGAAGGCGGCCACACCTTCGAGCTGGACTACGAGCTCGCGGCGACTGCGGACGATTAACAGCCAGCTCCCTCAGATACCCATCTCCGTGCTCGACCTGGTGCCCATCGCATCCGGTTCGACATCGGGCGACGCTCTGCGCAACACCCTCGATCTGGCCCGGCGCGTAGAACGGCTCGGATACCACCGCTACTGGCTCGCTGAGCACCACAACATGCCCGGCATCGCCAGCTCGGCACCGGCGGTGCTGATCGGCCATGTCGCGGACGTGACCTCGAGGCTCCGCGTCGGCTCGGGCGGCGTGATGCTCCCGAACCACCCGCCGCTTGTCGTCGCCGAGCAGTTCGGGATGCTGGAGGCGCTGCACCCGGGCCGGATCGACCTCGGGATCGGCCGGGCGCCGGGCACCGACCCGCTGACCGCCCAGACCCTGCGCCGTTCTACGGCCCAGCTGTCGGAGGACGATTTTCCCGAGCAGCTGTGGGAGCTCTTCGGGTTCTTCAACGGCTCCTTTCCGGCCGATCATCCCTACCGGAACATCACCGCGGTTCCCGCCCACGGCAACCAACCGGAGGTCTGGCTACTTGGTTCGAGCGGCTACAGCGCGCAGGTGGCCGGGCTGCTGGGCCTCCCCTTCGCCTTCGCTCACCACTTCAGCTCCGTCAACACGATCCCCGCCCTCGCCCTTTACAGGGACCGCTTTCGGCCCTCGCAGCGTCTCGAGAAGCCATATTCGATGATCGCCGTCTCGGTGATCTGCGCCCCCTCCGACGAAGAGGCGCAAAGCCTTGCCGAGCCCGCCGGCCTCTCCTTCATCCGCCTCCGGTCCGGTCGTCCGGGTCTTTTCCCGAGCCCCGCAGATGTGGCCGCACACCAGTACAGCGAGGCTGACCGCGCCCTGCTCCGAGAGCGAGCCGGCGGGATGGTCGTCGGGTCGCCGGACACCGTCCGGCGCAAACTCGGGGAGCTCATCGAGAAGACGGCCGTCGACGAGCTGATGATCACGACGACGACCTTCCAGCACGCCGACCGGCTTCGCTCCTACGAGCTGGTGGCCGGCCTGTTCAGCGCCCGCTGAAGCGCGGGGCTCGCTTCTCGACGAAGGCCTGCCTGCCTTCGGCGAAGTCCTCGCTGGCCAGGCAGGCGGCGATCAGCCGCTTCGCCTCCGCTTCCTCATCTCCCTGGGGATGATGGCCACCGGCCACAGCCCGGATCGTACTCTTGGCGGCACGTACGGAAAGCGGTGCGTTGGCAGCAATCGCGGTCGCCATCTCGGAGGTTCTCCGCTCAAGGTTCTCGGGCTCCACGACGTGGTTGACAAGACCCATCTGAAGCGCCTCCCCGGCCGTGATGTGGGCGCCGGTCAAAAGGAGCTGGGCCGCGTTGGCGGGGCCGACGATTCTCACGAGGGTGCGAACCGCCTCGAGCGGATAGCCGATGCCCAGGCGGGCGGCCGGGATCCCGAACCTCGCGTCCTCCGCGGCGATGCGGACGTCCGCCGCCAGCGCCATCAGCAGGCCCCCGCCGAGGCACCAGCCGTGGATCATCGCGATCACCGGCTTGCTGATTCGGCGCAGGCCGGAGGCAACGTCGTCGGGCGCCCGCTCGGTGTTCTCGCTCCGAAAGTCGCCGAGACGCCCGATGTCGGCGCCCGACATGAAGGCCCGGGTGCCCGATCCCCGCACCACCACGCAGCGGACCTCGTCATCGGTGTCCAGCTCGGCGCCGATGCGGTCGAGTGCGGCGGCCATCGGGGGAGTCAGAGCGTTATGGCGCTGGGGATTGTCAAAAACGATCCAGCCGACGCCGGCCTGCGTGGCGAAGAGGAGGCCGCTCCCCTCGCCTGCAGACCTCACGCTTCTAACTTAGCGGGCGTCGCTTAACTGGCGCGGCGGTCCCTAACCGCCTGGCAGCGGACGCAGCGGGTCGTCTCTGGAAGGAACTCCATCCGTTCGGAGGGGATCTCCTCCTTGCAGTCCTCACAGGTCCCGTAGCGGCCAAGAGCGATCTGGTCGAGCGCGGTCGCAACCTGGGCCTGGAGTGATGCCCGGAGGACCGAAAGCCGGGACGCGACCTCGCTGTCGGTGACGACCTGGGCGAGGTCGCCCTCATCGCCCTCGACGCGCGCGTCGAATTGGGTCGTGGTCTGTGTGAGTGTGACGCCGGCCAGCTGCCTCAGCCGAGCCTCGTTTTCCGCGATTTGCCGATCAACGATCACTTTGGTGGTCTCCCTGAGTGGTAGGAAATCTGTGGGTCCACTATAACGTTATTTGTGCGCGTGTCTAGTCCAATTTTCTGAAGGGCTAACCTGAGAACGGCGTGAGGCAGTTCACAACCCGCCCTGAATTGCAGGGCACGTTCGGGATGGTCGCTTCGACTCATTGGCTCGCTACCGCCGGCGGCATGGCGGTCCTCGAGAAGGGTGGCAACGCGTTCGACGCCGCGGTCGCGATGGGCTTCATCCTCCAGGTCGTCGAGCCACACCTGAATGGCCCCGGGGGCGACATGCCGGCGATCGTCTACGACGCCACCAGCGGGGAGACCCGCGTCATCTGCGGGCAGGGAACCGCGCCGGCCGGTTTGACCATCGAACACGTCCGCGGCCTCGGTCTCGACATGATCCCCGGTACCGGCCACCTGGCGCCGTGCGTGCCGGGCGCCTTTGGGGGCTGGCTCCTGATGCTCCAGCAATACGGGACGATGCGCCTGCGTGACGTCCTCCAGTACGCCATCGGCTACGCCGAGGAGGGCTACCCGGTCATCCAGCAGATCGCCGACATGGTCGCGTCCGTCGAGGACCTCTTCAAAGAGCATTGGCCGACGTCCGCGGATGTCTACTTCGGACGCGGCGCGCCGAAATGGGGCGAGCTGTTCCGCAACCCCGACCTGGCCGCCACCTACAGACGGATCCTCAGCGAAGCGGAGACCGCCGGCGGAGGCCGCGAGGCCGAGATCGAAGCGGCGCGGCGCGCCTATTACGAGGGCTTCGTCGCCGAGGCGATCGACAGGTTCGTCCGCTTCAGCGACGTGATGGACGTGAGCGGATCGACCCATAGAGCCGTCCTCAGAGGTTCTGACCTGGCGGCCTGGCGGGCGTCGATCGAGCCCACCCTGAGCCGCAGGTATCGCAACTTCGAAGTCCATAAGACCCCGGCCTGGGGCCAGGGCCCCGTGTTCCTGCAGCAGCTGGCCCTCCTCGAAGGGTTCGATGTGAGCGGTGCGGGATTCCTCTCGGCGGACCACATCCACCAGGTCATCGAGGGTGCCAAGCTCGCCTACGCCGACCGCGAGGCCTGGTATGGCGACGTGGCCGGAGTGCCCATGGACGACCTGCTGAGTCGCGAGTACTCCGAGGCGCGTCGGGGGCTCATCGCCCCCCATGCCTCTGACAAGCTTCGCCCGGGCGAGCCGGGAGGCCGCCAGCCGCGCCTGCCGGCGTTCGCGCTCACGGCCTTGGATATTTCCGATCGGGAGAGTCCCGCTTCGGCCGCCGGTATTGGCGACCCGACAATCGTCGACCGTCATCGCGGGGACACCTGCCACCTCGACGTGATCGACCGGCACGGCAATATGGTGGCGGCGACCCCCTCGGGCGGCTGGCTGCAGTCGAACCCGGTCATTCCGGGCCTCGGCTTTCCTCTCGGCACTCGCGCCCAGATCTTCAACCTCGAGCCCGGCCTCCCCAACGCGCTGGCGCCGGGCAAGCGTCCACGCACGACACTCAGCCCGTCACTCGCTTTCCGGGACGGCGAGCCGTACCTGGCCTTCGGTACCCCGGGCGCCGATGCACAGGACCAGTGGACCTTCAACTTCTTCGTGGCCCATGCCGACTTCCACCTCAACCTCCAGGAGGCGATCGACGCGCCGAACTTCTCGATCCAGCATTTCCCGAACTCCTTCTATCCGCATCAGAGCCTTCCCGCCCGGGTCTCCGTCGAGGATCGCGTCGCACCCGAAGTGATCGACGAACTGCGCTCGCGGGGGCATGACGTCCAGGTGCTCGGACCCTGGACTCAGGGCCGGATCAGCGCCGCTGCCAATGATCGCAGGCGCGGCCTGTTGCTGGCCGCCGCCAACCCCCGCGGCATGTACGGGTACGCGGCCGGACGCTAGTCGCGTTTGGCGGTCAGAAAGCCGGGGGTCAGCCGCCGAGGTAGGCGGCGCGAACTTCCGGGTTGCGCCGAAGGGCGGCTCCGGTCCCGGTGAGGAGGATCCGGCCGGTCTCGATGACGTAGGCGCGATCGGCCACCTGAAGAGCGCGAAGCGCGTTCTGCTCGACCAGGAGGATCGTCGTCCCCTGACGGTGGATCTCCTCGATGACCTGGAAGACGGTATCAACCATCTGGGGCGCGAGGCCCAGCGACGGCTCGTCCAGGAGCAGGAGGCGCGGCTTGGCGAGTAGCCCGCGGGCGATTGCGAGGATCTGCTGTTCGCCGCCGGAGAGCTGCCCGGCGAGCAGGTTGGCGCGTAAGCCGAGGATCGGGAACCGCTCCATCAACTCGTTGATCTGCTTCGCCGCTCCGCCATCGCGGCGGCCCCAGGCGCCGAGCTCGAGGTTTTCGCGGACGGTCTGGCGGGCGAGGATCTCGCGGCCCTCGGGGACATGGACGAGACCACGCTGAACGATCTTGTGTGGCATCGCATTGCCGAGGTCGAGGCCGTCGAACACGGCACTGCCGGCGGATGGTCGGAGGATGCCGGAGAGCGCGTTGAGGATCGTCGACTTGCCGGCGCCGTTAGCCCCGATCAGCGCAACTGTCTCCCCCTCGGCGACGTGGAAGGAGACGCCGCGGATCGCCTCGATGGCGCCGTATCGGACCCCGAGATCCTTGACCTCGAGGATTGAGGGACCGGCCGCCGGGTCGTCGGC
>JAYUBK010000140.1:0-5887 GCA_043740835.1 Chloroflexota bacterium
GACATCCTCGGCAACGATTTCAACATGGGTCCGAAGGCGGACGCCTTCTACGTCGCGGCGCCCGCCTGGCACACGTTCATGGAGGGGGCCCTGGCGGGCGTTCCGGACAAGTGGTACCCGGCGCCGTCGAACGTCGTGAAGGGTGACAGGCCGGCCTCCTGGTTCCTCGCCGACGCTCGCAACGTGCCCAAACTGCCCGGCGACAACCCCAGCCCGTTGCCCACCCCGTCGCCCAGCGTGGTGCCGCCAGATCCGCTTCTCGGGCCTTCGCCGCTGCCCGGTCCAACCCCGACAGCGCCGCCTCCGCCGGCCCCCTGCCCGAGTCCGAACCCCGCCGGCAAGTGCAAGTAGGGGCGCGGGAAAGCCTGTCGGGGCACTGTCCCTAGAATCCCTTAGACCTTCATGGCGACGAGCGAACTTTCAATCAAGCGCGAGAACCTCCCGGGCAGCCAGGTCGGGCTGACGATCGAGGTTCCCAGCACCGACGTCGACGCTGCCTTCGAAAGGACGCTGAATCGGCTCGCCCAGCGCGTCAAGGTCCAGGGCTTCCGGCCGGGCAAGGCGCCTCGTGCGCTTGTCGAGGCCAAGCTCGGCGTCGAGGCGCTGCGCGACGAGGTCATCGAGGAATTGGTGCCCAAGATCGTCGGGCAGGCCATCGCCGACGAGAAGATCGACTCGATCGACCGGCCGAGGGTCGACATCATCGAGCTCGACCGCGGCAAGCCGGCGAAGTTGCTGGCCACCGTCAGCGTGATGCCCGTCGTCAAGCTCGCCGACCTCTCGGCGCTGAAGGTCGAGAGGAACGCGACCGAGGTGAGCAACGACATGGTCGAGCGCCGGCTCACCGAGCTTTTGAACCAATTGGCCGAGATCGAGCCTGTCGACCGCGAGGTCCGGGAGGGCGACATCGTCGTCGCCGACCTCGAGGTGAGCGCGGAGGGCAGGCCGGTCCCCTCGGCCGACCGTAAGGGCATCGAGCTCGAGGTCGTCGAGGGCGAGCTCATCCCCGAGGTTCGCAGGGAGTTGCCCGGCCACAAGGTCGGGGATGAGGTGACCGTCGAGGTCATGATGGCGGACGACCACAAGGACTCGGAGCTTGCGGGCAAGCTCTCGACACTCAAGTTCACGATCCACGGCGTCAAGGAGCGCAAGCGCCCGCCATTGACCGACGAGATCGCCAAACAGCTCAGCGGCGGCGAGCAGGAGTCCGTGCTCGCATTCCGGGGGGCGGTGCGGGCAGACCTCGAGGAGCGCGCCAAACAGGTCGACGTCCTGGCCCACGAGCAGGCAGTCGTCAAGGCGGTCGTCGAGGGCTCCAGCGTCGACGTCCCAGCGTTCCTGATCGACCGCGAGGTCGAACGCCAGCAACACGACCTCGAACACCGCCTCTCCGACCAGGGCCTCAAGCTCGACCGTTACTTCGCCTACACCGGGTCGAGCCTCGGCGACTGGCAGACCAAGGCGCGGCCCGACGCGGAGGCGCGCCTCAAGGTCGACATCATTCTCGAGGAGGTCACCCGCCGCGAGGGAATCGAGCCGACGGAGGAGGAGGTCGCCGAGCACCTCCGTGCCGAAGCGTCCAAAGACGAGGAACTAAATGGACAGGTCAACCAGCTGTTGAAGTCGGCGGCTGCCCTCGACTACTTCCGCCACCGCCTGACGCGGGTACGCACCGTGGCCCGGCTGACCGAGCTCGCTTCGGGCGCAGCCCAGCCTCGCTGACGTGCCTACAATGGGCCGGATGACCCCAGACCCCGATCGGATCTCGAATTACCTGGTCCCGATGGTCGTCGAGACGACAAGCCGGGGGGAGCGCGCTTTCGACATCTACTCGAGGCTGCTGAAGGATCGCATCGTCTTCATCGGAACGCCGATCGACGACAACGTCGCCAACCTGGTCATCGCCCAGCTGCTGTACCTGCAGTCGGAAGACCCGGAGAAGGACGTCAGCCTCTACATCAACAGCCCAGGGGGGGTCGTCTCGGCGGGGCTGGCGATCTACGACACCATGCAGTACATTCGGCCCAGGGTCTCCACGCTCTGCGTCGGCATGGCCTACTCCATGGCGGCGGTGCTGCTGGCGGGTGGCAGCCCGGGCATGCGCTTCGCTCTTCCTCACGCCAATGTCCTCATCCACCAGCCGTTGGGCGGCATGCAGGGCCAGGCGACCGATATCCAGATCCATGCCAAGGAGATCCTGCGGCTCCGTGAGCTGCTCAACGACATCCTCGCCAGGCACTCCGGCCAGCCCATCGAGAAGGTCCAGGCGGACACCGAGCGCGACTTCTTCATGACGCCCGAGCAGGCGAAGGCCTATGGGCTCATCGACGACATCATCCAGAACCCCGTCCGGGAGGGTGATGCGGGAGCGAAGGCCGAGAAGGCGAGCTAGAAAGAATGATCTTCCGCCGGAAGGCCAAGGACCCCGAGGTGACGCGCCACAAGCCGCGTTGCTCTTTCTGCGGGCAGCGCTCCGGGAATGGGATCAAACTCATCGCCGGAGCGGGAGTCTTCATCTGTTCTGAATGCATCAGTCTTGCCAACGAGATCCTGCGCGGTGATAATTCGCCCGCGCCGGCTTAGGAACCTCTAATGAACGAACGCGAAGACCGTCGCCGCTACACACGCTGCTCCTTCTGTGGCAAGGGACAGGACCAGGTCCGCAAGCTCGTCGCCGGCCCGGGGGTCTACATCTGCGACCAGTGCATCGACCTGTGCCAGGAAGTCCTCGAAGAGGACAGCCGGACGGCGACCTCCAAGAAGACCAAGACCGGGTTCATCCCAAATCCCAAGACGATCATGTCCTCCCTCGACCAATACGTCGTCGGTCAGGACCATGCCAAGCGAGTGCTCTCGGTGGCCGTCTACAACCATTACAAGCGCATCCAGGCTTCGAAGATGGTCGGCGATGTCGAGTTGCAGAAGTCGAACGTCATGCTCGTCGGTCCGACCGGCAGCGGCAAGACGCTGCTTGCCCAGACCCTCGCCAAGATTCTTGACGTCCCCTTCGCGATCGCCGACGCCACCAGCCTCACCGAGGCCGGCTACGTCGGCGAGGACGTCGAGAACATCCTCCTCCGCCTCATTCAGGCCGCCGACTTCGACATCAGCCGGGCCGAACGCGGAATCATCTACATCGACGAGATCGACAAGATCGCGCGCAAGTCGGACAACCCCTCCATCACCCGCGACGTCTCGGGTGAGGGAGTGCAGCAGGCGCTGCTGAAGATCCTCGAGGGCACGGTGGCGAACGTGCCGCCTCAGGGCGGGCGCAAGCACCCGCACCAGGACTTCATCCAGATCAACACCACCAACATCCTCTTCATCTGCGGCGGGGCTTTCGACGGACTCGAGCGGATCATCGAGCACCGCATCGGGCACAAGCGGATCGGCTTCGGGGCCCACGTCGCCACCGATAAGCTGGCCCGCGAGCGCGAGGTCAGCGACAAGCTCCTGATGCTGCAACCGCAGGACCTCCTGAAGTTCGGGTTCATCCCCGAGTTCGTAGGTCGGCTGCCGATCATCGTCACCCTGCATCACCTCGATCAGGAGGACATCGTCCGCATCCTCACCGAGCCCAAGAACGCGCTCGTGAAGCAGTACCAAAAGTTTTTCGCGCTCGACAATGTCGAGCTTGTCTTCGAGGGCGCGTCGCTCGAGGCAATCGCCCATAAGGCACTCACCCGAGGCACTGGTGCGCGCGCTCTCAAGTCGATCATCGAGGAGGTGCTGTTGAACTCGATGTTCGAGGTGCCCTCGCGAGCCGACATCAAGCGCTGCATCATCACCGAGGAATCGATCACCGACTCCAAGGAGCCGGAGTTCGTCCTTTCCGACGACGGTGACGCGCCGCCGCAGCTGATCGCGGGCGAAAGCGCCTAACAGCGAATTCCCTCGGGGGTTTGCAGGGTGCGTCTATCCTGCGCGGCATGGATTTGAGTTCGATCGACCACGTTCTCACGACGACCCGAGCCGTCCGCAAGCGCCTCGACTTCGACCGATCCGTTCCTCGCGAGCTCCTCGAGGAGTGCCTGCAGGTCGCGCTCCAGGCCCCGACCGGCGGCAATCGCCAGGACTGGCAGTTCATCTTCGTCACCGACCCCGAGAAGAAAAAGGCCCTCGGCGACCTGTACCGCAACGCCTGGTACCCGTACAGCGCGCAGCCCAAGCCCAACTACAAGGAGGGTGACCCTCGCGCCGAGCAGTTCGACAGGGTCGTTTCCTCGGCCCAGTACCTCGCCGAGCGCATGCACGAGGTGCCCGTCATGTTGATCCCCTGCATGAAGGGCAGGCCGCCCGAGGGCGCGCCCTCGGTCTCCTGGGCGGGGACCATGGGCTCGGTCCTACCGGCGGCCTGGAGTTTCATGCTCGCGGCTCGTGCCCGGGGGCTCGGGACTGCCTGGACATCGCTCCACCTCGTCTACGAGAAAGAGGCCGCAGAGGTCCTCGATATTCCCTACGAGAGGGTCGTGCAATGTGCCCTGATCACGATCGGGTTCTACAAGGGTGAGGACTTCAAGGCCGCCAACCGCGTGGCGCTTGACAAGGTCGTGCACTGGGACAACTGGTAACGCACCAGCGTGGCGAGGTCCCGGGAGTTCCCGAACCTCCCGAGCTCGTCAGGGGGAGGTCCAGGGCTCCGTGCTGGCGCCGTCACGCTGGCGGCGGCGCCGGTACTGGCGGCGCTCGACCGGCACCGCGATGAGGTACTGGGTCTGCGCTTCCCAGACCCTCTCGATGAGCTGGGGGACCGTATGTTTTTCAGGGGCGGCGACGCCGATCTCGCGGAGCCTCGCCAGCACCGGGTCAGGCACCTCGGTGCGCTCGAGGAGGTTCAGCGACTCAAGCGCCTGGAGCAGGTCGTCGAGGCGGCGCAGCGACCCTCGCCGCTCCTCCTTCTCCTGCCGATTCTGGTCGGCCTGCGCATCCACTGCGCCGATCCTACTTAAGATTCCTCGGGGGCGCTGGATCAAAGACAGCACGGAGCTCCTCACCGGTGTCTCGAGCGGCGCCGGAACCCACCTCGCCGGCCGTTCCGACGCGAAGGCGGGGAGGCCGGTTTTCTCGGGACGAACGCCCCCGAGCCGCCCGTGCCGTCGGCAAGTGACCTAATAGAGGAGTTGCCCGCTGGATTAGAATCCGGTCAAATGCGCCGCTCAGTACGCCTTGTATCCGTACCCGGGCCGGCGCGCGCGCTCTGAACCAGAGCATCCGCCCGGCGTCTCCGCCCTCCCAGTAGGTTGACGCACGCCCTTGAGCAGGAATTTCCAATGAACAGAGAACCGATGCCGACCGCATACGACCCCAAAGCCATCGAGGCCGGGTGGTTTGCGCGCTGGGAAGAGGCGCGGCTTTTCGTCGCCGATGCGGCCAATCCCCGGGCCAAGTATTCGATCGCCGTGCCACCCCCCAACGTCACCGGCGAACTCCACATGGGGCACGCGACCAACGGCACCATCCAGGACGTTTGGGCACGCTATCGGCGGATGACCGGCCATGAGGTGCTCTGGATGCCCGGGACGGACCACGCCGCGATCGCGACGCAGAACGTCCTCGAAAAGCGCCTGGCCGCTGACGGTCTGACGAAGGAAGAGATCGGCCGCAACGCTTTCAACGAGCTCGTCGAGGAGTGGTACCGAACCGTCGGGGCGACGATCGTCCTCCAGTACCGCGAGCTTGGTGCGTCGCTGGACATGACACGCGTCCGTTTCACGATGGACGAGAGGTACGTCAGGGCCGTCCGGACGGCCTTCGTCACCTACTACGAGAAGGGCTGGCTGTACCGCGGTCCAAGGATCGTCAACTGGTGTCCACGCTGCCAGTCGGCGATTTCCGACCTCGAGGTGGAGTGGAGGGAACACCAGGACGAACTCTTCAAGATTCGCTA
>JAYUBK010000141.1:0-17731 GCA_043740835.1 Chloroflexota bacterium
GGCGTTCTGGACGATCTGGTCGTAGGCTACGAGCGAGAAGTTGACGGTCATCATCTCGACGACCGGGCGCAAGCCGGTCATCGCGGCGCCGATCGCCGAACCGACGATCACCTCTTCGGCGATGGGGGCGTCGATCACTCGCATGGCCCCGAACTTGTCGAGGAGGCCCTCCGTCACCCGGTAGGCACCCCCGAACTTGCCGATGTCCTCGCCGATGAGGTAGACGCTGTCGTCACGCTCCATCTCTTCGGTCAGCGCCTCCCGCAGCGCGACCCGGTACAGCTTTTCGGTCATCGGGCTGCCGCCTTGACGCTGGGCACTTCCCACTCGTCGTTGTAGACATAGCGGTAAAGCTCGTCGAGATCCGGGTTGGGGCTCTCATCCGCGAACTTGATGATCTCCTCGACTTCGGTTTCAATCTCGTCGCGAACCTTCTTGAAATCGTCCTCTACGGCGATCTTGTGGGTGAGAAGCTCGTGCTCGAAGTACGAGATCGGATCGGATTTGCGCCACTTCTCCTTCTCCTTCTCGTCGCGGTATTTGTCGGGATCGACGACCGAGTGTCCCTTGAAGCGATAGGTCAACGCCTCGATGAAGCGGGGCTCGGAGTCCTTGCGCGTCTTCTCGATGATCTCCGACGTCCGGTTGAGGACGTCGAGGAGATTCATGCCGTCGACCTGGATGGCCTCCATGTCGTACCCGCAGGCCTTGGTGACCATGTCGGGTACGGCGGACGCGTTCTCGACCGGGGTTCCCATGCCCCACTTGTTGTTGACGCAAAACCAGACCACCGGAAGTTTGAAAACCTTTGCGAAGTTGAGCGACTCATGGAATGCGCCGATATTCGTTGCGCCGTCCCCGAACATGCAGAACACGACGTCCTTCTCCTTCCGGTACTTGACCTTGAAGGCCGCGCCGACGGCGAGGGGAAGATGGCCCCCGACGATACCGTAGCCGCCCATGAAACGGAGCGCCGCGTCGTACATGTGCATCGATCCGCCGCGGCCTTTCGACGTGCCCGTCTCCTTGCCGAAGAGCTCGGCCATCACGGCTTTGGGATCGATGCCGCGGGCGATGGCGTGCCCGTGCTCGCGATATGACGTGTAGATGTAGTCGCCGGGCTTGAGGGGGACGATGCCGCCGACGACAGTGGCCTCCTCGCCGAGGTTGAGGTGGCAGTAGCCGCCGATCTTGGCCCGCGTGTACATCTCCTGGGTGCGCTCCTCGAAGCGACGGATGAAATACATCATCCGGTGCAGCCGGAGGAGCTCCTTGCGATTCTCCTTCTTGAGCTCCACCTTCCCATCGATGCTGATGGGAGGCGCCTTTGGAGGTCCTTCCGGCTGAGGAGGGTGCTGCTGCTTCGACTGGTCTTCGACGGATCGCGCCACCTGGCTCTCCTCCTTGTGGACGGGTGCGGCGGCCGAGGCCGTGGCGCTGGGTGCAGGCTCGGCGGCTGCGGCCGCCGGTGCTTCCGCGCGGGGTCTGCGGTTGGGTACCTCGATGGCACGCCCGTCCGCGGCCAGTGCGGCCTGCAGGAAGGACTCGGCCATGGTGGGATGGGCATGAATGGTGCGGTCGAGGTCGTGGATCGTGTGGTTGTGCTGAATGGCGAAGGTGACCTCCGCGACAACTTCCGTGACGCGCGGACCGATCATCTGCACGCCCAGGATCCTGTCGTCCTTCGCGTCGGCGATCACCTTGACGACCCCCTCCGTCTGACCCAGAGTCCTGGCCCTGCCGCTTGCCGTCAGCGGGAAGCGGCCGACCTTGACGTCGAAGCCCTGGTCGCGTGCCTCCTTCTCGCTGAACCCCACGTTCGCCATCTCGGGCTCGGTGTAGATGCAGTTCGGCACGGCGTGATAGTCCGGCCTGCGGTCACCCTGCCCGCCGGCGATCGATTCGACGGCGCAGACGCCTTCGTAGCTGGCGACGTGGGCCAGCATCATCCCGCCGATTACGTCGCCGACGGCCCAGACGCCGGCAGCCGAAGTGCGCAGGGCAGCATCGACCTTGACGCGCCGTCCGTCCATCTCCACGCCCGCCCTGTCGAGACCAAGACCCTCGGTGAACGGGCTGCGCCCGGCCGCCAGCAGCACCACGTCGCCGGCCACCTCGGTGCCCTCGCCACCGATGCCGAAAGTGACCTTGAACGCCTTGCCATCAATGACGACGCCTTCGACCTTCGCCTCGGTGTGGATGACGCCGCCGAGCTTCTCGAAGTGGCGGCGGTAGATTCGCGAGATGTCGGTTTCGATCATCGGGAGAATCTCCGGGAGCATCTCGAGGACCGTCACCTGGCTGCCCAGCTCGGAGAAAAGGGACGCGAACTCCATGCCGACGACTCCGCCACCGATCACGACGAGCCGCTTCGGTACGTCCTTGAGTTCGAGGATCGCCGTGGAGTCGAGAGTGTGCTCGACGCCCTTGATGGGGATTCGGGAGGGAATCGATCCGGTGGCCAGGATGATGTCCTTGGCCGTGATCTCCGTGGCTCCCACGCGGATGGCTCCTTCACCCTCGAGACTGGCGGCGCCGTTGACGACGGAGACGCCGGCCGCTTTCAGGAGTGTCGCGACCCCGCTGGTCAACTCCGCCACCACCTTCACCTTCCTGGCCTGCGCGGGCGCCATGTCGAAATCGAGGTCCTTATAGACGATCCCGAACTCCTCGCCGCGGCGGGCGAGCGAGTAGAGCTCGGCCGAGGTCAGAAGAGCCTTGGTTGGGATGCACCCCCAGTTGAGGCAGGTACCCCCGAGTTGCTTGTCCTTCTCGACGAGAACTGTCCTGGCTCCCAACTGCGCAGCGCGAAGAGCGGCGACGTACCCACCGACGCCGCCGCCGACAACCGCAATGTCGTAGAGAGTCGAGGCCATGGTCCTCCAGAGGAAGGGAGAGAGGTGGCGCGAGCCGCCTCAATTATGCCCGGCGGCTTTTGGGCGCCTTCGCCGGCTTGCCGGCACCGTTCGCTCGGACTCCGTCGGGCAGGTAGCGGTTGGTCAGCGGCATCCGGCGATCGCGACCAAAAGCGCGGGGTGTGATCTTGATGCCCGGGGGAGCCTGGCGGCGCTTGTACTCGCTTCGGTCAACGAGCTGAATGACGCGCGCCACGGTCGCCGCGTCATGACCCCCCGCGACAAGCTCCTCGTAGCTCCGGTCGTCCTCGACATAACCCCTGATGATGGGATCGAGCTCCTCGTAGGGGGGCAGCGAGTCGGTGTCCTTCTGGTTCTCGCGGAGCTCGGCCGACGGCGGCTTGGTCAGGACCCGTTGGGGGATGACCTCTCGGCCGAGTGAGTTGCGGTAGCGGCAAAGCTCGTAGACGAGCGTCTTGGGGATGTCCTTAAGGACGGCGAAGCCACCGGCCATGTCGCCATAGAGCGTGCAGTAGCCGGTCGCCAGCTCCGACTTGTTGCCGGTCGTGAGCAGCAGCCATCCGAACTTGTTGCTGAGAGCCATCAGGAGCGTTCCTCGAATGCGAGGCTGAAGGTTCTCCTCGGCGATTCCGGGTTCGTCCTCGCGCAGGAAGTCCTTGAGCAGCTGCAGGAAGGCGCGATGGGCGGGCTCGATCGCGATCTCGTGAACCTCCATCCCCAGGTTCGCGGCCAGGAGCAGCGAGTCTTCGTTGTTCTCAGCGGCGGTGAAGCGCGAGGGCATCAGGACGCCGACCACGTTCTGCCCGCCGAGCGCGTCCGTGCCGACCGCAGCCGTGAGAGCGGAGTCGATGCCGCCCGAAAGGCCCAGCAGGACCTTGCCGAACCCATTCTTGCGGACGTAGTCGCGCGTCCCGGTGACGAGCGCGGCGTAGACCTCGGCCGGGCCTTCGAGTGGCCTCGTGATTTTTCCCTGCAGCCAGGGTCGTGCCGGCCGCTCGGCCGTGTCGATGACGACCGTTGCCGCCTCCATCTCGACCTTCACGGGCTCCTGCGCCTCGCGGCGAAGGCGGGTGTCGTGAAGTCGGGCGCCGAACACCGAGCCGATGTCGATGTCGGCGACCAGCAGCTCCTCATCGAACGACGAAGCGTGCGCGATGACCTGGCCACCCGGCCCGACAACGAGACTGTTGCCGTCGAAGACGAGCTCGTCCTGGCCGCCGGCCATGTTCACCCAGGTGAGGAAGGCGCGGGAGTCCATCGCGCGGGTGGCGATCATGGTCTCCCGGGCGGATCGTTTGCCGGCGTTGTAGGGAGAGCCGTTGATGTTCACCAGGAGCTGGGCACCCTGCTGCGCCTGCAGGGCGATGGGTCCGGTGGGATACCAGGCGTCCTCGCAGATGCTGACCCCGATGGGCACTCCGCCGAGGTCGAAAACCGGGCAGCGGCTACCGCGCCGAAAGTAGCGCTCCTCGTCGAACACGCCGTAGTTGGGCAGGTAGAACTTGTGGTAGACGCCGCGCAACTCGCCGCCATAGGCGAAGGCGGCCGCGTTGTGGATGTCCAGGTCCAGGTCCACGAACCCGCAGACGACCGCGATCCCCCTGCTGGCGGCGACAACGCGGTCGAGCTGGCGGAGGTTGTCACGAATGAAGGACGGCTTCAGGAGCAGGTCCTCGGGCGGGTAGCCGGTGATCGCGAGCTCGGGAAAGGCGACCATGTCCGCTCCAGCT
The DNA here is from genome assembly GCA_043740835.1 of Chloroflexota bacterium. GTDB lineage: Bacteria > Chloroflexota > Dormibacteria > Dormibacterales > Dormibacteraceae > JAYUBK01. The sequence continues at coordinate 4,607 of JAYUBK010000141.1, forward strand.
TCGCGGGCCCTGTCGATCCACTCCACGATGCGGTCGGTATTGCCGCCCAGGTCGCCGTTGACGAGATTCATCTGAGCCAGCGCAACCCGAAGCGTGCGCGGGCTGACGGTCTTCACAGTCGAATTGTCGCTGCCCGGCGCTTTTCCGGCATCAGGCGGCCATCGGCTGGACGTAGTTGCGGATCGGCGCGGGCAGCAGCCAGAGGCCCGACAGCGTCGCCAGCAGGCCACCGATGAGGATCGTCGGCACCAGCCCGAGCCTGGACCCAAGCACGCCTCCGACGAGCGAGCCGATTGGTGCCATACCGAGGACGACCATCCGGATGGTGGCGGTCATGCGCCCCTGGAGGCGATCGGGCGTGATGCTCTGGCGCATGCTGATCTGGTTCACGTCGAAGATCACGATCGTCACGCCGAATGTCACCATCAGGAACCCGAGCACCGGGCCAGCGAAGCCGAACCCGGCGAGGGGGATGCCGAGGAGGCTGAGTCCGAAAACGATGTTGCTGAGCAGAAGCGTTCGTCCCAGCCCGAGGCGACGGGCCAGCCGTTGGGCCATCGCCGCACCCGCGATCGCTCCCACGCCCTCCATGGCCAGGATCAGGCCGACGGTCGCCGGCGCCAGGTGCAGCTGCCCGTAGAAGTAGAGCAGCTGGATGGACACCACCGCGAAGCCGCCGAGGTTACCCGTCGCCAGGGTCGCCACCAGTAGCCGCAGGGTCGGGTTTCCGAAGACAACGCGCATTCCCTCGGCGATTTCCGATAGGACACCGGTGGGATGGTGCGCCTCCCGCTCGGCCAGCGATTCAGGACGGCGAATCGCGGCGGTCATCACGCCTCCGGCGAGGAAAGAAGCCGTCGAGGCCCACACCGTGAGGGCCGGGCCGATGACCTGGATGAGATAGCCGCCGAGGCCCGGGGCACCGAGCGAGGCGACGCTGCGACTCGTGAAGATCTTGCTGTTGGCGTCGAGAAGGCGTTCGCGCCCGACCAGCGCCGGTACGTAGGAGGTCGAGGTGATGCTGTACACGACATTGAGCGAGCCTTCGAGAGCGGCCACGGCGTAGAGCACGGGTAGCGAAAGGAAGTGGAAGCCGAAAGCGATCGGCACGAGGGCGAGGACGACAGCACGGCCGAAGCAGGCGACGATCAGCAGCGAGCGCTTTCGAACCCGGTCGGTGAGGACCCCTGCGGGAAGCGCGAAGATGACCCACGGGGCCCAGGCGGCGGCGCTCAGCAACCCGAGCTGGAAAGCGCCCGCATGGAGGACAAGGATTGCCGCTGAGGCGAGCGCCAGGACGGTCACCTGGGCGCCCGCGTCACCGAGGATCAGAGATCCCCAGAGGAGCATGAAGTCCCTGTCGCGCCAGAGCGGGCTGGTTGGAAGTCGAAGACGCACGGGCCGATAAGCTACGCCGAATGGCCGAGACCTATTTCGAGCGTCTGCGCGCCTCGGTACGAGAACGCGATTCGCTGCTCTGTGTTGGCCTCGACCCCGATCCAGAGCGCATCCCGGGCGGGGCGTCGGGTGCAGCCCGATTCTGCGTTGACCTGGTCCGGCGGACATCCGACTTCGCCGCCTGCTACAAGCCCAACAGCGCCTTCTGGGAGCAGTACGGGCCGGACGGCTGGGACGCGCTGGCCGAGGTCCGCGCGGCCGTCCCGACCGCCATCCCCGTCCTTTTCGACGTCAAGCGTGCCGACATCGGCAACACCAACGCCGCCTATGCCCGCGGCGCCTTCGAGGCGATGAAGATGGACGCGATCACTGTCCACGCCTACCACGGCGCCGACTCGCTGGCCGAGTTCACGGCCTGGGTCGACCGGGGCGTCTACATCGTCTGCCGGACGTCAAACCCGGGCGGAGCCGATCTCCAACAGCTGGATGCCGGCGGCCGGCCCCTGTACCAGCGCGTGGCCGAACTTGCCCAGCGCGTCAACGCCGCCGGCAATGTCGGCCTCGTCGCCGGCGCGACGTCGCCGGACGAGATCCGCGAGCTGCGCGCCTTCACCGACCTTCCCTTCCTGGTGCCCGGTGTCGGAGCGCAGGGCGGGGAGCTCGAGGCGTCGGTCCTGGCGGCCTGGAATGGTGATCCCGCGTCGTGTCTCGTCAACTCGAGCCGCGGCATTCTTTACGCCGCCAACCCCGGAGAGGAAGCGCGCCGATTGCGGGATCGCATGCGAGTGGTTCTCGCGGAAGTCGGGTGAGCGGCCGCAACACGACCCTCCTCATCATGGAGGGACACATCATCGATTCGCTGATCCTGCCCCAGGTCATGGACATGGTCATGGACGAGGGCGGCAACTTCACGATCGAGGAACTTCGAGTCGGCCAGCACAAGACGGACCACTCCTATTGCCGCATGGAGGTGGCCGCCTCCGACCCGGAGGCACTCGACAGGATCGTCAAGCGAGCCCGCGAAATCGGCGCCCAGGTGGCCGAGGAGCTGCCTGTCGAGCTCGTCGAGATAACCAAGAAGGGCGTCTTTCCGGAGGGCTTCTACTCGACCAGCAACCTTCCGACGATGGTTCTCGTCGGCCCGCGCTGGGTGACAGTCGAGCGCCAGGAGATGGACACCGCGATTGCCGTCGACGAGACGGCCGGCAAGGCCTGGTGCATCGCTTTCAGCTCGGCCGAGGTGGGCATGAAGGTCGTCGTCGGTCATCGCGGCGTCCGGGTGCTGCCGTTGGAGCGGTCGCGGCAGGTCGAGCTCTTCAGCTTCATGGCCAGTGAGGTCTCGATCGAGAAGCCGAAGAAAAGGATGATCGGCGAGATCGCCGCGGAGATGAAGGCGATCCGCGCCGAAGGCGGCAAGATCCTCGTCGTCGGCGGCCCCGCGGTCATCCACACGGGCGCGGGTCGCTACCTGACCACGCTGATCGAAACGGGGTACGTGCAGGTTCTCTTTGCAGGCAACGCACTCGCCACGCACGATGTCGAGTCGGCCCTGTTCGGCACCTCGCTGGGGATCAATCTCGAGAGCGGACTGCCGATCGAGGCCGGCCACGAGCATCACATGCGCGCCATCAACCGCGTTCGCGAGGCCGGTTCGTTGCGGGCGATGGTCGATTCGGGCCAACTGACAAGCGGCGTCATGAAGACCTGTATCGACTTTGGCGTCACCTATGTCCTGGCCGGCAGCGTCCGCGACGACGGGCCCCTCCCCGACGTCATCACCGATGTCGTCGAGGCCCAGGAGGCGATGCGTGCCTGCATCCCGGGCGTCCGCCTCTGCCTGATGCTTTCGACGATGCTTCACTCCATCGCCACCGGGAACATGCTGCCGGCCGCGGTACGGACGGTGTGCGTCGACATGAACCCGGGAGTCGTCACCAAGCTCGCCGATCGCGGATCCTGGCAGTCGATCGGCCTGGTCACCGACGTCGAGTCCTTCCTGCGCGAACTGGTGCTGGCGCTCGAATAATGGCCGGGCCTCGTACAATCCTGTCGCTATGGCTAAAGGCATGGACAACCGGAACCGCGACGACAAGAAGAAGAAGAAGCCCAAGAAGGACAAGGTGGCCGCTGCCGCCGAGGTCGCCTTCCGGCATCATCCCACCCCGACTCCGGCTCCGGCGCCCGCCAAGGCCGACGAGTAGGAGCGCGCCGTAGGACGACCAGCGGACCGGGTTAGAGCCCCGGTCTACGCGGGCATCGGTCTGATCGGAGGCCTTCTCGGAGGGCTCCTGGGCGTTGGAGGGGGGTTCGTGATGGTGCCCCTTCTCGTTCTCTGGGGAAGGGTTCGCCAGCACTCCGCCAATGGGACCGTGCTCGCCGTCATCCTGCCCATCGCGATCGTGGGCACGGCCATCTACTACTTCGGGAGCCCACATCCGCAGGTCGACGTCCGCCTCGCGCTCCTGCTCGTGCTCGGCAGCGTCTTCGGCGCCTTCATCGGCGCGCGTGCGATGAACAGGCTGCCGGAATCGACCTTGAAGGCGATGCTCGCGCTGCTGTTGCTGGCGGTCGGCGTCAAGGAGCTGGTCTCGCCGTGAGTGTCCTCTTCTCGCTGTTTGACGTCCTGGTCGTCGCCGGCGGCTTTGTCATCGGCGTGCTCAGCGGACTACTCGGTATCGGGGGCGGAATCCTCCTCGTCCCGCTTCTGACGATCGGCTTCGGAAGCGCTCAGCAGGTGGCCCAGGGAACGTCGCTGGCGGCGATCATCCCGACTTCCATCGTGGGCGCCCTCACTCACGACAGGCTGGGCAACGTGGACCGCCGGGTCGCCGCCTGGACGGCCCTCGGAGCAGTTGTGGGCACGGTCATCGGCGCTTTCCTCGCGCTCCGCCTGCCGCACGACATCCTGGCCCGTGGATTCGGCGCGCTGATGCTCGTCGCCGCCTGGCGGATCTGGGCCGGACGAACGGCCAAATACACTGGAACCGATGGCAGCGACGCTGGCTGAGGTCCTCGCCGCAGGGGCCGACGACGACGTTGCCCTCATCGCGCCCGGACTGCCTCCATACACCTACCGGCGCCTTCGCGCTGAGGTCGCAGGGGTCGCCCGGCGTCTCGAGGCCATCGGGCTCAGGAGGGAAGACACCGTCGCTTCGGTGTTCCCCAACGGCGCCGAGGCGGTGATAGTTTTCCTGGCGGTCGCCCAGGTTGCGACGTCGGCGCCGCTCAACCCGGCCTACAAGGAAGAGGAGTTCAGGTTTTACCTCGCGGACACGGGAGCCAAAGCCCTCCTCCTTCCGCCAGGAGCCTACCCGCTGGCGCGCGTCGCAGTGCCGGCGGGCGTCCCGCTGGTCGAGATCGAGGCCGGGCCCGATGGCCGAGTCCGGATGCATGGCGAAGGACTCGTGGATAGCGAAGTTGGGGGCGGAGTGGGGGGCGGAGTGGGGGAGGGAGGCGCTCGGCCTCGGAGCCCGGCGCCCGACGAATTCGCCCTCATCCTCCACACCAGCGGGACGACAAGTCGCCCGAAGATGGTGCCAATCCGGCATCGCAACTTGGCGGCATCGGTTGCCAACATCGTGGCGACCTATGCCCTCGGACCCGATGACGTGGCGCTGTGCGTGATGCCGCTCTTCCACATCCACGGGATCGTCGCCTCCTGCCTCAGCACCTTCGGCTCCGGAGGCACCGTCGTCGTGCCGGCGAAGTTCAACCCGTTGTCCTTCTGGGCTCTCGTCAGGGAGCACCGTGCCACCTGGTATTCCGCCGTTCCAACGATCCACCAGATGCTCCTGATGCGGTCTGGCAACTCGCGTCCCGAAGGGGCCGAGACCCTCCGTTTCATTCGTTCCAGCAGTTCGGCACTGCCACCAGAGGTGATGCGCCAGCTGGAGGAACGCTTCGGCGCGCCAGTCCTCGAGGCATACGGGATGACCGAGGCGAGCCACCAGATGGCTTCCAATCCGCTCCCGTCCCAGGGGGAGCATCGGCCCGGCTCGGTCGGCCTGGGTACTGGCGTCGAGATCGGGATCATGGATGAGAACGGCAACCTGCTTCCGGCCGCGACCGCCGGCGAGATCGTCATCCGCGGCCCGAGCGTTGTCGACGGGTATGCGAACAACCCTGAGGCCAACCGCGACGCCTTTACGAAGGGGTGGTTCCGGACGGGCGACCAGGGTGTGCTCGACGCCGCCGGCTATCTCTCACTGACGGGCCGGCTCAAAGAGCTGATCAATCGCGGCGGCGAGAAGATCGCACCCCGCGAGATCGATGAGGTCCTCCTCGAACACCCCGCCGTCGCCGAGGCGGTGGCGTTCGGCATTCCCCATCAGACGTGGGGCGAGGAGGTCGCCGCGGCCGTCGTCCTTAAAGAGTCGGCCACCGAGAAAGAGCTCATCGCCCACTGCCGCGAGCGGCTGGCCGAATTCAAAGTGCCCAAGGTCCTCCACATCGTCGACTCGATCCCGCGTACGGCCACCGGCAAGATCCAGCGTCGCAGCGTCGCAGCTGCCTTCACCGAGTAGAGGAGCGGCGTGAAGTTCGCGATCGTCGGGGCCGGAGCCACCGGCGGCTTCCTGGGCGCTCGACTGGCCAGGGCAGGCGCGGACGTGACGCTGATTGCCCGCGGACCTCACCTCGAGGCGATGCGGGAGCAAGGAATCACCGTCGAGGAGCCAGACGGCACGGCCTTCGTCTCCCACCCAACCTGTACCGACGACCTGCGGACGGTGACGCAAGCGGACGTCGTCTTCATCACGCTTAAGGCCCACAGCCTGCCTGCAATCGCGGCAGCGATCGGCGCGGCCCTGGGTGAATCCGCCGCAGTGGTCAGTTGTCAGAACGGCATCCCGTGGTGGTACGCCGAGGGCCTTGAATCCGTTGACCCGGGGGGCGCCGTCGCGGCGGCGATTGGGCGCTCAAGAGTGATCGGCTGCGTCGTCTACCCCGCCACCAACCTGAAGGCGCCCGGGGTCGTCGAGCATGTGGAGGGCGACAGGTTCTCCCTCGGCGAGCTGGATGGCAGTCGCAGCGAAAGGGTCCAGGCGATAGCCGCGGCCCTCGTCAGCGCAGGCCTGAGGGCGCCGATCCAGCAAGATCTCCGCCCCGAGATCTGGCTGAAGCTCCTCGGTAACGCGACCTTCAACCCACTCAGCGCCCTGACCGGCGCCACGCTCGCGACGATGGCCTCCGATCCCGGCAGCCGCGAGCTGATCCGCGGGCTGATGGCGGAGGTAGAGGCGGTTGCGACCGCCCTGGGCATCCGCATTCCAGTTTCCGTCGAGCGCCGCATCGACGGCGCGGCGAAGGTGGGGGAGCACCGGACGTCCATGCTCCAAGACCTGGAGGCCGGCCGTCCGCTGGAGATCGACGCCCTCACCGGTGCGGTGATCGAACTGGCGGCTCGGGAGAATGTTCCGGTGCCCGGCCTCCGCGTCATGGATTCCGCGACCCGCCTCCTCGCGAAGCTCCGGAAGCAAGTTCGAATCGCCGGTTGACGCCCTGCGTCATGGGGAGTATTCTCAGGGTCCGAGAGACCAGTACGGCAACGTACCATCAACCGACTGAGGAGTCACAATGCTTTCCTTCGAGCTCACCGACGAGCAGCGCGAGATCCGAGACTGGGTTCACGACTTCGCCGTGCGCGAGATCCGGCCAGTTGCGCACCAGTTCGACGAGTCCGAGGAATTTCCCTGGGACGTCGTCAAGAAGGCCGCCAAGGTGGGCCTCTACTCGGTCGAGTTCATCCAGCAGACCTACGCCGACCCGACCGGGCTCATGCCGGCGCTCGTAGCGGAGGAACTGACCTGGGGCTGCGCCGGCATCGCGCTGGCGATAACCGGCACCCAGCTTCCGGTTGCTGCGATCTTCGGGCAGGGAACTCCCGAGCAGATAGCGATCTGGATCCCTGCCTGCTACGGCACGGTCGAGGAGCCCGCCCTGGGTGCCTTTGCCGTCACCGAGGCCGGGGCCGGGAGCGACGTCAGTTCAATGAAGACACGGGCGGTCAAGCGCAACGGCGATTGGGTTCTCACCGGTGAGAAGCAATTCATCACCAATGGTGGCATCGCCGACATTCACGTGGTCGTTGCGTCCGTCGACCCCAGCCTCGGCACCCGAGGTCAGGCCTCCTTTGTGATCCCCAAGGGCACCAGGGGCCTGAGCATGGGCAAGAAGGAGAAGAAAATGGGGATCAGGGCCTCCCATACGGCATCGGTGATCCTCGATGACGTCGCCATTCCCTCGGAAAACCTCCTTGGCGGAGAAGAGCGCCTGGAGGCCAAGCTGGCGAAGGCTCGCGCCGGCGAGAAGTCGCGCGGCTCTGTCGCTCTCAAGACCTTCGAGATGACACGGCCGGTCGTGGGCGCTCAGGCGCTCGGCATCGCCCGCGCGGCCTTCGAGTTCGCCCTCCAATATGCCAAGGAGCGGCACCAGTTCGGCCGCCCGCTGATCGAAAACCAGGCCATCGCCTTCAAGCTCGCCGACATGGCGACCGAGATCGAGGCGGCCCGGTTGCTCATCTACAGGGCGCTTTGGATGAGCCGCAACGGCGGCGAGTTCAAGATGGCCGAGGGCTCGATGGCGAAGTTGAAGGCGGGCGAAGTGGCGGTCAAAGTCACCGAAGAAGCCATCCAGATCTGCGGCGGCTACGGCTATATCCGGGACTTCCCGGTCGAAAAGTGGCATCGCGACTCGAAGATCTACACCCTCTTCGAGGGCACGTCCGAAATCCAAAGACTCGTCATTTCGCGGGCCCTGGCCGCAAACTAGCCCGCTGCATGGCTGCGACGACCGAACTTCGCGAGGAGCGGAAGGAAGCCCGGCGCCGTCGCCTCCTGGAGGCGGCGCTGAAAACCTTCGCCGAGATCGGCTATTACGACACTTCCGTTGACATGATCGTCGCCGAGGCGCATACCTCGAAGACGACCTTCTACGAGTTCTTCCAATCAAAGGAGGACTGCGTACGCGACATCCTGGCCCGCGAGGGAGGTGAGCTGATCTACCGGGTCGTCACGGAGGCCGCGCAGGGCACCGACCACCGCGAGCGCATGCGGCGAGGCATCCGCGCCTTCGTGATGGCCTGCGCCGAGCGCCGCCAACTCGCCCGGGTCCTTCTCTTCGAGTCGGTGGGCGTCAGCCCCGAGATTGAGGCGGTCCGGCACAACCTCCACGGTAAGTTCGCGCACGTCGTCGCCGAGGAGGTCCGCAGGGCGCAGGGCAGCGATGAGTTCTACGCCGCGGTCGACCCCGAGATTTTCGGGCGCGCGGTGGTCGGCGCGGTAAACGAGGCGACCGGCGCCAGCCTGAGCCAGCGGGATTCCGACCCCGAGCAACTCGCCGCGGGGCTCTGCGCGATCTTTGCCCCCTAGACCTTTGCCCCCTAGACCTTGGCCCTCGAGAAGCTGGCGCCTCGGGATCAGGCGCCCTAGGATTTGAATCATCGCTGACCCCGTGCTGGACAAAATCCGTCGCGTCTACGACAGCGACCCCGAGAGGTACGACCGCGCCTGCTCGTCGGGCATCTCGAAGATGGTGCTCGAGTCGCACCGGGGACGGCTGGCCGCCCTCGTCAGGGCCGGCGACAAGGTCCTCGAGGTCGGTATCGGCACCGGCCTCACCTTTCCCCACTACCCCATGGAAGCCGAAATCACCGGCATCGACCTTAGCCCGGGCATGCTCGCCATCGCCAAACAACGGGCGAACGAGATGGGGAGGAGGGTCGACCTCCGAATCATGGACGCCCAGGCGCTCGAATTCGCCGACGGCACCTTCGACGTCATCCTGTTCACTCTCTGCCTGTGCACGATCCCCGACCCTGGGCTGGCCATCCGGGAAGGGCTGCGAGTGTGCAAATCGGGGGGACGGCTGGGGTTCCTCGAGCATGTGCGCTCAAATCTGCTCCCTGTCGCTCTCCTGCAGGAAGCGATCACACCGATCACGGCCTGGACTCAGCACGACTACTGGAACCGGCGCACCGTCGACACGGTGCGCGCTGCCGGGGTTTCGGATCTGACCGAGGAGCGCTGGATGCTCGGAATCTTTTCGCTGATTACCGGGCGCAAGCCATAAACCACCGTTATTCGGGCGCTCCCCCGCCCTCAGGGAGAGCCTGCCTACCTCGTATGAGGTCGACCTGACTCGCAGTTCCACTTTCTCTGGGGGCCTTTCCGGACGCCACCCTCCGGCGCGGCACTTCTTTTGCCGATAGTGTTCCTGTTCCGAAATGGATAGAGCCCTATGCCCCGTCCTCATCGGTCGGGAAGACGAAGTCGGCATCCTCGAGGACGCCCTCCTCGAGGCCAATCGCGGCCGGGGACAGGTCGTTCTCGTGGCCGGCGACGCAGGGATGGGTAAGACGCGCCTCGCGACAGAGCTTGAGCGCCGGGCGCGGACCCTTGGGATGGAGGTGATCATGGGCGGCTGTTCGGAGGCGGAAATGGCCCTTCCGTACCTCCCTTTCATCGAGGCCCTCGGCAACTTCCTTGCGATGCGCAACCTGGACGAGATTCGGGCGGGCCTGGGCCCCGTCCGACGCGAGCTCGCGCACCTATTTCCGCAACTCGAGCCCGACACACTCACGCCGGACGTGGACAGCGCACAGGGGCGGCTTCGGCTTTTCGAGGCGATTCTCGGACTGCTGGCCATCCCCGCTCGCGAGCAGGGCCTCCTGGTCGTCGTCGAGGATCTCCATTGGTCCGACGCCTCAACGCGAGAACTCCTCGACTTCCTGACGCGCAGGCTGCGCAGCTCGCGGATCCTGGTCCTGGGGACCTACCGGCGCGATGAGATGCATCGTCGCCACCCGCTGATCTCCATGATCCAGGCTTGGCGTCGTACGAACTCCGCCACCCTCGTCGAGCTCGAACCGCTCACGCCCGAACGTGTCGCCGCCATGGTCCGTGCGATCTTCGACCTCCGCGAGGTGCAGGACGACACCCGTGATTTCCTGCACGCGCACAGCGAAGGGAATCCATTCGTGCTCGAGGAACTGCTCAAGGCGGCTCTCGACCGGGGCGACATCTTCCGCGACGGGGAGGGGTGGACCCGTCGCAAACTGGCGGAAATCAGGATTCCGGAGAGCGTTCGCGAAACGATCCTCCTTCGCCTGGACAAGCTTTCGACTGAGCAGGTCGAGGTGTTACTTCCGCCGCCGTCCTCGGCAACTCCTTTGCGTATGGGTCGCTGGTCGAACTGAGCGGTTTGCACGAGTCCGTGGTGGGCACCGCGGTCGAGACCTGCGTCCAGCAGCAGCTGCTCCACGACGACCCCGCTCGCCAGGGGCGATTCCGTTTCCGCCATGCGCTTACGCGGGAGGCGATCTACGAGGACATGATCGCCCCCCATCGCGAACGCCTTCATTCCCGAGCCGCCGACCTCCTCGCGCGCTCCGGTGCTGCCCCGGTCGAGATCACCGCCCACATACTGGCCGGGGGCCGCGCCGAAGAGGCCGTGCCCCTCTGTCTGCTGGCCGCCTCTGACGCCGAGGCCGCGTATGCGCAGAAGGACGCGATCGTTCTCTACCTTCGAGCGCTGCCCCACGTCACGGCTCCCGGGGAACGCGCCGAGCTGCTCTGCCGCCTCGGCGTCGCGACGCACAACGCCGGCGAGACGGGCCGTGCCCAGGCCTACCTGGAGGAGGGCCTGACGACGATCGAGAACCCGGACGGAGTCGTCGCCGCGCGCTATCGATTAACCCTGGGGCGCTGCTTTTAAGAAGGCAGTCGCGCCGACCTGGCGCTTGCCGAATACGAAAGAGCGCGTGCCGTTCTCGAGGAGGCGGGGCCCAGCAGTTCTCTCGCGATCGCCTACGTCCGCCTGGCCGGTCTGCGCCTCTTCAATTTCGACAACCAGGCCCGCCTAGAGTTGGCTGAGAGGGCCAGGGCGATAGCTGAAACCGCCGGCGATCGGGGGGTTGGTATCTGGGCCAATTCGTTCGTCGGAGGCGCTCTTACGGGCCTTGGCAGGGCGTCCGAAGCCATCGACATCATCGACCGGAGCTATGCCGAAGCAATTGCGGCCGGGTTCCCGATCTGGGCCGAGAACGCCCTCTATAACGGCTGCGCGATGCGCTTCGCACACTGGCGCCAACGGGAGGTGGCCGAGCGAGTGCGCCTCGCTGCTCCCCTGATCAACGGTCCGACGAGCGAGGGCAACTGGCTTGTAATGGCGGCCGGCCAGCTCTTTGTCGAAGGACGTATCACCGAGGCCTATGAAGCCTACCGACGGGCGGAGGCCGCATACAGGCAGGCGGGGAGCGAAGCCATGATGAGGCGGGCCCAGGCGTCGGCCGCGGCGGCGCTGGTGGAACTTGACAGGCTGCCTGAGGCTCGGGAACTGATGCCGCGGTCCGAAGCCGTGCTGGAGCCTCAGGAAAAAGTCACGGAGATAGTCTTTGAATTGCGCCTCGCCGCGGCCGCCGATGAACCCCAGGCAGCTCGAGCAGCCGCCGCGCGAATCTCCGAGGTGAGCGCCTGGGTCGCCCACGCTCGTGGCCTGGTCGGGATCCACGCGGTGGATGCCTTCGTGCGGCTCGACGATCTCGCCGCCGCCGAGGATGCCGCCCGGATCGTCGGCGACCTCGGTCCCGAACGGGAGGCGCCCCGCGACTTCATCCAGGCCCGGCTCGCCGCAGGTAGAGGCGACCACCGCGCAGCGGCCGAATTGCTCAGGCCGGCCGCTGAATTCTTCGAGAGGGTCGGCTATTCGGGCCCGGCCTGGCTTGCCCGGCTGCGCCTGGCGGAGTCCCTTGTGGCACTCGACGATGCTGAAAGGGGCGGCCGGGAGCTGGAGCGCGTCATCGCCCAGGCGACCGAACTCGGCAACCCGTTCGCCGTCAGGCAAGCCCGCGAGTTGATGCAACAACTGGGCCTCGGGACCACCTCTGAGCTCGACTCCACAACCGGCCCGGAACGGGCAGCGCCGATGGAAGCGATCCCAATCGGCGAACGGCTCGTCACAGTGCTGTTCGCCGCCGTGCGCGGGTACACGGCGATGAGCCGGGAGTCGGTGCCCGCGGACACTGCGGATCGCATCGGAGCGCTCCAAAGATGGGCGAAGGTGGAGATCGAGAAACGTCACGGCGTGGTGGACAAATTCGCGGGAGATGCGGTCATGGCCACCTTCAACATCTCGGGCGCCACCGTGGACCACGCGGTCCGCGCCCTGGAAACCGCGCTCGCAATCCGTGACAAGGCGGCAGCTCTTGGACTGCCCTTGGGAGTGGGCATCGCGACCGGGGCCGCTGTCGTGGGAGCGCTGGCGCCGGGGGCAAACCTGAGCGTGGTCGGGGAGACCACGAACCTGGCGTCGCGCCTCCAGGGCCAGGCAGAGGCCGGGGACATCGTCATCAGCGAGGACGTCCGGAGGCGAATCCTGGGCTGGCTCGAGAGTCATCCCGTCCAAACCACTGCGGTCAGCCTCAGCCTCAAGGGATTCGGCTCCCAGGTTCCCGCCTACCGGCTCCGTTAACAGCACCGTACGCTTGACAGACGAACATCTGTTCGGTACACTGGGGCAACTAATGCAGACCCTCCAGACCCAGGTCCGGCTCCGCCGTCTCCTCCGGGTCTACTCCGAATACACCGTGCGAATCCTCGAAGAGCCGGCGAACTCGAGCCTGCCGGGCGTGGCCCGGGACCGCCTGTTCGAGCTTGCGGCCGCGGTCCACGCGGCCTGGGGCCGGGAATCGACCGGCGTGGCGGTGCCGGCCATCCGGCGCCACGTCAGCCG